>JANNWO010000132.1:0-5403 GCA_031408395.1 Sphingomonadales bacterium | reverse complement strand
CCCGTTCAAGCGCGATCCTAAGCACCAGCTTGCCGCTGCGCGCAGGCCAGCCGAGGGTCTTCTCCGCTTCCGGCAGCGCTTCCCCGGCGCAGACCACGCGCCACAATATGTCCTCGAGCCCCTTGCCCGCCGCCTTGATCGCCCCGTCGAAACGTTGGCGTGCGGCAATCTGTCGCTCGCTTGGCGCGAGGCCGCGTTCGCCGGTCGACTTCACCCGCACGGCTTCCCAGCGCATGGTGATGCTCGCCGAAAGCTGCGCGCGTTCGTAGTCGGTCCGCAACGCCTCGCCCGCATCCAGCAGCCGCTGGGTGAGGTGCCCGCGCGCGTGCAGCCAGACCAGCGGGCTTTCGGCGAGGTTGACCGTGACGCTGCGGGTGAGCCGGCGTCCGCCGGGCTTGGCGGCGCTGCGGCGCGGGCCTTCGGACGTGAGTTCGCGTTCGACCAACTGGCGCTTCATGGCATGTCCTCCGCTTCAATGAGAGGAGTACTTGCCAAGTCGGCTTATCTGTAGGAAAGAAAAAAACCAATCCGGTTAAAGGCCCGCACCGAATGAGCAACCGTATTCGCGACATCCGCAAGGCCAAGGGGCTGACGCTTGCCGATCTCGCCGCCGCTTGCGACCCGCCGACCACGGCGCAGACCATCGGCCGGCTCGAGACCGGCATGCGCTCTCTCTCGCTCACCTGGATGAACAGGATCGCGGCCGCGCTCAAGATCGATCCCGCCAGCCTGATGCGCGCCGCGAGCGCCGCGCCTGCACAGATCGTCGCCCAACTTGGCCCGACCGGCCCCGAGGCGCTCGCCGCCCCGCGCGAGGCGCTGCTGCCGAGCGCGCTGGCGGGCGAAGACGGCCCCGCGCCCCTCGTGCTCTCGGTCACCGCGAGTATCGGCGAATACCGTCCCGGCGACCTCATCTGGCTCCGTCCGATGAACACCGATGGCGGCGACCTGGCCCTCGCTCGCGCGATCAACCGCGACTGCCTCGTCCCCCGGCCCGGCGGCCGCTTCGCATTCGGGCGGCTGATCGACCGGCGCGGCTCGCTCGTCGGCCTGCTCCCGCCCGGCGCGGGGCAGAAGCAGGTGGTGGTCGACAATCCGCCGTGGATCGCGGTAGCCTTCATGCTCGTCCGGGCGATCTGAAGCACAATCGGCATGAAACACGTCCTCGTTCTCTCCACGCTTTATCCCAATCCGGTCAATCCGCGCTTCGGCACCTTCGTCGCACGCTCGATCGAGGCGCTGGCGAAGCGCGGGGACTGGAAGGTGACCGTGGTCAGCCCAATCGGGTTGCCGCCGCTCGCGCTGGGGCGCTACCGCCCGCTCGCCGAGCTGCCCGAGGTCAGCAGCGAGGGCGGGATTACCGTCTACCGCCCGCACTTCACGCTGATCCCCAAGATCGGCGCGCGCCGCAACGCCGCCGCCATTGCCCGCGCTGTACTGCCGCTCGCCCGCCGTATCCATGCCGAGGCGCCGATCGACCTGGTCGATGCGCAATTTTTTTTCCCCGACGGACCGGCCGCCGCAGAACTGGCCGGTGCGCTTGGTGTGCCGCTGTCGATCAAGGCGCGCGGGAGCGACATCAGCTTCTGGGGCGCGTACGATTTCGCGCGCCGCCAGATGCTCGCGGCGGCTCAGAAGGCCAAGGGGCTCCTCGCTGTGAGCCACGAACTTGCCGGGCAAATGGCGGCAATGGGCATGGAAGCGGCGAAGATCACCGTCCACTACACGGGGCTCGACCGTGACCGTTTCCGCCCCTTCGATCACCCGCAGCTGCGCCGCCAATTGAGCGAGGAGCTGGGCTTCGCAATGCCCGCCAACGTGCCGCTGCTCGCCTGCGTCGGCGCGCTGATCGAGCGCAAGGGTCAGGGGATCGCGATCCAGGCGCTGCGCGACATTCCGGGCGCGCAGCTGCTGCTTATCGGCAAGGGCGAGGACGAGACGCGGCTGCGCGCGCTGGCGGCGAGCGAAGGGGTGGCGGACAGGGTGTTTTTCGCAGGATCGATCGATCACGACCTGATGCCGCTGATCCTCTCAGCCGCTGACGTGATGGTGCTCCCCACTGCGAGCGAGGGGCTGGCGAATGCCTGGGTCGAGGCGCTCGCCTGCGGCACTCCGGTGGTGACCTGCGATGTCGGCGGCGCGCGTGAACTGATTGCGTCGCCCACCGCCGGGCGGTTGGTGGCGCGCAATGCGGCTGCGGTGGCGCAAGGGGTCAACGCGGTCCTCAATGACCCGCCCCCGCGCGAGGCGGTGGCAGCGCTGACCGAGAATTTCAGCTGGGACGCGAACGCCGCAGCGCTCGCCGAGCATTACGAGCGGCTGGTCAGCGAGGCCTAAACCTCACCGCCGCCCCGCCCCCACTTACGTCTTGCCGCGCGCGAGCTTGTCCTGACGGTCGGTCGCGGTCTCGGTCGGCACGAAGCTCGTGGAGGTCACGCCCATCCAGATCAACAGCGGCCCGGCCATGTAGATCGATGAGTACGTGCCGATGAACAGGCCCACGGTGATCGCTGCGACCATGCCGAACAGGCTCGGCGGGCCGAAGATCAGCAGCGGGATCAGCGCAATGAACAGCGTCAGCGAGGTCATCACCGTGCGCGACAGCGTCTCGTTGACCGACAGGTCGAGCAGCTCGGCGAGCGGCATCTTGCGGTACTTCTTGAGGTTCTCGCGGATGCGGTCGTAGACGACGATGGTGTCGTTCAGAGAATAGCCGATGATCGCGAGGATCGCGGCGACGATCTGGAGGCTGAACTCCATCTGCGTCAACGCGAACAGCCCGAGCGTCACCGACACGTCGTGCACCAGCGCGAACATCGCGCCCACACCGAACTGCCATTCGAAGCGCACCCAGATGTAAAGCGACACCGCCGCCATTGCCGCGAGCAGCGCAAGGATCGCCTGATTGCGGAACTCGCCCGCGACCTTGCCCGAGACGGTGTTATTGCCGTCCCTACGCGCGTCGGGATATTCGGCGGTGATCGATGCGATCACCCGGTCGCCGATCTTGGTTGCCGCGCCCGGCGTGTCCTCTGTACCCTTGGGCAGCGGCACGCGGATCGAGACCTGGTTGGGGGCGCCGAATTCCTGCACCACTGGCTCGCCGTAGCCGAGACCTTGGACAAGCTCTCGAAGCTGCGGGATCGGCGCGGTCGGGCGCTGCGCGAAGGTCATCTGCACTTCCTGCCCCCCGGCGAAATCGACGCCGAAGTTGAGGCCGTTCACCGCGACCGCCGCCCAGCTGCCGAAGATCAGCACCAGGCTGACCACGAAGAACGGGACGCGCAGGCTCAGGAACTTGATATTGGTGTTGTCGGGGACAAGCTTCAGGAGTTTCATGGCGGCTTGCTCCTCAGATATTGATGTCGTTGGGGCGCGCTTTGCGCAGCCACCCGGCGACGAACATGCGGGTCAGGGTCACGCCCGTGAACACCGAGGTTATGATGCCGATCACCAGCACCACGGCAAAGCCCTTGACCGGCCCCGAGCCGAACGCGAACAGCGCGATCCCCGAAATGACGTTGGTGATATTCGCGTCCCAGATCGCGCGGCTGGCTTCCTTGTAACCGGTCTCGACCGCCGCGACGACCCTGCGCCCGCGCGCGCGCTCCTCGCGGATGCGCTCGTTGATCAGGACGTTCGCATCCACCGCCGCGCCGATCGTGATGACGAAGCCGGCGATCCCCGGCAGCGTCAGTGTGAACCCGCCCGCCGCCATCAGCCCGAGCAGCATCAGCACGTTCAACACCAGCGCCGCGGTCGCATAGACGCCGAAGCGGCCATAGGTGGTGACCATCAGTGCGATCACGGCAAGGCTGCCGATCCCCATGGCCAGCAGGCCCTTGCGGATCGAGTCCGCGCCAAGGTCAGGCCCGACGGAGCGTTCCTCGATCACATCGAGGGGCACCGGCAGCGCGCCCGAACCCAGCGCGATCGCAAGGGTGTTGGCGCTTTCAGTCGTGAAGCTCCCCGAAATCCGCGCGCTGCCGCCGATGATCGGGGTTTCGATATTGGGCGCCGAGAGCACCTGACCATCGAGGATGATGGCAAAGGGCTTGCCCACGTTCTCGGTCGTCAGCTTGGCAAACTTCGCCCCGCCCTGGGCATCGAAGGTGATGTTGACGACGCTCTGGTTGTTCTGCGGATCGACACCGGCCTGCGCGCCGGTTAGGTTCTCGCCGCGGATCCCGCCGAGGCGTCGCACCGCGAGCGACTGGCCCTGCTGCTGCGAATCGGGCGCGAAGGGGAAGATCTCGCTGCCCGGAGGCGCGATGCCGGCCTGAATATTGCTCGGCAGCGCGTTCAGATCGACCAACTTGAATTCGAGCACGGCGGTCTTGCCGACCAGCGCCTTCAGCGCTTCGGGGTCCTGCAAGCCCGGCACCTGAACGACAATGCGAGTGTCGCCCTGACGGATGATCGTTGGCTCGCGCGTGCCGAGCTTGTCGATACGGATACGCAAAATCTCGATGGCGCTGTTCATCGCCGCGTCGATCGCCTGATTCACGCCCGCTTCGGTCTGGGCCAGCACGATACGCTGGCCATCAACCACCGAAAGCTCCCACTCGCGCACCGTCATGGAGCCCTGCATCGCCGGTTCGATCAGGCCGCGCGCACGGTCGATGTCGGACGCGCTCTCGAGCATGAAGGACAGCTGGCCGCCCGCCGTCGAGACGTCGCCGATGCGGATGCGCGGGGTCGCGTTGCGCATCAGCTGGCGGACGGTCTCTTCCATGTTGTCGAGCCGCTGTGTGCGCACGTCGCCGGACTTGGCTTCGAGCAGCAGGTGCGAGCCGCCGGCAAGGTCGAGCCCGAGGTTGACCTGCGGATTGGGGAGCGCGGAAGGCCAAGGTAGCCCCGCAACGTTGGCAAGCGAAGGAAGCGCCAGCACGGCTGCGGCCAGCGTTACCGCCCACAGCGAGAGCTTTTTCCAGAGGGGGAAATCGAGCATTGCGTCAGGGTCTCACACGCAAGGAATGGGGGTGCGGCCGGGCTTGGGTCCGGGCGCTCAATCGTTGGCGGGCTTGCCGCCCGGAGGGATAATGTCGCCGATCGTCGCCTTGATTGCCTTCACGCGGACATTCGTGCCCAGTTCAAGCTCGACATAGACCTCGTCGACCTTGAGCACCTTGCCTACCAGGCCGCCAGCGGTGACCACCTGATCGCCCTTCTTGACCTCGGCGATCTTCTTCTGATGCTCTTTCTGCTTCTTCATCTGCGGGGAGATGATGAGGAACCAGAAGATCGCGATCATGCCGACGATCGGCAGGAAGCTGATCCAGGCGGGCGGCGCTCCGGCGGCGGCGCCAGCGGCGGCGAGAAGGTCGATTGTCATGCGATAAGGCCTGTCAGATCCCGTGATTTCGGCGCGAGGCGTGCGCCCCGTGCGTTCAAGTGGGCGCG
>JANNWO010000131.1:0-14156 GCA_031408395.1 Sphingomonadales bacterium | reverse complement strand
GGGCGGCCTTCCCAAAAGACGCGGTGACGTCCCATACGACTTTGCGGTCAGATATGGTCGCCAAGCGCGCCCTTGATTGAACCCTTGGCCTTGTCGATCTTGCCTTCGGCCTTCTGGACGTGGCCTTCGGCGCGGGTTTCCGGATTGCTCGAGTGCGTCTTCGCCTCGCCGATCAATTCCTTCGCGGCACCCTTGGCCTTATCGATGAATTCACCCATGATAACCTCCTATGATAAACCAATGTTTTTATTGGCTTTTCATGAAGTCTACGGGTGTGGCGGAGGTTTCGTTCCATCATCCGGGACGAGTTGTGGCCGTGCCGGGACGGGGTGACGATTCCAGACCACAGCTATATCGGTCTAGAGGGCCTCCAGCGCGGTCCAGACCCCCTCTAGACCCCCCTTAGACCCCTGTTAGACCCCCTCCAAAACGATGTTTCACGTGAAACACAGCCTTTGGCGGGGTCAGCCCTCGGCCATTTCAAGGATCACCCGCCACTCTTCCGGCGACACCCCGCACACCGAAAGGCGCGACAGGCGAACAAGCTGCATTTCAGCCAGCCGAGGCTCAGCCTTGATCGCGGCGAGCGTGACGTGATGGGCGAACTTTGTCTTGGGCTTGACCTTCACCGCCGCCCACTTGCCGGTTTCGTCGGTGGGATCGCCGATGCCAGCGACGCTGACCTCGCAGATGCCGACGATCTCCAGCCCCTCTCGGCTGTGGTAGAAAAACGCCTCGTCGCCGACCTGCATGGCTTGAAGATTGTTGCGTGCCAGATAGTTACGCACCCCGTCCCACGTCCCCTCGCCCTCGGCGACAAGGTGGTCCCAGCTATATTTGAAGGGTTCGGATTTCATCAGCCAATAGGCCATGCCGCGCGCGTGCTCCATCCAGTGACGCGCCCCGATAGCGCGCGCCCGCACCCTTCGCCAAGCCCCCGGGAAATACCGTCCACGGGCCGCCCGCGTCGGGACGGAATTAACCCGATCTTTAGTGCAATCTGCGATCAACCACGCACAATGGGCGAACAGGGCAACAGTCTTGACGGATAACGAGCCAGACAATCCACTCCATCGGGCAGAACGCGACGTCGTCGCGCTGGGAATTGCCGTGGCGGCGATCATCCTCCTGGTCGGGACAGGCGGGTCGGTGCTGCCCCAGACGGTGCAGGCGCTGCTCGGCTATGGCGGGCAGCCCGACGTGGTGCTCGCCAATGCCCTGCTGCTCAACATCGCCTTGGTCATCTTCGGCTGGCGCCGTTACCGCGAGCTAACCCGCGAGATCGACGAACGACGCCGTGCCGAGGCGCGCGCCAAGCTTCTCGCCGCGATCGATCCGCTCACCAACTGCCTCAACCGGCGCTCAATGCTAGAGGCCACCGAACAGGTCCGCGCCCGCGCCGCAACGCGCGGAGAGGCAATCGCCTATTGCATGATCGATCTCGACAACTTCAAGCAGATCAACGACATGCACGGCCACGTTGTGGGTGATGCGGTGCTGGTGATGCTGAGCGATCGGATCCGCGCCCTGCTCCCGCGTGAGGCACAGCTGGCGCGGCTCGGGGGCGACGAATTCGCTTTTGTCATGGCTTACCCCGCCAGCCACTACGACCGGGTCGACGATTTCGCGATCCGTATTTTCGAGACCTTTGCCGAGCCCTTGCAGTTGCCCGACGTGACGATCGACATTTCCCTGTCGATCGGCCTTGCCGCCGACCACGAACCCGACGGGACGATCGGCCTGGTGGTCGATGCCGCAACGCTAATGCACCGCGCGGACATGGCACTTTATCACGCCAAGAAGCAGGGCCGGAACCGCTACTTCTGGTTCGAGCCGAGCATGGAAAGCGAGCTGCGCTTCCGCCACCAGCTCGAAACCGGCATCCGCCGCGGGCTATCTCGCGGGGAATTTGTGCCGTTTTACGAGCAGCAGGTCGATCTCGACAGCGGCACGCTGGTCGGCTTCGAGATGCTCGCCCGCTGGCGCTCGCCGCAGTTCGGCCTGACCAGCCCCGACATCTTCGTGCCGGTCGCCGAGGAGATCGGGCTGATCAGCAAGATGTCCGAAAGGCTCATGGAGAGGGCCTTCGCCGATGCGCGCGAATGGGATGATAGTCTGACGCTCTCGATCAACATCTCTCCGGTGCAATTGCGCGATCCGTGGTTTGCCCAAAAGCTGCTGAAGATGCTCGTCGCAGCCAATTTCCCGCCGCAGCGGCTCGAGATCGAGATCACCGAAAGCTGCCTGCACGAAAACATCGGCCTGGTACGCTCGATGATAACGAGCCTGCGAAATCAGGGCGTGCAGATCGCGCTCGACGATTTCGGCACGGGCTATTCGAGCCTCGAACAGCTGCGCAACCTGCCCTTCGACCGCATCAAGATCGACCGCAGCTTTGTGGCTGAGCTGCGCGATCCGAACAACCAGTCGCGGATGGTCGAGGCAATCGTCTCGCTGGCCCGCGGGCTCGACCTGCCGCTGACCGCGGAAGGCGTCGAGGACGAGGAGATCCTCAATGCACTCAAGCGCATGGGCAATTTGAAGGCGCAGGGCTATTTCTACGGTGTGCCCGAGGATGCCGAGGCGGTGCGCGCGCGGCTGAAGGTGGCGGGCAAGCTCAACGGCCCGCGGCCCGATGGCGCCGCTGACGCAGCCGCTGCCGCAGCCGCAGTGGGTAACATCGCCCCCTTGCAGCGCAGCTTGCGCCCCTGACCATATCGCCGCCGCCCCGAGCATGGGGGGACGCGGGACTGGACGCAGGCCCATCGCGTGCATAGATGCGCAGCGGTGACCCACGCGATCCCCTTCATCAAGATGCACGGGCTCGGCAACGACTTCGTCGTGCTCGACGCGCGCGAGGCACCGCTGCCGGCGATGACCGCAGACGTAGCGCGCGCGCTGGGTGACCGACGCACCGGGATCGGCTTTGACCAACTCGTGTTGCTCGAGCCGAGCGAGGTTCACGCCTTCCGGATGCGGATCTTCAATTCCGACGGCGGCGAGGTTGAGGCCTGCGGCAACGCCGCGCGCGCCGTGGCGCTGCTCCACGGCAAAGCGGCGGTGATCGAAACCGGCGGCGGGCCGATTGCGCTGGAACCGCTGGACGGCGGCGCACGGGTCGACATGGGATCGCCGCGCTTCGACTGGGAAGCCATCCCGCTAGCCTATGCGATGGACACCTTTGCCATGCCGGTCGGGTGGGAGAGCCTTGAAGGCCCGATGGCGGTGAATGTCGGCAACCCGCACGCAATCTTCTTCGTCGATAATGCCGATGCGGTGGAGCTGGGCAGGCTGGGGCCGATCATCGAGCACGATCCGCTGTTCCCAAGCCGCGTCAACGTCAATGTTGCGAGCGTTTCTGGGCCGGACCACCTTAAGCTGCGGGTCTGGGAGCGCGGCGCAGGCCTGACGCGGGCCTGCGGCACCGGCGCCTGCGCCACGGCCGTCGCGGCGATCCGGCGGGGGCTGGCGGCGAGCCCGGTGCGCGTCACCCTCCCCGGCGGCGACCTCGTCATCGCTTGGGAGCCCGGCGGCACGATCCTGATGAGCGGCCCTGCGACCGAGAGCTATCGCGGCACATTCGACTGGGACGCCTTTGCGGCGGCCGGAGCAGGGGCTTGAACGCGCCCCAGATCATTACCCTAGGCTGCCGCATGAACATCGCCGAGAGCGAGCGGATGCGGGCGATGCTCGCGGGGGAGACTGACCTAGTGGTGGTCAATTCCTGCGCGGTGACCGGCGAGGCGATGCGCCAGACGCGCAAGGCAATCCGGCGTGCGCGGCGCGATCATCCCTCCGCGCGGCTTGTGGTAACCGGCTGCGCGGCGGAGATCGACCGCGCGGAAATCGGCGCGATGGACGAGGTGGACGCGCTGGTGGCCAACGCTGCGAAGCTCGACCCGCGCGCCTGGAACATCGCCGCCGAAGCGCCTGCGATTTCCCCGGCTCGCACTCGCGCTTTCGTCGCCGTGCAGAACGGCTGCGACCATGCCTGCACCTTCTGCGTCATCCCTCAGGGGCGCGGTGTGAGCCGCTCATTGACGGTCAGCGAAGTCCTACAGGAAGTGGGAAATCACTGTGCGGCAGGAGCGAAGGAAGTTGTCCTCACCGGTGTCGATCTGACAAGCTGGGGACATGATCTTACCAATGCGCCCCGCTTGGGCACTCTCGTTCAGGCCATCCTGGAGGGGTTTCATCAACTAGATCGCCTACGCCTTTCCTCGGTCGACGGGGTCGAGATCGACCCGCTGCTGTTCGACCTCATCGCTCACGAGGAGCGGGTGATGCCGCACCTCCACCTCTCGCTCCAGCACGGGGCGGACCTGATCCTCAAGCGCATGAAACGCCGCCACCTCAGGGCCGATGCGGCGGATCTGGTCGCAAGGCTCAGGATGCTGCGTCCGGACATCGCCGTAGGCGCTGACCTCATCGCGGGCTTCCCGACCGAGGACGAGGAGCACCATCGGGAGAACCTCTCGATCATCGACGAACTCGATATCGTCCATGCCCATGTCTTCCCTTTCTCGCCTCGCCCCGGCACCCCCGCCGCGCGGATGCCGCAGGTTGCGCGCGACGTGGTCAAAGCCCGCGCCGCCGCGCTGCGGACACGCTCCGCCGCCCGCCGCGCAGCATGGCTGGAAAGCCTTGTGGGCGAAACGCTCCCCGTCCTCGCCGAACGCGACGGCACGGGCTATGCGCCCAGCTACGCCCGCGTCGCCCTGCCCTCAGGCACGGCGGCCGGAGAGATCATCGACGTAACCCCAAGCGGCCTCAGGGAGGGCCTGCTAGCATGAGTGAAACCAGTTGGACCCAGCGCCTGTTCGGGGGCTTTGCCAAAACCTCCGAGCGGCTGACCGCCAACCTGCCCGGCTCCGCGGGAGGCTCGGCGAAGCTCGACGACGCCACATTGGACGAGGTCGAGGACGCGCTGATCATGTCCGACCTCGGCCCCGCAGCCGCCGCCCGCATCCGCGCGAAGCTGTCCGAAAAACGCTTCGGGCTCGAAATCACCACCCGCGAATTGCGCGAAGCGGTGGCTGAAGAGATCGCCGCTATCCTGCGCCCGGTCGCCAAACCGCTCGAGATCACCGCCTTCCCAAGGCCGCAGGTGATCCTCGTGATCGGCGTCAACGGCAGCGGCAAGACCACCACCATCGCCAAGCTCGCGCACCTGTTTCAGGAGGACGATTACGGCGTGCTGCTGGCGGCGGGCGACACCTTCCGCGCAGCCGCTATCGGCCAGCTTGCGACATGGGCAGGGCGCATCGGCGTCGACCTCGTGCGCGGACCTGAAGGCGGCGATCCGGCGGCGATCGTGTTCGACGCCGTGAAACAAGCAACCGAAACTGGCATCGACGCGCTGATCGTCGATACCGCCGGGCGCCTTCAGAACAAGAAGGAGCTGATGGAGGAGCTTGCCAAGATCCGCCGCGTGCTCGGGCGGCTCAATCCCGAGGCGCCGCACGATGTGGTGCTGGTGCTCGATGCCACCAACGGCCAGAACGCGCTGTCGCAGATCGACGTGTTCAAGGAGGTCGCGGGCGTCACGGGTCTGATCATGACCAAGCTCGATGGCACCGCCCGCGGCGGCGTGCTGGTCGCGGCCGCCGAGCAATTCGGCCTGCCGATCCACGCGATCGGCGTCGGCGAGAAGCTGGAGGACCTGCGTCCCTTCGATCCCGATCTTGTCGCGCGCGTGATTGCCGGAGTAGCGTGATGAGCGAGAACGAAACCAAGAAAGCCGCCTCGAGCTGGCTCAATGTCGCGGTCGATTATGGCCCGCTGATGGTGTTCCTCGGCATCTATCGCTGGAACTCGCCGGCCACCCCCAATGCCGCCGGAGAGCTCGCCGCGATCATCGCCGGCACCGGGGCCTTTATGGTCGCAGCGGTAGCTGCGCTGGTGATCTCGAAATGGCGGCTCGGCAAGGTCTCGCCGATGTTGTGGTTCTCGACCGCGCTGATCGTCGGCTTTGGCAGTCTGACGATCTTCTTCGGCGACCCAACCTTTGTACAGCTCAAGCCATCGATCATCTACGCAACTTTTGGCGTTGTGCTGTTGGGCGGATTCTTCACCGGCCGCGCAATGCTCAAGATCCTGCTCGAAGCCGCTTTCGAGGGCCTGAGCGATGCAGGCTGGCTCAAGCTGTCGCGCAACTGGGGGGTGTTCTTCCTCGTTCTCGCCGTTCTTAACGAGGTGCTCCGCGCGCAGATGACCTTCGAAGGCTGGCTGTGGGCGAAGATCTGGGTGTTCTTGCCGCTGACCTTCCTGTTCACCTTCAGCCAGATCCCGATGCTGCTGAAGAACGGGCTGAGCTTCGAGGAGAAGGACGAAGCGCTGAAGGACGAGCCGCCGACGGCGTGACGCACCCCTTTGCCCGGTCCGGGTCAGGTCCGGGTGAACATCAGATTTCCACCTGACTCCCGAGCTCCACCACACGGTTGGTGGGCAGGCGGAAGAACGCCATCGCGCTCGCCGCATTGCGCAGCATCCACGCGAACAGCTGCTCGCGCCAGATCGCCATTCCGGGCTTGCTCGAGGGGATCAGCGTCTGACGAGACAGGAAGAAGCTCGTCTGCATCATGTCGAAAGCGCCGTCGCACAGGGTCAGCTTGCTGAGCAGCTTGGGCACGTCAGTTTCCTCGAGGAAGCCGCAATAGATCGTCACCCGGTAGAACCCGTTGCCGAGGCTCTTGCACGCGTAACGCTCGCTCTCGTCGACATAGGGCATGCCGCGTACCTGCACCGTCAAGATCAGCACGCGTTCGTGCAGCACCTTGTTATGTTTGATATTGTGGAGCAGCGCGGATGGCACGCCCGAATTGGTCGAGGCCATGAACACCGCCGTGCCGGCCACGCGGGTCGCCGAGTTCTGCGCGCTCTTCGCGAAGATCTCGATCGGCAGCGAACCGTCTGTCATGCTCGCCCGCATCAGTTCGCGCCCGCGCGACCAGGTGGTGAGCAGCGTGAAGATGACGAAGCCGATCAACAGCGGCACCCAGCCGCCACTCGGCACCTTGATGAGGTTCGCACCGAAATAGGCGATGTCGACGATCAGGAAGGCGCTCACCAGCGGCAGGGCCTTCCACAGCGGCCAGCGCCACAGCGAGAACAGCACTGCTGCCAGCAAGAGGGTGTCGATAAACATCGCCCCCGTCACCGCGATGCCGTAGGCTGCGGCAAGGTTGGTCGAGGACTGGAAGAACAGCACCAGCAGGATCACCATCACCATCAAACCCCAGTTGATCACCGGAATGTAGATCTGCCCAGCGGCCGAGGCGCTGGTGTGGCGGATCTCCATGCGCGGGATGAAACCGAGCTGGACCGCTTGCTGGGTTAGGCTGAAGGCGCCCGAGATCACCGCCTGGCTGGCGATGATGGTGGCGAACAGCGCGAGGATGATCACCGGCACGCGCACCATGTCGGGGATCATCAGGAAGAACGGATCCTTGACCAGCGCTGCGGCAGCTTCGGGCGAGGTCTGCGAGAGGATCAGCGCGCCCTGTCCCATGTAGTTGAGCATCAGCGCCGGATAGACGAAGGTCAGCCACGAGATGCCGATCGGCTTGCGGCCGAAATGGCCCATGTCGGCATAAAGCGCCTCGGCCCCGGTCACGGCCAGCACCACACTGCCGAGCGCGACAAAGGCAACGAAGCCGTCGTCTTCGAAGAAGCGTATCGCGTTAAGCGGATTGATCGTCTCGAGGATGATTGTCGGATCGGCGGTGAGGTGCATGACGCCCAGCACCGCGAGCATCGAGAAATAGGTGAGCATGATCGGGCCGAACAGCTTGCCCACCCGCTCGGTGCCGCGCGACTGGATCGCAAAGAGGCCGAACAGGATCGCCACCGCCGTCGGCACGATCCACGGTTCAAAGCCGGGGACGATGTATTTCATGCCTTCGGTCGCGGAAAGCACTGAAATTGCCGGGGTGATCATACTGTCACCGTAGAACAGCGCAGTGGCGAAAACGCCGAGGAGGATCAGCGGCGAGGTCCACACCTTGGTTGCCGAGGTGCGCTTGATGAGTGCCAGCAGCGCCAGGCTCCCGCCCTCGCCGCCGTTGTCGGCGCGCATGATGGTAAGGACGTATTTGACCGTCACCACCATCATCATCGACCAGAAGACGAGGCTCAGGACCCCGTGGATATGGTCTGCATCGGGCGATATGCCGGGAGCACCGTGGTGCGAGGCGAAGGTCTCACGGAAAGCGTAAAGCGGGCTGGTGCCGATGTCGCCGAACACGACGCCGATCGAGCCGACCACTAGCGCCGCAGTTGAAGCCTGTTTGCCATGACCATGCGCATGCCCGGGTTGGGGCGCGTCAGACGGATCGGCGGTGGTTGCTGTGCTGCTCATATCAATCGGATTTCCCGAGCCCCGCGGTACTGCCCATCCGGCGCGAACGACTCGTCACAGGTAAGGCGGCGCGCGTAGCACCATGGTTTCGCACCTGCAACAACCGCGCACCGATGGTCATGCGCGAGACACTTTGCGTCACTGGCCCTGGAGCATCGGTGCGCGGGCAATCATGTCGTCGAGGCGCGCGACCTCGGCCTTCAAGCCATCGACCCACGGGGCATCGCGCGGTGAGCTTTCGAGCAGGCCCGCCCAGACATTGCGTGCCGCGACCACCTCGCCGCTCTGGAGATAGGCGAAGCCGAGGAAGTATTCGGCGCCCGGATGCCTAGGATCGATTGCCTTGGCACGGCCGAAGGCCTGCACCGCGGCAGGCGTGACAAAGCCGTCGGCATGGCCGACAAGCGCCATGCCGAGCGCCAGCGAGCTCTCCAGATCGCGCGGGTTCTCTTTAAGGCCCCGCTGCAGCAGCGCAGCGGCATCGCCGAACTGGCCGCGCCGGGCGAAGGCATCGGAGGTGACGAGGTAATTGGGCGGCGGCAGGGTGCGGTCGAACAGCGCCGCGCGCCCCTCGACCATCGCCGCGCCATTCTGCCCCTCCTCGACCGCGCCGGACTTGGGCGCGGCAGGCTGGCCGGGCGAGCCTTGCCACGCATAACCCGCAAGGCCAAACACCAGCACCGCGCCGAACAGCGGCATTGCCGCGCGCGGGAGCTTGAGCGCCAGCACGGCGAACGCGAAGGCCGCCAGCGCCAGCGCACCGACTGCAAGCCATCCACCGATCATGCCGCATCTCCTGCATCATCACTACGCCGCCTGCCGAGCCGCCGCACCAGCACCCCGCCGACGATCAGGATCACCAGCACTGGCACCGCGAAGAGCGGCCAGGTGGTCGCGCTCACCTCGGGCTCGTAGCTGACGTAGTCGCCGTAGCGCGCGATCAGCCAGCTACGGATTTGCCCGGGGCTTTCTCCTGCGAGAATGCGGCTGCGAACTTGGTGGCGCATGTCGCCCGCCATCGGCGCATCGCTGTCGGCAATCGACTGCGACTGGCACTTGAGGCAGCGCAGCGTGTGCATCAGTTCGCTGGCCTCGGCCTCGAGCCGCGGGTCTTGAAGCTGGTTATAGGCATAGGGCGCGGGCGGCATTGTGTCTTGCGCCAGCGCAGGAAGCGCCAGAAACGCAAGCAACGCGGCCAGAACAGAGCGGATCATCGCGCCTTCTCCAATTCGGCGAGCAGCTTGGGCACGTCGCTGTCGCGGATGTCGCCGATGTGCTGGTAGCGGATCACGCCCTTGGCATCGATCACGAAGGTCTCGGGCACGCCCGACGAGCCGATCGCCAGTTGGACCTCGGAGATTTTGTCGCTGCCGATGCGGCTGTAGGGATTGCCGTAGCGACCGAGGAAGTTGGCAACATCCTCGGGCCGGTCGCGGATTGCGACACCGATGATCTCGACGCCCTGATTCTTGAGCGCGTCGAGCTGCGGGGCCTCGGCGATGCAGGGCAGGCACCAGCTCGCCCAGATGTTGAGCAGGCGCGGCTTCCCGCCGGTGAAGTCCGCCTTTGCCGCGCCCGGCAGGCCGTCGAAGGCAGCAGGCAGCGCGAAATCGGGCAAGGGTTGGCCGATCATCGTGCTCGCAACGAACTGTTCCTTCTCCTGCGTCAGCATGTAGCCGGCGAGCCCCGCGAAAAACACAAAGGCCGCAAGCGGCACCCACAGCCAGAGACGGTTGCGCATCGGGTCTCTACTCGGCCGGGACCGGAGCAGGTACGCCCAGCGCTTCGAGATCGGCGCGGCGCCGGCCACCAAGCACGGCCGCTCTGCGGCGCCGCACATCGACATTTACGCGGCCCGCGATCGCCAGCACGCCGCCCAGCGCGACGAGGATACCGCCGTACCAGATGAAGGTCACGAAGGGCTTCCACCACACGCGGATCTGCCAGCGGCCATCTTCGGCCTGGTTGCCGATCACCGCATATAGCTGGCCGTTCCACCTTGTCAGAAGTGCGCTTTCGCTGGTCGATTGCGGCGGCGACCAGAAAGTGCGCGCCTGAGGCGTGAGGATGACCGGCGCGCCGCCGTTCTCGCGCACCGCAAGCTGCGCTTCCATCGCGGTCCAGTTGGGCCCGGCGACCGGGGTGACGCTTTCAAGGGTAAAGGTGAAATCGCCGATCTGCTCGGTCCCGCCCGGCGCAACTGCGGCAAGGCGCTCCTGAGAGAAGGCACCCTCGCAGGCCATGCCGAACAGCGAAACCGCGATGCCGAAATGGGCAATGACCATGCCCCATGTGGCGACCGGCACGCGCCGGAGCGGGCGGCCGCGCAAGGGCAGGACAGCCGCCACCGCCAGCGCCGCGGCAAGGCCGAGGCCGAGCAGCGGCAGCAGCGGGAACTGGCCGAAGAAGCTGACGAGCGCGATACCCCCGATCACCAGCGCGGCGATCAGCGCAAATTCAAACTGGAGCCGCGCCGGCTTATCGCTCTTCCAGCGCAGCAGCGGCCCGACCGCCATCACCAGCAGCATGGGAACTGCAAAAATTGCCGACGCCGGATTGAAGTAAGGCGGACCGACCGAAACGCGCACGTCGAAGGCTTCCGTCAGCAGCGGGTAAAGCGTGCCCAGCAACACGATCGCAAGGATCGCGGAGAGCATGACGTTGTTGAATACCAGCGCGCCCTCGCGGCTGACGACGGCAAAGCGCTTGCCCTCGGCCACATCGCCGGCGCGCAGCGCGAAGATCGTCAAGGCCCCGCCAATATAGATGCCGAGCAAGCCAAGGATGAACGCCCCGCGCTCTGGGTCCACCGCGAAGGCGTGGACACTGGTCAGCACGCCCGAGCGCACAAGGAACGTGCCAAGCATCGACATCGAGAAGGCGAGCACGCCGAGCATGATCGTCCACGTCCGCAAGGCATCACGCGCGGCGAGCACGCTCACCGAATGCATCAGCGCGGTCGCGGCCAGCCATGGCATCAGCGAGGCGTTCTCGACCGGGTCCCAGAACCACCAGCCGCCCCAGCCAAGCTCGTAATAGGCCCAGTAGGAACCCGCGGTGATCCCCAGCGTCAGCAGCACCCAGGCGCCCAGCACCCAGGGACGCATGACGCGGGCAAAGGAGGGGTTGACCTCGCGGGTCATCAGCGCGCCCATCGCAAGACTGAAGGCCACGGAAAGCCCCACATAGCCCGCATACAGCGTCGGCGGATGGATCGCGAGGCCGATGTCCTGAAGCAGCGGGTTGAGGCCGTTGCCCTCGGCCGCAGGCACAGGCAGGCGCTCGAACGGATTGGAGGAGAGCAGCAGGAAGGCATAGAAGCCCAATGCCACGAAGCCTTGCACCGCGAGCGCCGCGCCCATCGTGCGTTCCGGGAGGCGCTTTTCGAAGATGGCCAGAATCCCGCCCGAAGCGGCCAGCACGCCGACCCACAGCAGCATCGAGCCCTCGTGGTTCCCCCATGTGCCGCTGAGCTTGTAGATCAGCGGCTTCATCGAGTGCGAATTGGTCGCCACCAGCTTGAGCGAGAGGTCGGTGATGGCAAAGGCCCACAGCAGCATCGCGAAGGCCAGCACCGCGAGCACAGCCTGCACCACCGCAGCGGGGCGTGCATAGATCGCGAGCGGGTTGACCTCACCGGCCGCGGCTTTGAGCGCGAATCCGCCCGAGACCATCTGTAACACCGCAAGCGCAGCAGCGAGCCACAGGGCGGCCAATCCGATCTCGGCACTCATCTTGTCGCCCTCGCCCCTATCGCTGTCACTTCAAACCGACCGTGGTGTCGGCCGCCATCTTGGCGGCCTGTTCGGTGCCCATGCCCTCGAGTTCGCGCGGCACGTAGTTCTCGTCGTGCTTGGCGAGGAGGTTGGTTGCCTTGAACACGCCGTCGGGGCCAATGCTGCCTTCCGCGACTACGCCCGAGCCTTCGACAAAGAGATCGGGCAGGATACCGCTGTAGCGGACAGGGACCGCGTCAGCGGTGTTGCCGGTGACGAGGAAGTTGACAGTGACGCCGTCCGCCTCGGTCTTGATGGAACCCTTCTGCACCATCCCGCCGAGGCGCACCGCTTGGCCAACCGCCGGGGGCTCGGACGCCATCTGTTCGGGCAGGTAGAAATAGTTCGCCTGATTGCGCAGGCCCCACGCAGCGAGCAGCCCCGCGCCGACGATGGCGAGAAACGCGATGATCACGAGAATCAGACGTTGATGCTTGGCCTTCATCCCATGTCCTTTGGCGTCAGCGCCGCTTCGTCGCGTCACGCCGCGCTTCGGCCTTGCGCATAGCGCGCCACGCCCAGAAGACGAGCGCAATCAATGCAACAGCCGCGACGCCGTAGGCTAGCCACACGAAATCCCACTGATTGAGATCCTCGCGCATCAGGCATGCTCCATCGCGGCAACCGGTGCGGGCGCGTCGTCGTCGAGCGCACGGCGGCGCAGGCGCGCCTCGACCTGCGCCTCGGCGATCAGCGCGCGCATCCGCATCAGCACGATCGCGCCGAACAACAGGGAGAACCCGACCACAGCGATCAACAGCGGAACGAGGAAGGTGAGCTCGATCGCGCTCTTGCCCGCAGTAATGCTGGGCGGCTGGTGGAGCGAGTTCCACCACACCACCGATCGATTGATGATCGGCACGTTGACCGCGCCGACAATGCCGAAGATCGCGGCGATCTTGCTTGACGAGCCTTCGCGCTCCGTGGCTTCGGACAGGGCGATATAGCCCGCATAGAGGAACAGCAGCACCAGCATCGAGGTAAGCCGCCCGTCCCACTCCCACCACGTGCCCCATGTCGGGCGGCCCCAGATCGAGCCGGTTGCGAGGCAAATCGCGCAGAACACCATCCCGGGCACGGCAATCGCGCGGGCGGAGATGGCGGCGAGCGGGTGCTTCCAGATCAGCAGCATCGCCGAGGAAATCGCGATTCCCCCCCAGCCGCCCATGCCGAGCCATGCGGCAGGCACGTGGATGAACAGGATGCGCACCGTGTCGCCCATCAACCGATCGGGCGGGACAATCAACAGGCCCCATGCCACCGCGCCAATGGACAGCACCAGACCGCTCCAGAACAGGAGCGGGGTGAGCCACTTCGCGAGCGACAAAAACCGGGTTGGATTGGCGTAGATGTGCATGATGATCGCGTGTGGCCGGGCTTGTAGTCTTACACATGTTCCCGACAAGAGCGCAAATGGGCCGAGCGCGGAATTGTTCCCGCTTTGCACCGCCCTTTCGCGATCAGCCGCGACCGATGAGTTTTTGGGCCATGCGGTCGGCGACCACGTCCGAGCTGATGCCCGTGCTCGCGCTCTCCTGCCAGATCGACTCGAGCCGGCCGGGGATCTGCGCAACCAGCGCATTGACCTCGGCAACGTCGCCGGTGCGGCCGGCGCGGCGCGCGAGGTATTCGGTTGCAACCGAGATGATTCCACCGGCGTTGATCACGTAGTCGGGCGCATAGAGGATGCCGCGCGCGGCAAGCTTTGCGCCGTGTTCCGGACGGGCGAGCTGGTTGTTCGCGCCGCCAGCAACGATCGCGCAATCGAGCGCGGCGATGCCGGTGTCGTCGAGGATTGCGCCCAGCGCGTTCGGGCTGAAGACGTCGCAGGGCGTCGCCATGATCGCGTCCGAGCTGGCGGCCACGCCGCCGAGATCATTTGCTAGTGCCACAGCACGGGCTGCGTCGATATCGGCGAGCGTCAGCTTCGCGCCGTCCTTTGCCAGCAGCCGCGCCACGCCGCCGCCGACCGAGCCGGTGCCCTGCACCGCCACATGGACGCCTGACAAGCTATCGCGGCC
>JANNWO010000130.1:0-20878 GCA_031408395.1 Sphingomonadales bacterium | reverse complement strand
TGCTGGTGGCGGGTGCGCAGCTCTTCGTGATCGTGGCTGGCGAAGTCGACGATGGCGATCCGGCCCCCATGGCGCAGCACGCGCGCGGCCTCGGCCAGCGCGGGCGCGGGGTCGGGCGCGAAGTGCAGCACCTGGTGCAAGATCACCGTATCGAAGGTGGCATCGGCGAACGGCAGCTCACCAAAATCGCCCTGCACCAGCTCGATCTGCGCGGCGGGCAGGTGCTGGAGCTTGGCGCGCGCGACACGCAGCATCTCAAGGTTCTTGTCGAGCGCGACGATCCGCTCGGCCCGGTCCGCGAAGAACTCGGCCATGCGGCCCGTGCCAGTGCCGATGTCGAGCAGGTGCCCCAGCGGTGCATCGGCAAGCGCCTCGGCCAAGCGGCGCTCGACTTCGGCATCGGCGCTGTGGAGCGCACGCAGTTCGTCCCACTCGCCGGCATGGCGGGCGAAGTAATGCCCGGCCGCCGCCTCACGCGCGTCGCGAATCGCGGCGAGCTTGCGGCGGTCAGCCTCGCACAGGGCGGCGAAGGCGGGCTCCTGTCGTTCGGCGAGCGCGAGCAGCTGCTGGATCGCCTCGATCACCGCCCCGCGCGCTTCGCTCTGGCGCAGGAACACCCAGCTGCCCTCGCGGCGGCGCTCGGCGAGGCCCGCGTCGCACAGGATGCCGACATGGCGCGACACGCGCGGCTGGCTCTGGCCGAGCACCTGCGCAAGTTCGCCCACGGCAAGCTCCATTGCGCCCAGCAGCCGCGCAATGCGCAGCCGGGTCGGATCGCCCAATGCCTTGAAGATGTCCTCGATCACCATGCCGAGCATCATATAAAGATATTTTTATATCTGTAAATCGTTCGCGACACTGAGGAGGATCACGGATCGCCGGGCGCGCCTTACAGCAGGTATTTCTTCATCCAAACACGATCGGCGCGGCGCCTCCAATGGGCGTGAAGGTCTCGGCAGACGCCGGAAGCCCGCTGGTCGCGGCGTTGTAGCGCGCGACCGCGTCGTCGATCGCCGGGGCCGCCTCGCGCTTCGCCACCACGACAAGGCACCCGCCAAAGCCCGCGCCGGTCAACCGCACGCCGCCCAGATCGCCGATCGCCTCGCGCACCAGTCCGGCCAATTGGTCGATCGCGGGGAGCGAGACGTCGAAATCCTCCGACAGCGAGAGGTGCGCCTCGTGCAGCACTGCGGCTAGCGTGGCGGTATCGCCCTGCGCCAGCGCCACCGCAACCGGCTCGACCCGCTCCATTTCGCTGACCACGTGGCGCGCCCGCCGGAACAGCACTGGATCGAGATCGGGCTCGGCCAGAAGCAGCTTGTCGCCATCAAGATCGCGCAGCGCCTTCACCCCGAAATGCGTCGCCACCGCCTCGCACTCGGCGCGGCGCTGGTTGAAGGCGCTTGTCGTGAGGTCGCGGCGCAGGCCGGTGTCGATCACCGTCACCGCGAGGCTGGGATGGATCGGGATCGGCATGGTCTGAAGCGTGCGGCAATCGAGCAGCAGCGCGTGGTCCGCAACGCTTGCCGCCGAAGCCATCTGGTCCATGATCCCGCAGGCACAGCCGACGAAATCGTTTTCGGCGATCTGCGCCACCTTGGCGAGCTTCTCGGGGCCGAGGCTGAGGCCCGAATACTCCGAACAGGCGAGCGCCACCGCCACGCCGAACGCCGCCGACGAGGATAGCCCTGCGCCGATCGGCACGTCGCCCGCAATCGCGATCCGCACGGGCTTCACCTTGTACCCGTAGCGCCCGAGCGCCTGGATCACGCCCCGAACGTGATTCTGCCAGTTGTTCTCGCCCGGCCGAATCGTGCCGATGAGATCGAAGGCGTCGCGCGCGCTCGCCATTTCGCCCATGTCGAGCGCGACGGCCTCAAAGCGCGGCACGGTCGCGTCCCTGGACGGCGGGCCGAGCGCCACGATAGCCTCGCGGTCGATCGCGCAGGGCAACACGTAACCATCGTTGTAGTCGACATGTTCGCCGATCAGATTGACCCGTCCGGGCGCGGCAAAGAACCGCGTCGGTTCGGCACCGTAAGCGAGGCGGAAGCCCTGCCGGGCGCGGGCAATCAGGCGTTCTCGGCGATCTATCATCATTCCTCGCAACCTCAGTCGGCGTAATGCACCAGAGGGCTTGCCGAACGCAACATCTCAGCCGCGCGCTCGGGCGTGAGATCGCGCTGCGGCTCGGCCAGCATCTCGTAGCCGACCATGAACTTGCGCACCGATGCCGAGCGCAGCAGCGGCGGATAGAAGTGCGCGTGGAGCTGCCAGTGGCCGGACGGGCCGTCCACAAAGGGCGCCCCGAACGGAGCGCCGTGCCAGCCCATCGAATAGGGGAACGAGGTGCCAAACAGGTTGTCGTAGCGGGTGGTGAGCGCCTTCAGGATACGCGCCAGATTGTAACGCTGGCCACCGGTCAGCTGCGGCATCTGTTGCACGGCAAAGCGCGGCAGCAGCAGCGTCTCGAATGGCCATGCCGCCCAGAAGGGCACGATGGCGAGCCAGTCGTCGTTCGCCTCGACCACGCGCTCGCCGTCCGCTTCGCGTGTCGCGACATCGAGCAGCAGGGGGCGGCCATGTTCGGCGAAATACGCGCGTTGCTGCACGTCCTCGCGCGCGGGCTCCTCGGGGACATGCGCGGTTGCCCAGACCTGCCCGTGGGGGTGCGGGTTAGAGCAGCCCATCATCGCGCCCTTGTTCTCGAACACCTGCGCATAGGCGAATCGCTCGCCGAGTTCGGCGGTCTGGTCGGCCCAGACGTCGATGACTTCGCGGATCTGCGCGGGCGCAAGGCGGGGGAGCGACTTGCCGTGATCGGGCGAGAAGCAGATCACGCGGCACACGCCGCCCGACGCCTCGGCCCGGAACAGCGGGTCGTCACTCGCCGCGCCGCCCGCATCCTCGGCGAGCGCCGGGAAGTCGTTGGCGAAGACGTGGACGCCCTCGTAAGCCGGGTTCACCTCGCCGCCGACCCGGGCGTTGCCGGGGCACAGGTAGCACGTCGGATCGTAAGCGGGCGGGAGCGGATCGGGCTCGGTCACCTCACCCTGCCAAGGCCGCCCCATGCGCTGCGGCGAAACCTGCACCCACCCGCCCGTGAGCGGGTTGAAGCGCCGGTGCGGACGGGTGAGGTCGAGGCTCACGCAGCTGCGTCCTCCTTGGGGCCGTCCGCCAAGCTAGCGAACACCTTGCGCGGCGCGAACTCGGCCCGCTGCCCAAGCGCAAATCGGTTGAACGCCAGCGCCGCGATGATGCTCGTCACCAGCGTCACCACCATAAAGTCGATGTAGTGCATGGTGAAGCCGCCCAGCGGCTGCAGGACGAAGGTATAGAGCGCATAGAGCGCAAAGCCCCACAGCACCCCGGCAATCGCCGCGCGCGAGGCGACGCCGGTGAACAGCAACCCGACCACGAACGCCGACAGGATCGGCATCGACGACAGGCCGTTCAATTGCTGGAGCAGGTTGATGATGCTTTTGGCGGAGGCGAAGATCGGCACCAGCGCGATCGCGACGATGGTCAGCAGCACGCTTACCACGCGCGACAGGTCGCGGTGGTCTTCCACCTTGGCGATGAACTTCTCGTGGAAGTCGACCGCGTAAAGCCCCACCGCCGCATTGAGCACCGCCGCGGTGTGCGCGATGACCGCAGCAGCGATGGCCGCGGCGAACACGCCCGATAGCCACGGCGGCAGCACCTCGCCGACCAGCCGGCCGTATGCTGCGTCGTCGATATCGCCGAACAGCTGGTAGGCGACCACTCCGGGGATCACCACAATCGCCGGGATGATCAGGATGCGCACGAAGGCCGCCGCCAGCACGCCCTTCTGCGCCTCGCGCACGGACGGCGCGGCCATCGCCTTCTGGGTGATCGGCTGATTGGTCGACCAATAGTAGATCTGGATGAAGATCATGCCGGTGAACAGCGTGTGGAAGGGGATCGGCGAGTCGCTTGCGCCAACCATCGTCAGCCGCTCTGCCGGGACGCCGCGCGAGATGTCCCAACCCACCGCATTCATCGCCAGCACCACGATCAGCACCGCGATGGCCAGCACGCCGATGCCCGCATAGGTCTCCATCACCGCCACGGCGCGCAGGCCGCCCGCCATCGTATAGGCCGCCGCGATCACCCCGAGAAACGCCGCCAGCACCAGCAGCGGCAGGTCGATGCCTGCGGTCTTGAGGAACAGCGCCCCGGAATATAGCCCGGCCGGCAGGTAGATGAGGATCATCCCGAACAGGAACAGCGCCGATACCAGCGTGCGGATTCCGCCGCCGCCCCCATTCTTTCCGGCATAGCGCTGTTCGAGGAGCTCCGTTACCGTCGTCACTCTGGCGCGGTAATAGATCGGCACGAATACATAGGCGAGGATCAGCAGGCCGACGAAACCACTGATCTCCCACCACGCGAGCAGCAGCATCTGGTTGCCGTTCATGCCCACCAGCTGATCGGTCGAGAGGTTGGTGAGCGTGATCGCGCCCGCCACGAACAGCCACGAGAGCTTGCCGCCTGCAAGGTAGACATCCTTTCGCGAGCCGTCGTGGCTCTCGCCCTTGCCCGAGCGCCGCACCGTCAGCCATGTCACAAGACCGATCAGCGCGGTGATCCCGGCGCAGACCGCCATCTGGACGAGGCTCCCGAGTTGCATGTCGGTCATTGCGCGCTTTCCCCTCTCGTTGCGCGCGGTTACAGCGCATCGACGAGTGCCGGACAAGCCTGCGGGCGATATTCATCAAAGAATCCGGGCATCACGGAACGCGGGGAGACAAGGCGCATGGATTTCGTGCGGTGCGATGGCGATACGCTGACGCTGGTGTTCGCTCTGGAGAAGGGCGGCCCAGAACATGGGGCGGCGGACTGCGTCTATATTGGCGCGCGCCTGCCTGAGGGCGAGGACCTCGCGATGCTGGCCGCTGCGCAGGCCCGCGGGCGGCACGAGAGCCAGCCCGATGTGCCGCCACGCCCCAGCCTGCTCCCCGAACGCAAGCTTGGCTGGAGCGGGACGCCGGCGCTGGAACTGCGGCGCGGCGATGCGAGGGCCCTGACCGATTGCCGGGTGAGCGCGTGGGAGGCAGACGCGAGCGGGGTCGCTGTGACCTTCAGCGATGCACCTGCGGGGGTCGAATTGGTCGTCCGCTGGCGGATCGGCGCGGGCGGTGTGCTGCGCGCGAACGTCTCCCTCACCAATCGAGGCGATGCGCCGCTGGGAATGGAGCGCCTCGCCGCGCTCGCCCTGCCGGTGCCGGCGCGCTTCACCCAGCTCACCTCCTATTCCGGGCGCTGGGCCGCCGAGATGCAGGAGCACCGGCGCGCCATTGCGCCGGATGGTCTCGCCCGGACAAGCGCCATCGGCAAGCCCGGCTTTCACGGCGGCAACTGGCTGCTGCTCCATGCGGGTGAGGAGGTGCTGGGCGCGCATCTCGGCTGGAGCGGCGACCACTGGCTCGCGCTCGAACCTGACAGCCAAGGCGCGAGCAGCGGGCGCGCGATGCTGTTGATGGGCGCGGACTGGGATGCGGGGGAGATTGTGCTGGCCCCGGGCGAGACATTCGAGAGCCCCGAAGCCGTGCTCGCCCTCGCCCCCACCCGCTCGGCGCTGGCGCAGGCCTTCCACCGCCATGCGCGCGAAGAAGTGCTGCCCGACCGCGCCGCATGGACCCCGCGCAAGGTGCACCTCAATTCGTGGGAGGCGCTCGGCTTCGGCCTGTCCGAGGGCAAGCTGAAAGCGCTGGCCGACAACGCAGCATCGCTGGGCATCGAACGCTTCGTCCTCGACGACGGGTGGTTCGGAGGGCGCCGCAACGATACCACCAGCCTTGGCGACTGGGTCGTCTCCCCCGACGTCTTCCCGAACGGCCTCGCCCCGCTGATCGCCCGCGTCCATGCGCTCGGCATGGATTTCGGCCTGTGGGTGGAGCCGGAAATGGTCTCGCCCGATAGCGATCTCTACCGCGCGCATCCCGACTGGTGCCTGCACATCGAAGGCCGCAAAGACCGCCCCACCATGCGCGGGCAATTGGCGCTCGACCTCGCCCGCAGCGAAGTGCGCGCATACCTCTTTGCCGCGCTCGATGCGCTGCTGCGCGAAAACCGCATCGCCTACCTCAAATGGGATCACAACCGCGACCTGTTCCCATCGGGCAAGCGCCAGACCGAAGGCTTCAACGCCCTCCTCGATCGCCTCCGCGCGGCACACCCCCACGTCGAAATCGAAAGCTGCGCAAGCGGCGGCGGGCGGATCGATTTCGGCGTGCTCACCCGCACCCACCGCGTCTGGCCCAGCGACAACAACGACGCGATCGAGCGCCTGCGCATCATCCCGGCGTGGAGCCAGTTCCTCCCCCTTGAAGTGCTCGGCAGCCATGTCGGCCCCTCGCCCAATCCGATCACCGGGCGGCGCGCCAGCATGGACTTCCGCGCCAAGGTCGCGATGTTCGGGCACATGGGGGTCGAGGCCGATCCGTCGCGCATGACCGACCGAGAGCGTGAGGTGCTGGCCGCCCATATCGCGCTCTACAAGGCGTGGCGCGGGGTGCTGCACCAAGGCGCGCTCTACCGCCTCGCGCACCCCGATCCGGGCGTCACCGGGATGATGGTGACGCACGAGAACAAGGCGCTGGCGCTGGTCGCGCAGACCGCCTTCTCGCCGGTGTTCGACGCTGCGCCGCTGCGCCTCGCGGGGCTGGAACCACAGGCGCGCTACCGCGTGGCCCTGCCCGAGCCATGGCCATTCAAGGCGCGGCATTACCTCGCCAACCCTGACCAATGGCGCACCGGCATCACCCTTTCGGGCGCGGCGCTGATGGCGCAGGGCCTCGCGCTGCCCCTCACCCACCCTGAAACCGCGTGGCTGATCGCGCTGGAGAGGTTGCCCGAATGAAACTCGGCTGCTGCTACTATCCCGAACATTGGCCGGAAAGCTTGTGGGCCGAAGATGCGCAGCGCATGGCGGCGATGGGTCTCAGCCTCGTGCGCATCGGCGAATTCGCGTGGAGCCGGATCGAGCCTGAACCCGGTCACTACGACTGGGGCTCGCTCGACCGCGCCATCGACACGCTCCACGCGGCGGGATTGCAAGTGATCCTCGGCACGCCGACCGCCACCCCGCCCAAGTGGCTCTTGGACCGGATGCCCGACATGGTCGCCATCGACGCCGCTGGCCGCCCGCGCGGCTTCGGATCACGGCGGCATTACTGCTTCAGCCACGAAGGCTACCGCGCCCAAGCCGCAAGGATCGTCACCGCGCTGGTGGAGCGTTACGGTCAGCACCCGGCCATCGTCATGTGGCAGACCGATAACGAATATGGCTGCCATGACACGGTGCTGAGCTTCTCCGCCTCCGCCGCGAGCGCCTTTCGCGGCTGGCTCGCGGCGCGTTACGGCACGGTCGAGGCGCTCAACACGGCGTGGGGCAATGTGTTCTGGAGCATGGAATACCGCAGCTTCGCCGAGGTCGATCCGCCGCATCTGACCGTCACCGAAGCCAACCCCGCGCATAGGCTCGACTACCGCCGCTTCGCGTCCGATCAGGTGGCGAGCTTCAACCGCGAACAGGTCGATATCATCCGCGCGCACTCGCCCAAAGACGGCCAGCGCCGCGACATCACGCACAACTTCATGGGCTTCTTCACCGAGTTCGATCACCACGCGCTGGGCCGCGATATCGACGTGGCGACGTGGGATTCCTACCCGCTCGGCTTCCTCGAACAGTTCTGGTTCTCGTCGGATGAGAAGCGCGCTTACCTGCGCCAAGGCCACCCCGACATCGCCGCCTTCCACCACGACCTCTATCGCGGGTGCTCAAATGGCCGCTGGGGGGTGATGGAGCAGCAGCCCGGCCCGGTGAATTGGGCGCGCTTCAACCCCGCGCCGCTGCCGGGGATGGTGGCGCTGTGGACGCTAGAGGCCTGCGCGCACGGGGCCGAGTTCACCAGCTACTTCCGCTGGCGGCAGGCGCCGTTCGCGCAGGAGCAAATGCACGCGGGCCTGCTGCGCCCCGACAGCTCCGAGGCGGAAGCCGCGGACGAAGTGCGCGCGGCGGCGGCGGTGCTGGCGGACATAGGCCCGCAGGTGGCCGTCAAGGCTCCGGCCGCGCTGGTGCTTTCCTACGAGGCGGCCTGGGTAATCGGCATCCAGCCGCAGGGGCAAAGCTTCCGCTATCTGGAGCTGGTCTTCGAATGGTATTCGGCGCTGCGGCAGCGCGGCCTCGACGTCGATATCGTGTCGACGGACGCGGATCTGGCGGGCTACCGGATCGTGGCGGTGCCCACCCTGCCGATCGTGCCCGAGGGATTTGCGGCAAAGCTGGAGGCGCTCGATTGTCCGGTGCTGCTCGGCCCGAGGTCGGGGAGCAAGACGACAAGCTTCTGCATTCCCGAGGGGCTGGCACCGGGCGCGCTCAAGGGCGTGATCCCGCTCACCATCACCCGCGTCGAGAGTTTGCGCGATGGGGTGGCCGAGCCCGCAGAGGGCTTCGCGGTAACCCGCTGGCGCGAGGATGTGGCGAGCGCGTCCGCCCCCGAATTGTCGGACAGCGAGGGGCGCGGCGTCGTTTACTACAGCGATGGCGTGCGGTATTGCGCGGTCTGGCCTGACCGCGCCTTGCTGGCCTTGCTGGTGGAGCGGATGGCCGCCGAGGCCGATGTGAAACTTGTCGATTTGCCTGAGGGAATCCGGGTGCGGCGCACGCAAGATCATGTTTTCACGTTCAATTATGCCGCAAATCCTGTTTTTGTGCCGCATCTAGGGGTCACCTTGACCCCTGCCAGCTGGCATCTAGACCCCCTCTAGACGCGTTTAGACCCCCCTTTGACCCCTTCTAGACCCCCTCCAGAAGGCGCCGATAATGCGTCTCGAGCGTCTCGGAGCCGAATTCGGGGGTCAGATCGGCGGAATATTCGCCGGTTTGGGGATCGAGCACCAGCATCGATTCGGTGGCGTAGTAGCGCGCGATCCGGGCATATTCGGCCTTCTCGGCGAACCAGTCGGAAACCCCTCCGCCAAGGTTCAGCGCCCGCTCGGCATAGGTGAAGATCTTCGGCGATACCGACTTGAAGCGCGGCGCCTTGCCCGCCACGGCGAAGAGCAGATTTCCTTGTTCCCGCAGGGAGATAGCAGGGCCGGGGCCGCCGATGGGCAAGGTCTTCCCGAGCGCCTCGGGGTTGTCGATGCACCCGGCGATGAAGCGCGCCAGATCATCGTCGCTGATCGGCTTGCAGCGGGTCAGCTCCCCGTCGCCGAAGATCAGGAACGGCTTGCCCGCTTTCACCCTTTTTACCTGTCCGGACAAGGACTTGAAGAAAGCTGTGGGCCGCACGACCGTGTAACCGATCCCGCTCGCCGCCAGCACCGCCTCGAAGGCGAGCTTGGCGTGCTGGAAGGCGAGGAGCGGCCTCTGCACGCAGATCGCCGAGAGTAGGATGAAGTGCCCGGCGCCAGCTTCTCGTGCAGCCTCCAGAAGCGCAAGATTTGCTTCGTAATCAACTGCCTGCGCGTCCTCTGGCGCACCCGAGCGCGAGGCGACGCAGGAGATCACCACCTCGGGCTGCGCTTCAGCCAGCGCCTGCGCCAGTGCCGCAGCATCCGCCAGCGTAGAGCGCGGCAAGACGGCGACGTCGTGCCCCTCCGCCCCCAGCCGTCGCAGCACCGCCGATCCGATGGTCCCGCTAGCTCCGGCAAGGGCGATACGGCGCGGCGTAGGATTGGCCTCGGTCATTCCCCATCCTTACCCGCACCGTGCCCGAGCGCAAAAGTGCGAGTTGCCGCGCGGCCCTCGCACGCCCAGCCTTGCCGTGACGCTCGGGGAGAGGCGCCGCTATGCGAGACCCGTATATCTTCGTTGTGATCGTCAGCGCGCTGGCGCTGCTCGCCTATTACTTCACGCTGCTGATGGCGGGCGTCGCGCGGGGGAAGTTCAAGGTCCCCGCCCCCTCGCACGATGGGCCGGAGGAATATGTCCGCCACGTGCGCGCGCACCACAACACGCTCGAACACCTCGTGCTGTTCTTGCCCGGCATGTGGCTGTTCGCCTATGCGGTGAGCCCGCTCTGGGCAGCGGCGATCGGGGCGGTCTGGCCGCCGATGCGGGTGCTTTATGCGCTTGGTTATCACAGGGCGGCGGAAAAGCGGCTGATCCCGCTCTATATCTCGATGCCGCCGATCTATATCTTCGTGCTCGGCTCGCTTGTGGCCGGGATAGTGAAGCTTGTGCAGGGAGCCTAGGCGATGGCGGCAGACTATGACCTGGTGATCCGCGGCGGCACGATCGCCGACGGCACGGGCGGCGATTTGATTGAGGGCGATGTTGCGATTCGCGCTGGACGGATTGCCGCGATAGGCGCGGTGTCCGGCAGCGGCGCGGAAGAGATCGACGCCAAGGGCCGCATTGTCACCCCCGGATTCATCGACGTTCACACCCATTATGACGGCCAATGCATCTGGGCCGAGGAGCTGTCCCCCTCCTCATCGCACGGCGTCACCACGGCGGTGATGGGCAATTGCGGGGTGGGCTTCGCGCCGTGCCGCAAGGCCGATCACGATATGCTCATCAACGTCATGGAAGGGGTCGAGGACATCCCCGGCATAGTCATGACCGAAGGGCTGGACTGGGATTGGGAAACTTTCCCCGAATACTTGGACAAGGTGGCTGAGGGGAAACGCGATATCGATATCGCAGCGTACCTCCCGCACTCGCCCTTGCGGGTCTATGCGATGGGCACACGCGGCGCGGCGCGGGAAGTCGCCAACGAGGACGACCTCGCCCTCATGCGCCGCCTCACCGCCGAGGCGATGCGTGCAGGCGCGTTCGGCTTTGCCACCTCGCGGCTCAGCATCCACAAGACCGCCGACGGCGAGGCGATCCCGACCTTCGACACCGACATCGCCGAGCTTGAGGCGATCGGTCGCGGTATGGCGGACGCCGGCGCGGGGACGTTTCAGGTGGTGCTCGATGCCTTTGTCGGTTGGGACAAGGAATATCCCGTCATTGAGCGGATGATCGCCGCCTCCGGTCGTCCCGCGACCTTTACCCTCGCCTCGGGCAATGACGCGCCCCCGCGCTGGCGGCGGGTGCTGGAGATGCTGGAGGCGACCAATGCGGCGGGCGGCGTTGCCCACGCGCAGGTGATGCCGCGCCCGATCGGGCTGATCGCCGGGCTCGAACTGACGGTGCATCCCTTCGTGCTGTGCCCAAGCTGGGCGAAAATCGCGCACCTTTCGATCCCGGAGCAAGTCGCCGCGATGCGCGATCCGGGCCTGCGTGCGGCGCTTCTCTCCGAAGATTTCGGACCCGGCCACCCCTTCAACGAGCTTGCGCGCAACTGGCGCTGGCTGTTCCCGCTCGACAATCCGCCCGACTATGCTCCGCCCGCCCACATGAGCATGGCCGGCCAAGCCGCCGCGCGCGGGTGCTCGCCGCAGGAGGTCGCTTACGACAGACTGCTGGCAACCGAGGGGCGCGGGCTGTTCCTCGCCGCGCTCGGCAATTACGAGAACGCCAGCCTCGCCAGCGCCCACGAGATGCTGCGCCATCCGCACTGCGTCCCCGGGCTGGGCGATGGCGGTGCGCATTACGGGGCGATCTGCGATGCGAGCTATTCGACCTATCTGCTCACCCAGTTTGTCCAGAAGCAAGGCCCGCTGAAGCTTGGGCTGGCTGAGGCGGTGCACATGCTGACGGCCAAGGCGGCGCGCGCGGTGGGCTTCACCGATCGAGGCACGCTGCATGTGGGCGGCCGGGCGGACCTCAATGTGATCGATCTCGATGGACTCACGCTTCACCTGCCCGAAGTGGTGCGTGATCTGCCCGCAGGCGGCCGCCGCTTGCACCAGCGCGCAACCGGCTACGAGGCGACCATTGTTGCGGGCGAGGTGATCCGGCGCTTCGATGAGAGCACCGGCGCGCGGCCGGGCAAGCTAGTGCGCGGGGCTGGGTACCGGGCCGCGGCTTAAAAGGTAGAGGTGCCGATCCCGCCGTCGACCACCAGCGACTGGCCGGTGACGTAACTCGCCTGCGCAGAGCAGAACATCGCGACCATTGCGCCAAGGTCCTCGGCATCGCCGAAGCGCCCGGCGGGCAGGCGCACCGACTTGACGAAGGCCGCGACCTCATCGTCATAGCTGCGCCCGTTGGCGGCAGCGCGGGGGCCAAGCACCTCCTCGATCCCCGGCGTGTGGTGCATCCCGGGCAGCACCGAGTTGATCGTGACATTGTGCACGGCGAGCTCCTTGGAGATCGCGTGGCAATAGTTGGCGAGCGCCGCCCGCGGAGGCCCGGAAAGCACGCGCATCGCTGCCGGATACTTCGCGGCGCCCGTGCTGATATTGACGATCCGCCCCCAGCCGCGCTCCACCATCGGGCCGGTGACTGCCTTGATATATTCGATCGGGCTCAGCAGCGCCGTCGCAACGGACTTCTCGAAGTCGTCGCGCGAGACGCCCCGAAAGTCTCCGGTGAAGGGCGGCGGCGCGCAGGTGGCGACGAAGATGTCGGGATCGGGGATCGCGGCAAGGATCGCCGCGCGCCCTTCGTCCGAGGCGTGATCGGCAAGGAGCGGGTGCACCTTGGCCCCGGTCTCCGCCGCGATGGCCCGGCAGGTCGCCTCGAGACGTTCGGCCCCGCGTGAGGAGATAAACACCTCGGCGCCCTCCCGAGCCAGTGCCAGCGCCGCGCCGCGTCCCATGCCTGCGCTGCCGCCGTTGACCAGCGCCCTGCGTCCGCTGATTCCCAGATCCATTGCTTCCCCCTTACCTGCCGCCCGTCACATAGAGGCACTGGCCCGTCACCCAGCTTGCCGCCGGCGAGGCCATGAACACCACCGCTGCCGCGATATCTTCCGGCTCGCCGTACCGGCCCATCGGAATGCCGATCATCGCCAGCAGCTTTTCCCGCTTTTCGGGGGTGTCTGTGCCCATGCACTCGTCGAAATTCTCGGTCGGTACGGGGCCGGGCGCAATCGCATTGACGCGAATCTGCGGCGCAAGTTCGACCGAAAGCGTGCTCGTCAGGCTGTTGACCGCCGCCTTGGCCGCGCCATAGGGGCCGTTCTTGACCTGCGGGCCGAAAGCCGCGCGCGAGGAGATGTTGACGATCGCCCCGCCGGCTTCGCCCATGTGGCGCGCCGCAACGCTTGCGCCGAGCCACACCGCCTTGAGATTGAGCGCGATCTGCGCATCGAAACTGGCCTCGGGCGTGCGGGTGAGGTAGCGCGCAGTCGCATCGGGGATGCCGCCGGCATTGTTCACCCAGATGCTGAGTTTGCCGAGCTGGCGAACCGTTTCGGATGCCAGATGTTCGAGCGCCTGCGGGTCGGTGGCATCGGTCGCCAGCGGCAAGGCCCGGCGGCCAAGCGCGGTGATTTCCGCCGCCACGGCATCGAGATCGCTCTGCGTGCGCGACGCCAGCGCCACATCCGCGCCCGCCTCTGCCAGCGCGATCGCGATGGCGCGCCCGATGCCCTTGCCTGCGCCGGTCACCACCGCCACTTCGCCATCGATCCGGAACCGGTCGAGAATACCCATCCCATGCCTCCACGGCCATCATGGCCTCGTCGCCAACCCTAGGGCTGCGATGCGCAAGCAACACTGGCGCTTCCACTAGGCGTGGCCGCGGGGAAGGAATTCAGCCTTGGGGCTCGATGCGGAAGAGCCGGCCACTTCCGCTCCCCGGCACCTCAACGAAGCCCTTCGGCACCGTATAGCGTTCGAGTACATACCCGACGATCCAGACGTGGGTGAAGGCGCTTTGCGGCAGCCTTGCCAGCGTCGGCGTCACCTTGGGTAACACGGACCCTCCGCAGGCGTCGCTCTGCACAAGATGCGATGGGTCTTGCACGAAGGGCTCGCCGGCGGGGTAGTGGACGATCATCGGGTTGACCCCCGGCTGCTGCCACTGGTCGTTGACGAAGGCGTTGCGCCGCGCCAGCGCCGCCCCGGCCACGTGGTCGAGCACGGGGAGTGTCCACCTGACCGCGCAGGGCTTGATCACGAAGAAGGCGACCCGCGCGCCTTTCGGCATCTTGTCCAGCGCAGGAAGCGCGGCCTGCACCATGCGATCCTGCTCGATATAGCCTGCGCTCGTCACCGCCATGCGGCCCGCAAAGAAGGCAAGCGCGACAAGGCCCGCGATCCGCAGCTCGCGCGCGCCCACCCGCTCGGTGCCGATCGCCACCAGCCCGACCGCAAGGCCATAGGGCAGCAAGCGCATGTCCGCGAAGGCGGAGCCGAACACCCAGCTCGGCAGGATGAAGAAGAAAGCGACACATAGCAGCGCGGCGATGCCGACGCGCAGATCGAAGCCAGCCGAGCGGCTCAGGCGCACCCAGTACAGCAGCCCCGCGACGACCGCGAGCGCGCCGATGTCGAGTGGCTTCCAGACGCTCCGGAAAGGCGAGAACAGCCAGGTGAACTTGAACGGCAGTGACCAGCCCGATGCGAGCGGGCCCGCGCTTTCCGCGCGCCATGCGACCATCGGCACGATCGGCAGCAGCAGCGGCCAACATGCGCCGAGAATTCGCCCCACCGCCCGCACCGGATGCGTCCGCGCCGTGATCACCTCGGCGAGCATTGTCGACCCGGCGAGCAGCCCGAGGAACGCCCAGCCATAGGTGTGGCACACCCAGATCGCAGCGCCCGCGACCGCCAGCCACAGGCCCGCGGCCACCTCGCGCCTGTTACGGTGCAGCCGCAGCCAAGCCGCATAGGCGAGCAGCGCCAGCGCCATGCTCAGCGCATAGTTGATGAAGCCGTAGTTGAAGGGGTAGCCGTAGAGCAGCGGGATCGCCGCCACGGCGAAAGGCGTGACGCGGCCATGGATCTCGCGGCTCACCAGCATCAGCCCGAGCGCGCCGAGCAGCTGGGTCAGGATCACGACGCAGCGAACGGATGCCTCGAGCCCGAGGAGGGGGTGCAGCGCCTGCACCAGAATGTCCCCGCCCAGATTGCCGATCAGCTTCCACTCGTACGAGTAGAAGGGCTGGAGCTCGGGACGCTGGGCGAGTTCTGTTTGCACCGCAAAGCGCCCCAGGTGGCCGTAGAGATCGACCAGCGGGGGGAAATCGACCAGCAGCAACGGCATAATCGCGACAAGGCACACCAGCATCACCGCGGGCCAGCGGTCGAGCCAGCCGAACGCGTGGCGCGTGCCGTCTGCGGGCACGATGGTCGAGGGAAGTGCTATGGTCATTCGGTGACGGCGGGCCTGAATACGAAGAGCTGAGAGAGGAGGAAGAAGATCACGACATAGGCGCCGATCGCGGGCAGCTGCGCCCACGGGCTATCCGCGCCAAGCACCGATTGCGCTGCATAGAGCACCAAAACATTGATCCCGTACGCCACCGCAAAGGCGGCGAGGAACTTCGCCACCTCGCGCCCTTGCACCGCGCCGGTCACACCGAACACGAAGCGGCGGTTGAGGGTGAAGGACAGCACCAGCCCGACGCCGAAGCCCGCGGCATTGGCGGCCAGCCCGCTCAGCCCCGCCCACAAGCCGCCAAAGATCACCGCCCAGCCGACAGCGGAATTGGCAAGCCCTGCCAGCGCGAAACGGAACAGGCGCGCCAGCATATCTCTAGCGCGCGACGAGGCAGTATTGCGCGCCGAGCGGCAACCAGCCCAGCGCGCGCTCAAGCGGGCGCAGGGCGCTGAGAAAGGCCGGGAAGAACAGCGTCCAGCGCAGGCCAACATCGGTAAAGCCCGCAGCCCGGAACCGGCGGCGCATCTCGGGTGCGCTGATCAGCACCGCGTTCGCATCGAACGGACAGGTGCGCACCGCATGCTGGGTCGCCGGGTTCCAGGGGTTGTGCTCGAACAGGATGAACCGCCCCTTGGGGCTCAGCGTCCGGCGGATTTCGGACAGCAGGCGAATGTGGTCCTCGGCCGGGATGTGGTGGAAGACGCAGGCCGTGAACACGAGGTCGAAGCTGCCGTCCTCGAACGGCAAGGTCTGCCCATCATAGCAAACCGCCTCCAATGGCCGGATCGCGCGCGCCTCGCAGTGCGTGAGCGAGCGGGAGGACACGTCGAGCGCGGTCAGCGCCGCATCGGGGAATGCCTCTTGCAGGTGCGGCACGCAATTGCCCCGCCCCGCGCCGAAATCCATGATCCGCTGCGGCACCACGCCCGCCGCCGCCATTGCGCGCGCGGCTTCTGTGGCCTTGTAGGCGGCAAAGAAATCGGGGTCCTCGCCGCTCAGCTTGACCGAGGCCGCGTGCTGCGCTTCGTATTCGTCGACATAGGCGTCGAACTCAGCCTGCGACACGGAACACCTCGTTCGTTTCGGCCACGATACCCGTCGTATCTGCCTGCGTGCCCGCATTGGCCGCAACCGGATGGCGGCGCACCTCGGAGACGATGAACAGCGGACGGTGCTTGGCTTCCATGTACATGCGGCCCAGATACTCGCCGAACACGCCCAGCACCAGCAGCTGGACGCTGCCCATGATCAGGATCAACGCGGCAAGGCTCGCCCAGCCCTGCACGGTGCCGCCCTCCAGCCACACCCAGACGATCCCGGCCAGCGAGACGAGGCCCGCAAGGCCGAACAGCATGCCGAGATGCGAGGCGAAGCGCAGCGGCACCACCGAGAAGCTGGTTACCGCATCGACTGCCAGCGCCACCATCTTGCGCAGCGGGTAATTGGTCTCCCCGGCAAAGCGCGCGTCGCGCTCATAAGGGAAGGGCACCTGGCTGAAGCCGATGAAGCTCACCAGCCCGCGGATGAAGCGGTAACGCTCGGGCATGGCATTGAGCTGATCGACCACGCGCCGCGTCATCAACCGGAAATCGCCGGTGTCGGGCGGGATGTGGGTGTCGACCATCTTGCCGAGCATCCGGTAGAACAGTGCCGCGGTGCCGCGCTTGAAGGCGGTCTCGCCGTGGCGCTTGACGCGCTGGCCGTAAACCACGTCGTGTCCCTCGTGCAGCTTGGCGAGCATCGGCCCGAGCAGTTCGGGCTGGTCCTGAAGGTCAGCATCAAGCACGAAGACGATCTCGCCGCGCACATGATTGAGCCCGGCAGTCAGCGCCAGCTGGTGGCCGTGATTGCGTGCAAGGTTGATCGCAACGATACGCGGATCGCGCTCGGCATGCTGGCAGATCTTGGCCCAGCTAGCGTCCTTCGACCCATCGTTGACGAGTATGAACTCGTAGCGGTCGGCGAAGATGTCATGCGCCGCCGCGGTCACGCGGGCGACGAGCGCATCGAGCCCTGCTTCCTCGTTATAGACGGGGATCACCACCGAAAGCGCGCAGGAGCCTGACCCTGTTTGCGAAACCTGCAACATTCCAGACCTCCTGAAGCCTCCGAGAATGGTAGCGAAAAATGGTCAATTCCCGGTTACCAGGCCGACCGCCCCACCCCTTCGCCCCAAGGCAGCTTCCGAACTCGCCGAAGCCGGAAACCCGCCGCAGTGCTGTTTAGGGCACTTTGCTGGGAAGGAAACCGCGAAATCGAGGCAACTCGAGCCCCAGACGATCAGACAGATAACCAGGCATGTCCTCCCCCCATCCTGCTACGTGTGACATTTTTGGTACAATTCTACGAGATGGTGCCTCATTGAACGCCCTTCATGCTTCTTTAGCTTGGAATATTGGAGGGTGTTTTGCAGAACCGCGTTTCCAACTTTAGAAAAGGTAAGCTTCATGAAAGCGTCTCTCATCACGCGCAACAATCGCATAGCCCTGATGGTTGGTGTTGCGCTTGGCGCCGTGGCTTCAACGCAACCCGTGTATGCTCAGGATGTCGCCGCAGAAGACGAGCCCACCGAAGAGGCTGAGGCTCCTGCTGGCGCGATCGTCGTTACAGGTTCGCGCATTCGGTCGGTCACCCCGTTCAACAGCCCGGACCCGATCGCGGTTCTTGATCCGGAAGTCGCCAAGAAAGAAGGTCGCACCGATCTTGCGAGCACGCTGCAAGGCTCCTCGATCGCCGCTGGCTCGACGCAGGTAACCTCGGCACTTTCCTCCAACTTCGTCACCAATGGCGGCCCCGGCGCGCAGACGATCGATCTTCGCGGCCTCGGCGCCAACCGCACGCTGGTGCTGCTCAACGGCCGCCGCGCAGGGCCTGCCGGTACGCGGGGCGGGGTTTCCTCCTTCGACCTCAACGTGCTGCCGCTTTCCATTGTCAACGACATCCAGATCCTGAAAACCGGCGCATCGTCGGTGTATGGATCTGACGCGGTCGCGGGCGTGGTGAACATTTTCACCAAGAACAAGCTTGATGGCCTGACCTTGGACCTCAACGCGTCCGTGCCGTTCGACAGCGGAGGCGAGAATTTCCGCATCAGCGGCACATGGGGCAAGACCTTCGATCGCGGCCACATCATGATCGCGGGCGATTACACGAAGGTTCAGGAGCTCGCGCGCGGCGATCGCGACTATCTCGCCTGCCCGGAAGCCAACATTTTCGATGTAAACGGCAATCGTTCTGATTTGATCGATCCGCGCACCGGACAGCCGCATTGCGAAGATCTGCGCTGGGGCCATGTCTGGACCTACAACCTGATCGATAACCTCCGGCTGGATGGTCCGGGTGGGCCCAACACCGGGATCCAGACCACGCCGGGTGCCGTGCAGCTGCTGCAATACCAATATGCCACCGGCCCGGGTGCAGGCACGCTCGGCATCCCTGCTTTCGGGGCGCCCGCCTTTGCAGGCGATTTCGGCGCTCCGGCTGGCTGGTTCCCGACCGGATACAATGCCGCTTCGATGGCGGTGCAGAACGCCTACCATCCCTTCGTCGAACAATCGTCGATCATCCCCGAAACCGACCTCTACACGGCCTATGCCGAAGGCGCGTTCGAGATTTCCAGCGCCGTCGAAGTATTCGGCGAATTCCTGTTCAACCGCCGCGAAACCTACCAGAACGGCTGGCGCCAGTTCTGGAACTTCGGTAACACTGGCGACCGCAACGGCAACGGTGGCCCCACCGACACATTGTGGGCTAACGGCTTCACAGGTGAAAACTACCTGAGCCCCACCGGTATTACGGACCTGTCGGACACGAGCCAGAAGGTCGATTATTACCGCGGTGTCGCTGGCGTTCGCGGCGAAATCAGCAGCAAGGGCAACTGGACCTACGATATCCACGGCCAATACAGCCGCAGCATCGGTCGATATCGCACCCAGCAGATCCTGCAGGATGTCTACGACACCGGCTATTTCCAGACCGCATCCTGCGTCGGCACCACCACGCCCATTTCGGGCAGGCAGTGCATTGATCTCCCCTGGGCTGATCCGTTCTTCCTTCGCGGAGAGCTGACACCGCTACAGGCTGACTTCCTGACGGATTGGGAAGAAGGCCGCACGCTCTACACCCAGAAAACGGCCGAAGCGATTTTGGCGGGCGAGTTGCTGACCTTGCCCGGCGGCCCGCTGGCCGTCGCCCTGGGTGCCTCGATCCGCGAAGACCTGATCAATGACACGCCCGGCGAAATCACTCTGGCGGCCAACGCCTGGGGCGCTTCGGCGAGCGGCATTACGGCAGGCAAGAGCCTGACAAGCGAAGCGTTTGCCGAGGTCAACCTCCCGCTTCTGTCCGACATGACGTTCATCGAGGAACTTAACTTGTCGGCTGCCGGCCGTTACACCAACGTCAAGGCAACCCGCGCTCGTGACGGGTTCAGCGACAGTGACAATGGCTTCACCTATAAGGTGGGCCTCAACTGGACGGTCACGGATTGGCTGCGCTTGCGCGGCAGCTTTGGCACGTCTTACCGCGCTCCGGCGCTGTTCGAGCAGTTCCTTGCCGATGAGACCAGTTCCGTGCCTCAAAACCGGATCGACCCCTGTGTCGCGTGGGGCGCAAACCTGGCGGCTGGCGCGATCTCGCAAACTCGCGCGGACAACTGCGCAGCTGACGGGATTCCGAACAACTATGGCGGCGGCGGGATCAGCGCGAACATCATATCCTCGGGCGGTATCGGCATTCTCGATTCCGAAACCTCGCAGTCGCTGGTGTTCGGGACGGTCTTGACGCCGAGCCTGTCCTTCCTCCCCGATACGGACATCAGCATCGCGGTCGATTACTTCGACATCAAGGTCGAAGGTGAGATTTCGCAGCTGGGGGCGGGAACGATCCTGGCCGGTTGCTACGACTCGATAGCCTTCGCGACCGAGCCGCTTTGCAACCTCTTCACCCGCGGCCAGAACGTCACGGCCCCGCTCCAGGTCGCCACGGTGCGGGATTCGTTCATCAACGTCTCAAGCCAGCGGAACAAGGGTGTCGACCTTTCCGTTCGTGTGGGGCAGGACCTCGGATCACTGGGTAAGGTGTCGCTTACCGCTGACATGACCTGGCAGCTGACGGACGATTCGCAGCTTCTGGCGACCTCCCCTGTGTTGAACGAAAACGGCTTTGTGGGCTCGCCCGAGTGGGTGGGCGATTTCCGCGCCAATTGGACGCATCCCTCGGGCTTCAGCCTGTTCTACGGCGTGAACGTGATCGGTTCGGGCAGCTCCCGGGAGCTGTTCGACCGCGGAAGGCCCACGTCCGGAGGCTGCCTGCGCTCGTTCAACGGGCAAGGCACTGCCAGCACCGCGGACGATCTGCCGATCTACGGGGTCTTCTGCCCCGATCTCGACGTGGCTGCGACCTTCTACCACAATATCTCGATCTCGCAGGAGATCGCCGACGGTCGCTTCAAGATCACGGCAGGTGTGTCGAACCTGTTCGATACCCGTCCGCCGCGGGTCTCGGTCCTGAACGGCAACACGATCAGCACGCTCGGGCCGGTTGCCGCAGTCTCCCAGTACGACTTCGTGGGTCGTCGCGGCTTCATAAACGTTTCGACCAAGTTCTGATCAAACCAATATCGGCTTAACAAAGAGGCGGCATGGCAACATACCGCCTCTTCTGTCATAGGCGGCGAAGGAG
>JANNWO010000129.1:0-12541 GCA_031408395.1 Sphingomonadales bacterium | reverse complement strand
GGCCAGAGCAAGCATGATTGCGTCGCGCTCGAATATGCGGGCGGCGACAAGCTGTTCATTCCTGTCGAGAACATCGACGTCCTCACCCGCTACGGCTCATCCGAACAGGCCGTCGCGCTCGACAGGCTCGGCGGCGAGGCTTGGCAGCGGCGCCGCGCCAAGCTGAAGGAGCGCATCACCGCGATCGCCGGCGAGCTGATGCAGGTCGCCGCGGCACGTGCGCTGCGGCAGGCACCCGCCCTCCCCGCCGATCCTGCGACCCTAGGCCAGTTCACCGATCGCTTCCCGTGGTCGGAGACCGAGGATCAGGAACGCGCCATCGCCGATGTGTTGTCAGACCTCGACAGCGGGCGTCCGATGGACCGTCTGGTCTGCGGCGATGTGGGTTTCGGCAAGACCGAGGTTGCGCTGCGCGCAGCCTTCGTCGCCGCGATGAATGGCCAGCAGGTCGCGATCGTCGCACCGACCACGCTGCTCGCCCGCCAGCACTACCAGAACTTCGCCGAGCGTTTCGCAGGCTTCCCCCTGAATGTCGGACGCCTGTCGCGGCTGGTCACATCCAAGGAAGCTGCCGAGACCCGCGAAGGGCTGGAAAGCGGCCACATCGACCTCGTGGTCGGCACGCACGCGATTCTTTCCAAGTCGACCAAATTCAAAAACCTGGGCCTTGTGATCGTAGATGAAGAGCAGCGCTTCGGCGTCACCCACAAGGAGAAACTGAAGCAGTTGCGCGCCGACGTTCACGTGCTCACCCTTACCGCCACGCCGATCCCGCGCACGCTGCAGATGGCGATGAGCGGCCTGCGCGAACTCTCCACCATCCAGACCCCGCCGGTCGACCGTCTCGCGGTGCGCACCTACGTGATGGAGTGGGACGACATGGTGATGCGCGAGGCCTTGCTGCGCGAACATCACCGCGGCGGGCAGAGCTTCATCGTCGTGCCGCGCATCTCCGACATGGCCGATGTCGAGGAATGGCTGCGCGAGAACGCGCCCGAGATCAAGGCGGTCTCCGCCCACGGCCAGATGAGCCCAAGCGAGGTCGAGGAGCGGATGGGCGCCTTCTACGACCGCAAGTATGACGTGCTGCTCTCGACCACCATCGTCGAAAGCGGGCTCGACATTCCGAGCGCCAACACGATCATCATCCACCGCGCCGACCGCTTCGGCCTTGCCCAGCTTTACCAGCTACGTGGCCGCGTCGGGCGGGCCAAGCTGCGCGCCTATGCCTACCTCACCCACCAGGCGGGCGTGGCGTTGTCGGAGATCGCTCAGAAGCGTTTGAAGGTGCTCGGCGATCTCGACACGCTGGGCGCCGGGTTCCAGCTCGCCAGCCACGATCTCGACATTCGCGGCGCGGGCAATCTGCTAGGCGACGAACAGTCAGGCCATATCCGTGAGGTCGGTTTCGAACTCTACCAGGCGATGCTCGAGGAGGCGATCCTTGGGGCCAAGGCGGGCGAAATGGGTCTTGAGCGCCCGCGCGACAAGCTTACCCCGCAGATCACCGTCGACGCGCCAATCATGATCCCCGAGGAATACGTCCCGGACCTCGCTGTGCGCATGGCGCTCTACCGCCGTCTAAACCAGGCTGAGGGGCAGCACGAGATCGAGAGCCTCGCTGCCGAGATGATCGACCGCTTCGGCGACCTGCCGCAGCCGACCAAGAACCTGATCCGCCTGATCGAGATCAAGCATCAGGCGATTGAGGCCTGCATCGCCAAGGTCGACGTCGGCGCGCGCGGCACGCTCGTCACCTTCCACAACGACGACTTCGCCGATCCCGCAGGCCTCATCGCCTATGTCGCGCGGCTCAACGAGGGCGGCAAGGACACCGCCAAATTGCGCCCCGACATGAAGCTGGTGATCAACCGCGCCTGGAGCGATCCGCAGAGCCGGTTGAATGGGCTGTTCCAGCTAACCAAGGGGTTGAGCGGGATTGTGAAGAAGGCGGCAAAGGCGAAGAAGGCGGCTTAAAGGGCGATCGTTTCCAGCCAGTTGGGAAGTTGACGAAGGTTACACCCTGCCACTTTCACTTCATCGCTTTTTCTCTCTATTTATCGGCTAATTATTCCCGCGAAGCGACGCGGGCTGACAGGGGGAAACGCGCGAGAATATACGCTTGTGACGGCCTAGCGGGCCGCACATGTGGCAATGGGAAAGAACCGTATCGCGCAGGCTGGCGGCGGCCGGGCGAGTGCGAAGCCAAGGCGCGCGATTGTTGACCGCATTGCGGGGCCGCAAACTTGCCGACCGGCTAGTAATCCCAAAGCGGTTTTGCCGATTAAAGTGAAACTGCACGGCCGGTTTCAACAAGCAGCGACAGCACGAGGGGTTATGCCTTTTGCGGTGCGATCATTTGTCCCGTGCTGTCCACGCTAGTCAAATCGACAATTGTGACCTGTCGCAGCGCTTCCCAAGGCTTGCTTGCTTGGTTGATTGTCAGGAGCAAACTCATCGCCACTATAAACCGCAGAGTTTTCATCAAGCGGCGCCCGCAGGGAATGCCCGTCATTGATGATTTCGGGATCGAAAATGTGACCGTCGGCGACGTTGCTTCAGGCTTTGTCGTCGTAAAGGTCGATACGCTTTCAATTGATGCGTGGATCCGGACAACGCTCAGCGATGCGGGCATGCACGAAACGGCTGCTATCGGAGAGACCATTCCGGCGCTTGGGGTCGGCCAAATCGTCGAATCCAACAGCAGCGATTTTGCGGTAGGTGATTGGGTGTATGGCCTTTTGTCAGCGCAAACTCAGGCGCTGCTGCCTGCAACCGGATTGCGCAAACTCAGTATTCAAGAAGGGATAGCGCCGGGCGATTTTGCCGGACCCTTGAATGTCACGGGCGGGATAACGGCATGGGTTGGATTGATCCGCGTGGCACAGGTTCAGGCCGGTGATGTTGTTGTGGTGTCCGGGGCAGCGGGCGCAGTTGGGTCAGTGGTTGTGCAATTGGCCAAAGCGCGCGGAGCCCGTGTCATCGGCATCGCTGGAGGCCCGGAAAAATGCAGCTATCTTGTAGAGACGCTTGGAGCTGATGTTGCCATCGACTACAAAAACAGTGACCTAGCCCAGCAATTGGCGCTGGCAGCCCCTGATGGCGTCGATGTTTTCTTTGACAATGTTGGCGGCGAAACGCTTGATGTCGTGCTCGACAATCTGGCACCCGCAGGCGCACGCATAGCGATTTGCGGCGCAATTTCACAATATCAGAATTTGGACGATGTCCGGGGCCCAAAGCTTTACCTTCGTCTGGCAGAGCGGAATGCCATGATGAAGGGGTTCGTCGTTAGCCACTACGAAGCGGATTATCCTGCGGCGGTGTCAGAAATCTCTGCTCTTATGCAGGCTGGAAAGCTGACTTTGCCAGAGCATGTTGTCAGCGGGATTGACCGTTTCCCCGAGGCATTGTTGATGTTGTTCGATGGCGGGCATCTGGGAAACCTGGTCGTCAGGCCTTGATTCTGCCTGCGGGAATCAGCAACTTTCAGAGCAAATGCGCCGGATAAGGCCGGGTGCACTCGTCGCCGATGTTCCAGAGTGTGGCCCGGAGATGCCGATTGCTCGCGAAAGTGATGACGGCAGAAACTCACCCAAAACATTACATACAGCCCTATCCGCCCACCGCCCGCAAGCGGACGACGCGCAATAGAGCGCCCTTACCCGTGCCCCATGCCCCGCGCCGTTCTCGCCAGCGCTACAACGCGCTCGCTCGGCATGGGTTGGGCGCGCAGGAAGCCTTGCCAGTAATCGCAGCCTTCGGCGGTGATCGCAGCGCGCTGGATCTCGTCCTCGATCCCTTCGGCATAGACTGCGAGGCCCAGCGCCTTGGCCAGCGCGACGATGGCGCGCAGCACGGCAAGCGCGGTCGCGTCGGCAGGGACGCCTTCAACCATCGCCTTGTCGAGCTTGAGCGCATCCAGCGGCAGCTCACGCAGGTAGCGGAAGTTGCAGAACCCTGCGCCAAAGTCGTCGAGCGCGGTGCGGAAGCCGAGGCCGCGTAGCGCCTTAAGTGCGCTCGCCGCCTGAGCGAGGTTGCGCAGCAGCACATCCTCGGTGATCTCGAGCATCAGCCGCTGCGGCGCGATCTCCGAGCGGCCGATCAGCGCGGCGAAATCGGCAGCGAAGCGCGGGTCGCCGAGTTCTTCGGGCGTGATGTTGAGCGAAAGGGTCAGCGTCTCGGGCCAGGTCGCCGCATCCTCGAGCGCGCGGGCGACCACGTGGCGCGAAAGCGGAGCGACCAGTGCCGCCCGTTCGGCCACCGCGAACAGATCTCGCGCGCCGATCGCTCCCAGTGTCGGATGCCGCCAGCGGGCCAGCGCCTCAGCCCCGGTGAGCGCGCCTGAGAGGCAGTCGAACTGCGGCTGGAAGAGGACCTCGATCTCGCGCCGGTCGAGCGCGCGCAGAAGGTCTGCCTCAAGCACGCCGGGACTGACGCCGGGCAATTGACCGCGCACAGGCCCACGCAAAGATGTTCGACCCTGTTCCATCATGCTCCTTCTGCCCTGCATTTCCTTACGCGTTGATTTCACACCTGCCTCGCATCAATTGCAATCCGCCCGAATCTGGCACATCAGGGGAAACGCCGAGTGACGCGCCGGGGATAAGCGGTGTGGCGCCGCTTTTGTCCTCGGGAGGGGGAATGATGTCGGGCAATGGAGCAACCAGCGGGGCGACCTATGAACGGCTGGCGCTGCTTGCCTCGGATACGGAGCGCGCGCAGGAAGCCCGTGAGGCGCTGCTCTCCCAAGGCGACTGGGTGCCGCTCGAAGAGGCCGATGCTGTGGTGGTACTCGGCGGTGACGGCTTCATGCTCCAAATCTTGCACGCGATGCTTGATGCTGGGCGCGTGATCCCGGCCTACGGGATGAACCTCGGCACGGTCGGCTTCCTGATGAACCGTTACGACAAGCGCGCCGCGATCTCTGCAAAGGTCAACAAGGCGCGCCACTGGACCATCGCACCCCTGCGCGTGGAGGCTATCACCCAGGATGGCGAGACGCATCAGCTATGCGCGATCAACGAGCTCTCGCTGCTGCGCGAAACCCGCCAGACCGCCAAAATCGAGGTCACCGTAGGCGACCGCGTGCGGATCCGCGAGCTGGTGTGCGACGGGGTGCTGGTGGCGACGCCGGCCGGTTCGACCGCCTACAACCTCTCCGCGCAGGGCCCGATCCTGCCGCTCGACAGCAAGATGCTCGCGCTGACCCCGATCAGCCCGTTTCGGCCGCGGCGCTGGCGCGGGGCGATCCTGCCCGACCGGATGCCGATCATCCTCAGGGTACTTGATCCGGCCAAACGCCCAGTTGCTGCGGTGGCCGATCAGAAGGAGCTGCGCGACATCGCCGAGGTGCGCCTCCAAATCGCCCGCGATAGCGACCTCACCCTGCTCTTCGACCCTGGTCAGAGCCTTGAGGAGCGGATTGTGGCGGAGCAGTTCGTCACGGCGTAAGTTGACGAAGTGCATGCGGAAAGCGCCTTTCGGACGGGCCTCAACAAGCGCCCAGCAGTATTGCCGTATCAATACAGCAAGGCAGCAGCGACTTTCAGGCCAAATCCCTCTTGCAATCGCCAGCCCCCACCCATATAGGCGCGCTTCCGCTCTTCCTTAGACCGCTTGGAAGAGTTGCTCCCCGATAGCTCAGCGGTAGAGTAGGTGACTGTTAATCACTTGGCCGTAGGTTCGAATCCTACTCGGGGAGCCAATTTTCTTCTTCCGGAATGACTGTGACGCGCTTGGCCAATGCGCCATGTTCCGGGGCGCATTGGCCCCGCTCAAGCCGGTTTGCGACCCGCCAGTTTCTTGGCCAGTCGCATAGGCAGTCTAATCGTCGAATGGGAATGGCGGAAGCGGTGGGAGTCTGTCGATCGCGGAGGCATCGCGTGCCGTGCGGCGGCTCATGCGTGAATAAAGCGATTTCATCACCAGGCTCTGCACAGTCGCCGGATCCAACGGCTTGCTGAAGGTCAGACCAGCCTTGCCTTTCTCGGACCATGCTACATAGCCAGTGACAGCTTCATGGCCGGTTATCTTGATCGTGTGGAGCCGGTCATGCACGAGATCATTCCCGGACAGGGTGCGGATCAAGCAACCCTCTTCAGATATGTCCGTCAACTTGGCCGCATAGGATAGCCTGTCTGAATCCGTCAGTTCAACGTCAAGATCGATACTGCGCCGCATGGACCATCTTCTGTCCTGCTCCATTTCGTCCTCGTTCCCGAACATGACCTATTCCTCGGGCCCGGTATCTTTGCGTTCCTGAGCACGGCGGTCGGCTCCTAAACGCCTGTCAGATCGCCTGCGATCCTCACCCTCAGTGGGGACCTGCGCTTTTCTTCGATCGACCTTGCGGCGCCCGTCGTCGCTTTCCATACAGCACCTCCACGTTGCTCAGCGGTAAACCTATCATTCTTTCCACCCTCGATTATTAAACCGGGATAGTCTGTCAGAATCGAGACACTTCTCGCGTCCCCCCCAAACCGATGGCACTAGAACCGCTCGGCCGATTGCGTTGACGCCAACACCCGCTACATCGATCCACCGTGCACTTCGGTCTGACCATCGTCCTACTGTTCCTGATCGGCTACGCCAGCCAGCGCAGCGGCGTGTGCATGGTGCGTGCCGTTCGCGAGGTGATCGAGCTGCTGCGCTTGCACCGCCTCTACGGGTTCAAACTGGCCGCTGCGGCCGCGATGCTGGTGATGGGACTGGCCGAATGGCTCGGCGCAGCGCCCTTCATGACGATCCTCGGCAGCGAACCTGATCTTCTGGCCATCGCAGGCGGCGTGCTGTTCGGGCTCGGTTCGCTGCTCGCCGGGCACTGCGCGATGGGGCTGCTCGCATCGCTCACCAATGGCGAGTTGTGGCGAAGCGCCTCGATCGCGGCGATGGTCGCGGCAGCCCTGGTGCTCGGGCCAAGCATGTCGAGCGCCGCGCTGATGCTTCCCAAGCGCCCACCGGTGCCGTCGCCGCTGGCGGGCCATGCGGGCCTCGCGCTGACAGTTGGCGGCATCTTGGCGGTGGTCGCTGGCAGCTACCTTTACCGGCGGATCGGCTGGCGGACCCCGCGCGTTGGGTGGTCGCCGCTGATCGCCATGAGCATGGTTGGCGCTGCCTCGGGCATCCTCTTCGCGCTCGATCGGCACTGGGTTTATACCAGTCGCATCGCCGAGATCGCCTATGGCCGCTTGGCGACCCCGCTGGGTACAATCCTCGGGCTGCTGGTGCTGGTCGCGGGCATGGAGACAGCGGCCGTCGTGAGCGGCACCTTCCGCGTCCAGCGCGGGAGCCTGCGCAACTGGATAAGGGCCGCGCTCGGCGGGGTCTTGATGGGGGTCGGGGCAACGTTGGTGCCTGGCGGCAACGATGCGATGCTGTTCACCGGAGTGCCGCTGCTGCTCCCCAATCTGCTTGTGGGCTATGCGGCCTTCATCGCCACCCTGTTCGTGGGATTGCTACTTCGGAGCAAGGCGTTAGCGGACGCCAACTAGACGCCCGCGAGCAGCCTGACGCCGACCACCAGCACCAGCAGCGCAGTCAGCCTGCGTATCCACCTGGGCGGGAGCAGGCGCGCGGCGAGCAGGCTGCCGATCTGCCCGCCGATCACCACCGCCACCAGCAAAGGCAGCGCTGCGCCGAGCGCCGTTCCGAACAGGCCGGGGCCGTTCTTGAGCATCTGCCCGCCAAGCCCGAACAGCGAGTTCATGAGGATGAACAGGCTCGCCGTGGCGGCAATCCCGCGCGCTTCGTGCCAGCGGGCGAGGTGTAGTAAAGGCGCAAGGAAGATCCCCCCGCCGATCCCCACCAGCCCCGCGAAATAGCCGAGCGGCGCAGCGGCGAGTGGCATCCACCGCGCGAACCGGGTCGGCGTACCGTCAACGTTCTCGCGAACCGGAATGAGCATGGTGAGGCTGGTCAGCACGAGACTGCCGCCGAGCAGGGTCAGGAAGGTCGCCTCCTTGATCGGGGTCAGCCCGCCAAGGAAGCTGGCGGGCGCGCCCAGAGCGACGATCACCAGCGCCTTCTTCCACGGGGTGATGCCCGCGCGGGCGAAGCGGATGCTCGATCCCGCCACCACGACGATGTTGCACGACAGCGAGATCAGCGGCAGCAGCCGGTAATCGAGCCCCGAGATCGCCAGCAACGCCGAATAGGTCGAACCTCCCCCGAAACCGACGCTGGCATAGAGCAGCGCGGTGACAAGGAAGGCGAGCGCCAGCAGCGCCGGAACCGCCCCGATCATCATCGCTCAGATCGCCCCTGTTACAGGCCGTCAGGCGATCGCACGCGGCGACAGGGCGCCGTGGCAATGCTTGTACTTCTGGCCGCTGCCGCACGGGCATACCGCATTGCGGCTCAGCCCGAGGTTAGCAAAGGGATCGGTGCCCGACGCGGCCCCGCCCGGGCCGAACTCGGCTGCCGGCGAACCCGCGAGCGAACCGAACAACTCAGGCCGCGCGAACGAACCGTCAAAGTCGGCCGAATCGTCGAGCCCGGTGAGCGGATCAATATGGCCGGTTAGGAAGTCGGGCAGTTCGGGCAAGCTATCGACCTGCGGCGGCTCGATGCGCAGCTCGGCGCGGAACAGAATCTTGGTGACCTCCTCGCGCAGGGTGTCGAGCATCGTCTCGAACAGGCCGAAGGCTTCCTGCTTGTATTCGTTGATCGGCTGCTTTTGCGCCATGCCGCGCATCCAGATGACCTGGCGCAGCGCGTCGAGCGTAGCGAGGTGTTCCTTCCAGTGGTGATCGAGCTGGCGCAGCAGCACGTCCTTCTCGACGATCCGCCAGATGGCAGGGTCGGAGCTGGTGATCTTCTCGTCCATCATCGCATCGGTAAGTTCGCGCAGGCGCTCCTCGATCAACTCGGGCTCGACCTGCTCCTCGCCCAGCCACGCGTCGAAGGGCGGATCGAAGCCCAGGATTTCCTCGGTGCGCGCCTTGAGAGTGGGGATATCCCACTGCTCGGGATAGGAGCCCGGCGGGCAGGCGGCGCCGACAAGCATGTTGATCGTGTCGTGACGCATGTCGAGCACGACCTCGTCGACGGTCTCGCTGTCCATGATCTCGGAGCGCTGTTCGTAGACCACCTTGCGCTGGTCGTTCATCACGTCGTCGTACTGCACGACTTGCTTGCGCATGTCGTAGTTACGCGCCTCGACCTTCTTCTGCGCGGTCTCGATCGCTTTCGACAGCCACTTCGAACCGATCGCCTCGCCGTCGGCAAGGTTGGAGTTCATCATCTTCGAAAACAGCGTGTCGGGGCCGAAGATGCGCAGCAGGTCGTCCTCAAGGCACAGGTAGAAGCGTGACAGGCCCGGGTCGCCCTGACGGCCAGAACGGCCGCGCAGCTGGTTGTCGATGCGCCGCGATTCGTGGCGTTCGGTGCCTAGAACGAATAGGCCGCCGGCCGCCCGCACGCGGTCCTTCTCCGCAGCGACTTCGGCCTTGATGGCGGCGATCGCCGCGCCGCGCTCGGGCCCCTCGGGCAGCTCGGCGAGTTCATCCTGAATGCGGTATTCGATATTGCCGCCAAGCTGGATGTCGGTGCCGCGCCCGGCCATGTTGGTGGCGATGGTCACGGTACCAAGCCGGCCGGCCTGTGCCACGATCCGGGCCTCCTGTTCGTGGAACCGGGCGTTCAGCACCGAGTGAGTCACGCCTTCCTTGTCGAGGTAATCGCTGAGCAGTTCGGACTTCTCGATCGACACCGTGCCGACGAGCACCGGCTGGCCGATCTCCTGCTTCTCCTTGATCGCCTTGGCAATCGCACCGAACTTGTCGGCGGTGTTCTTGTAGAACTCGTCGTCATTGTCGACACGCGCCACCGGCAGGTTGGTCGGGATTTCGACCACACCGACCTTGTAGATGTCCCAGAACTCCGGCGCCTCGGTGGCCGCGGTGCCGGTCATGCCGGAAAGCTTGGGATACATGCGAAAGTAGTTCTGGAAGGTAATCGAGGCGAGCGTCTGGTTCTCGGGCTCGATCCGCACGCCTTCCTTGGCCTCGACCGCCTGGTGCAGGCCGTTCGACCAGCGCCGCCCGTCCATCATGCGGCCGGTGAACTCGTCGATGATGATGATCTTGTCATCCTTGACGATGTAGTCGGTATCACGCTTTCGACCGAAGTTGGCGACTAGCGCCTGGTCGAGGTGGTGGACGACCTGGGTATTCTCGACATCATATAGGTTGGTGGTGGCGAGCAGGCCCTTCTCCAGGAGGAGCTGCTCCACGCCCTCGAGACCGTCCTCGGTGAGCTGCACGCGCTTCACCTTCTCGTCGATGTCGAGCCATTCCACCGGGATCTCGCGCGCCACGAGGTCGAGCGAGACGTAGAGGTCAGACTTGTCTTCCGTAGGCCCGGAGATGATCAGCGGGGTGCGCGCCTCGTCGATCAGGATCGAGTCCACCTCGTCGACGATCGCGAAGTTGAACGGCCGCTGCGCCATTGCGGAGCGTTCGTGCTTCATGTTGTCGCGCAGGTAATCGAAGCCGAACTCGTTGTTGGTGCCGTAAGTGATGTCGGCATTGTAGGCGTCGCGCTTGAATTCCTCGGGCATGTTCGGGACGATTACGCCGACCGACAGCCCGAGCCAGTTGTACAGCCGGCCCATTTCGGCCGCGTCGCGCCGCGCCAAGTAGTCGTTGACGGTAACGACGTGGACTCCCTTGCCCTCGAGCGCATTGAGATAGACCGCGAGCGTCGCCATCAGCGTCTTGCCCTCGCCGGTGCGCATCTCGGCGATCTCGCCGCGATGGAGTACGAGGCCGCCGATCAACTGCACGTCGAAGTGGCGCATCTCGAAAACGCGCACCGACGCCTCGCGCACCGTGGCAAAGGCTTCGGGCAGAATATCATCGAGGCTGGAGCCGGCATCAATGAGACCGCGCAACTTGTCGGTCTGGGCTTGCAGCTGCTCGTCTGAGAGCGCGTGAATCTCCGACTCAAGAGCGTTGACCTGCGCCACGATCTTGTGTGCGGCCTTGATGTAGCGGTCGTTGGAAGAACCGAAGACCGACTTGACGATAGTATTGAACATGAAGGGAAACCTCTGGTCGAGCAGCGGCCCATCAGGGGGCCAGCGAACAACTTATGGGGAGAGCGCGCGCGGCTCAGAGGCTCGGCGCGCGCAAGAACACGATAGAAAAAGCCGATCGCCGGCTATTCGTAAGCGCGTTCGATACCCATCAGGACCGGAAGCCGCAGGGACCGCGGAATAGCAGGCCGCAGACACGGTGTTTCAGCGGCGCGGGTGGCTTGAATCGTCGAGGGCGCAGGCTGCACCGCGACACTTTCGGCCTTAACCGCTTCATCTCCGCTCGCCGCAGCGATGCTGGAGCTGCATGCCAGCGCCTCGGCCAGCGACGCCTGCGCCGTGCCGCCGAGAGCAACAAGGCCGGTAAGCAGGGCCAGAAAGGCAAGGAAACGCCTGGTCATGATGCCTTCAGATAGTGCCTAAGCGCCAATTCGTCCACCGTCATAGCGCGATAATCTGTGCGAGAGCTTAATTGTCCGCCTGCGCAGCAGGCATACTCTCGACCGTCACCGTCAACACCACATCGCGCGCCACCGGGCGTCCGTCCGGGTCGCGGACCGGGATGCGCGACCGGGCGGGCGGGCACGGCTCCTTCTCGAAACTGCGCTGCATCTCTGCCGGGATGGCGCCGCTGCGTTCGATTATGCGGCAATTCTCCACCTTTCCGCGCTCGTCGAGAGTGAAGCCGACCTTGAGCGTGAAGCTACCGCTGCCCAGTTCGGGTTCGCCCCGCTCCCACGTGACATAGCTCGAAAAGACAGATGCGACGGCCACTCCCTTGGCATTGCGAGCGGGCTCGAACTGCGCCCGCTCGCTCAGCAGGCGGCAAGTTTCGGCCTTCAGGCGCGCCGTCGCCGAGCCCTCGGTCGCCGTGCAGCCCATCACCTTGCCGGCGCGGTCGACCGCGAGTTCATAGAAAACCTCACCCGCTTCCTCGTTGCGCCACGCATCGTGCGGGTAATCGGCGTTGGAAATCCAGTCGGATGCCTCGCCGACCGGATAGCGATCGCTCGGCCATGCATCAGCCTCACGGGCCGCGAGGTCATCGGCCTCCTGCGCATAAGCGGGCAGAGCTAGGGCGGCAGCCATCATGGCGGCGAGCAAGGGTCTGATTTCCATGGTCTTGCAGTCTATCCGATGGCGCGACGCTCGCCAACTGCGAAAGCACGTGATTGCAGCGTTCCCGATTGGCGATTACGGGCGTGGCCCATGCAGATCGATCCCTCGCCCCTCGCCCGCCCCTTCCCCGCCATGCTGCCAATTGCGGGCGTCACGCTGCGCGTCGCGCGGGCGCAGTACAAGACGTGGGATCGCTGCGATCTGACCTTCGCCGAACTGGCCGAGGGCACGGTGGTCGCGGGCGTCTTTACCAAAAGCGCCTGTGCGTCCTCCGAAGTCGAGATGGGGCGCGAGGCGGTCAAGCAGGGCCGCGCGCGGGCGCTGATCGTCAACGCGGGCAACTCCAACGCCTTCACCGGCTATCGCGGGCGCGAGGCGGTCGAA
>JANNWO010000128.1:0-5658 GCA_031408395.1 Sphingomonadales bacterium | reverse complement strand
TGCTTGCACTTGGCGCAGCGTACAGTACGCCCGTCGCTGCCGATAGCGGCATCGGGCACGGCGTAACGGGTGCCGCAGGCTGGGCATGCGATGATCATGTCACATTTCGTGATAGCCTTCGCGCCCCCCTACACAAGAGCAAGCATGGCGGTGCACGCTATTTACCTCCTGTTTTCCACATTACACGGCGAAAATCGGCCATTGCCGGTGCAAGTTACGCGATCTGCGGCTTTCCCGCCGCCTGCCCCCCTGATAGGCCTGCGGGATGAGTGATCGTCTCGAGGGGCACGTCAAATTCGACAATGTCGGGCTGCGCTACGGCACCGATCCCGAGGTGCTGAGCAATCTCAGCTTCACGCTGTTTCCCGGCAGCTTCTACTTTCTCACCGGGGCGAGCGGCGCGGGCAAGACCAGCCTGCTCAAGATGCTCTACCTCGCGCAGCGCCCCTCGCGCGGGGCGATCCGGATGTTCGGGCAGGATCTTGTGACCATGCCGCAGAGCCGCCTGCCGGAGCTGCGGCGGCGGCTCGGGGTGGTGTTCCAGAACTTCCGGCTGGTCCCCTATCTCACCGCATTCGACAATGTTGCCCTGCCCCTGCGGCTGGCGGGGACCGAGGAGAAGAAGGTGGTGAAGGCGGTCGGCGACATGCTCGACTGGGTGGGTCTTTCGCACCGCGCCCATGCTGTGCCGCCGACGCTGTCAGGCGGCGAGCAACAGCGCGTCGCCATCGCCCGCGCGGTGATAGCGCGGCCCAGGATGCTGATCGCCGATGAGCCGACCGGCAACGTCGACCCAGACATGGCGCAAAAACTGCTGCGCCTGTTCGAGGCGCTCAACAACCGCGTCGGGACGACGGTGGTGGTGGCGACCCACGATGTGCACCTGCTCAAGAAGGTGCCGGATTCGCTGATCATGCGGCTGCACAAGGGCCAGCTTTCCGATCCCACCGGCGCGTTGCGCTATCCGCCGCGGGATTCGGGCGTCAGCGGGGGCATCAGCGGAGGCGGGTCCGGAGCCGGGAGCGCATGAGCGCCGTCCCCCCGCTTCCCGCCGCTCCCGAGAGCGACGAGACCGAGCGCCTGCCCGAGCGCCCGTCCGAGCGTCCGCCCAAGCGTCCGGGGGGACGGGCCGCGGCACGGCTGCTCCCGCCGACGCGGCTCACCGGGCCGATCCCGTGGGTGATCGCGATCCTCATTGCGCTGGTGGTGATCGCGGCCGCCGGCGGGCTCGCGCTGCGTAACCTTGCGACCAGCGCCAATGCCGGATTGTCGCGCGAGGTGAGCGTGCAGGTGATCGAGCCCAATCCCGACCTGCGCGCTGCGCGCAGCGCGGCGGCGGTCAAGGTGCTGACCGGGATCGAGGGCGTGCAGGCGGTGCAGGTGGTGCCCGAGGCGGAACTGATCGCGATGCTTGAACCATGGCTCGGCGAAGCCGCGACAAGCGGCGATGTGCCGATCCCGGCGCTGATCGACGTCGAGCTTACCGGCCGCGCCGGCCCCGCCGAGATCGCGCGTATCGAGAAGGCGCTGGCCGCGAAAATTCCCGGTGCGCGGGTGGATGCGCAGGTCGACTGGTTGCTCCCGGTGCAGGATGCCTTGGCCGCGGCGCAATACCTCGCTTTCGGCTTGATCGCCCTTGTCGCGCTGGCGACCGCTGCGGCGGTGTGGCTGTCGGCGCGCAATGCCTTTGCCGCGGCGCGCGAGACGGTCGAGATCATGCACCTTCTGGGCGCCAGCCAGCGGCAGATCGCTGCGGTGTTCCTGCGCGATGTGTTGCGTGAGGCGGCGTTCGGCGCGGTCGTCGGCGTGCTCGCGGGCGCGGGCGCGGTGTGGCTGCTCGGCCAGCAATTCGCCGCGCTCGACAGCGGGATGGTAAGCGGCGGCGGGTTGATGCTCTTCGACTGGCTGGCGATTGCCGCCATTCCGCTCGCGGGCGTGTTGCTTGCGCTTGCCACCGCGCGGATCACCATTGCGCTGGCCCTGCGCGACATGCTCTAGCGGCGTAACGGCCCGCTCCTGTTGCATTGATGTGACGACAACGCTTCCCCCTCGCCAAGACAGGCTATAAGGCCCGCAGCAATGATCCGGCGCGCGCTCTCTCTCCTCTTCCTCGTCTGGGCGATCGGCTTCCTTTGGTTTGTCGTCGCCTTGCCGCGGCCTGCTGCGCAAGGCGTGACAACCGACGCGGTGATCGTTCCCACTGGCGGGCCGGGGCGGATTGCGCGCGGGCTGGCGGTGCTCGGTTCCGGAGAGGCCAAGCGGATGCTGGTCAGCGGCGTCGATCCTGAGGTTCGCCCGCAGGAATTCGCCGCCGAGTTCGGCGTTAGCCCGCGCGAGATGGCCTGCTGCATCACATTGGGCTTTGCCGCGGTCGACACCCGCTCCAACGCCGCCGAGACCGCCAAGTGGGTCGCGCAAAACGAGATCCGCTCGCTGCGGCTGGTAACCACCGATTGGCACATGCGCCGCGCCGCGGGCGAGCTTGACCGGACGCTGCCCGGCTTTGTCACGGTGATCCGCGACGCTGTACCCTCGCAGCCCGACTTGGGGACGCTGTTCCTCGAATATCACAAGCTGATCGCCAGCCGCGCAGCAGGGCTGGCGGACCTTTGAGCTGGCTCGCCGCGATGCTGCGTTCGCTTGTCTTCTACATGATGTTCTATGGCGGCAGCGTGTTGCTGGTGATCGCCTCGATGGTGGCAATCATCGCCCGCAAGGCATGGCTGCGTCCGGTGGTGGCCCGCTGGGGCGCCTGGCACCTGTGGTGCGTCGAGAATGTGCTCGGGATCGAAGTGGTCATCGACGGGGTGATCCCGGCGCCGCCGGTGCTCATCGCGGTCAAGCACGAGAGCTTCTTCGAGGCGATCGATACCCCGCGATTGTTCAACCACCCGGCGGTGTTTGCGAAGCAGGAACTGTTCGGCATCCCCGGCTGGGGCTATTCGGCGCTGGTTTACGGCCTGATCCCGGTGGCGCGTGACAAGGGCGCCAAGACCTTGCGCGAGATGCTGGCACTGGCAAAGCAGCGCGTGGCCGAGGGGCGTCCGCTGGTGATCTTTCCCGAAGGCACTCGGGTCGAGCAAGGGACAAGGCCGGGATTGCAGGCGGGGTTCGCCGGGCTTTACAAGCTGTTGAAGCTGCCGGTTGTGCCGATCGCGGTCGATAGCGCTTCGACCTACCAGCATGTGGTGAAGCGCCCCGGGCGGATCACCTACAAGGTTGGCGAGACGATCCCAGCTGGCCTCCCGCGCGAAGAGGTCGAGGCGAGGGTGCACGCCGCGATCAATGTGTTGAACACGCCGGCCTGAGGATTTCGGGGGCTGAGGTTTACGGGGGCTGAGGTTTTCGGGCGGGTGCGTTCGGCGGCCCCTGAGCGCGAGATCCCGCGCCAGAACCCCGCGCCAGACCCCCGGCAGAGGCTTCTAGACCCCTGTTAGACCCCATCTAGACCCCGTCTAGACCCCCTTTAGACCCCCTCCAGAACGCACCGATCCGCATGTTTCACGTGAAACATTGCTAAGCGCCGTGTTCTCGGCCGAAATCCGGGCGTTCGTCATCTTGACCCTGCTCGACCACCTGCTGCCGGATCGCGCGGGTGCGGGTGAAGAGCTCAAACAAGGTGTCGCCGTCCCCCGAACGGATCGCGCGTTGCAGCGCGGTGAGGTCTTCGGTGAAACGCCCCAGCATCTCCAGCACGGCGCCCTTGTTGGTCAGGAACACGTCGCGCCACATCACCGGATCGGAGGCGGCGATGCGGGTGAAATCGCGAAAACCCCCGGCGGAATATTTGATCACCTCGCTCTGCGTCACGTCCTCCAGATCGCTTGCGGTGCCCACAATGGTATAGGCGATGAGGTGCGGAATGTGGCTGGTCACGGCGAGCACCAGATCGTGGTGGGCGGCGTCCATCAGCTCGACCTTGGAGCCCAGCTGCGTCCAGAAATCACTGAGCGCCGCAACAGCCTCCGGGTCCGCGCCTTCGGGCGGAGTGATGATGCACCAGCGCCCTGCGAACAAGGTGGCAAAGCCCGCTTCCGGCCCGCTTTGCTCGGTGCCCGCAACAGGGTGCGCGGGGATGATGCAGGCGCCGGGAAGCGCGGCGGCGAGCGCCTCGGCGACCGCCGCCTTGGAGGAACCGACATCGCTGACGATCGCGTGGGGAGCGAGGCCCGGCGCTATTGCCTGCGCCGCATCGCCCATCGCACCGACGGGGACGCAGAGGATCACCAGCTCCGCATCGGCAACGGCATCCTCAGCGTGCTCGCAGACCTGATCGACCAGCCCGCGCGCCGCCGCCCGCTCACGCACGGAAGGATCGCGGTCCCAGCCCTTCGTAGCGATCGGCAGCCCGCGCGCCTTCACGGCAAGCCCGATCGAGCCGCCGAGCAGGCCGAGGCCGATGATCGCGACGGAGCGCACGCTCACATCGCTTCCCCGCAGAGCGCGCGAAGGCAGGCGATCACCCGGGTCATGTCCTCGGTCTTGCCGATGGTGATCCGCAAGCTGTTCGGCAGGCCCTGCGATGGCAGATGGCGCACGGCGTAGCCCGCTTCGGACAGGGCCTCGAGCGCGTGGGCCGCTGTCACTTCGCCCTCGAAATGGACGAGCAGGAAGTTCGCCTCGCTCGGGCAGGCCGAGATGCCGTGGTTGCCGAGCATGCCTATGGCCTCGGCGAGCCGGGTGCGCTCGCGGGCGTTGTGCTCGCGGCTTGCGGCGACGAAGCTCTGGTCGCCCAGCGCAGCCAGCGCTGCCTTCTGCCCGCTCACCGAGACGTTGAACGCGCCCCGCATCCGGTTGACGAGGTCGATCAGGTGGGGCGCGCCGGTCACCCAGCCCACGCGCTCCGAGGCAAGGCCATAGGCCTTGGAGAAGGTGCGGCTGACCAGCACGTTCTCGTAGCGCTCCGCCAGCTCGAAGCCCGCGCGCTGGAGCGCGGGATCGACATATTCGCCGTAAGCCTCATCGACCACCAGCAGCACGTCGCCGGGCAGGCCAGCATGGAGGCGGGCGACTTCCTCGGGCAGCAGGAAAGTGCCGACCGGGTTATTGGGATTGTCGAGCAACACCACACGGGTCCGGTCGGTTACCGCCGCCAGCAGGTTGTCGACGCTCGCCGCGTATTTGTCGTCCGCCGCCAGCACCGGCGTCGCGCCGATCTTCTGCGCGAGCAGCGGGTAAAGCGAGAAGGAATAGCGCGACGCGAGCACCTCGTCCCCCGGCCCGCAGAGCGCCTGCACCATGCAGTGGAGCAGCTCGCCCGAGCCTGTGCCGCACACGATCCGGTCGGGATCGAGCCCATGGACTGCCGCAATTGCTTCGCGCAGGGCGCGCGCGTCGGGATCGGGATAATCGGCAGCGATATGCGCCTGCGCCAAAGCCGCCAACGCCGCGGGGCTGGAGCCGAGCGGGTTCTCGTTAGCGGACAGCTTCACCAGCGGCTTGCCGCTCGCCGACTTGGACTTGCCGGGAACGTAGGCGTGGATCTGGGCGATCCAGGGCTTGGCCAAAGGTCTGGGGTTCGGTCTGGACATGGGAGCGCCGCGATAGCCAGTTTGCGCCCGCTAATACAGCGCGAAAACGCACACCAATCGGGTGACGATTGACATGGGCGGGGGGCTCCCCCAATTCGCACGGCCAATGAACGCTGCCCCGATCTCT
>JANNWO010000127.1:0-13848 GCA_031408395.1 Sphingomonadales bacterium | reverse complement strand
GGCACATTATACCGAGGACGCCCGCGCGGGAGGCTAAGGCCCGCAGGTCCGGGCACCAAAGGAAGAATGCATGCTCTATCTGCTTGCCGAGTGGCTTGGCTTCGAAGGCATCCTCAATCTGGTGCGCTACCAGACCTTCCGCGCCGGGGCGACGCTGATGACCGCGCTGCTGATCGGCCTGCTGATCGGCCCGCGCTTCATCAACATCCTGCGCGTGCGTCAGGGCAAGGGCCAGCCGATCCGCGAGGACGGGCCGCAGTCGCACCTCGCCAAGCGCGGCACGCCGACAATGGGCGGGCTGATGATCCTTGTCTCGCTAACGCTCTCGCTGCTGCTCTGGATGAACCTGTCGAGCCCGTTTGTATGGGCGTGCTTCGCGGTGACCATCGGCTTCGGGCTGATCGGCTTCCTCGACGACTATGACAAAGTGACCAAGAACAGCCACGCGGGGGTGTCCGCAAGGGCGCGACTGGCGGCGGAGTTCGTGGTTGCCGGCGTCGCTTCGTGGCTGATCGTCAGCCAGATCAACACAAACCTCTACCTGCCCTTCCTGACCGGCGTGAGCATTCCGCTGGGGCCGGCCTATTACGTCTTCGCCGCCATCGTGATCGTCGGCGCGGGCAATGCAGTGAACCTCACCGACGGATTGGACGGGCTCGCAATCATGCCGGTGATCATCGCTGCGGGGACCTTCGCGATCATCTGCTATCTGGCGGGCCGCGCGGATTACAGCGCCTATCTCGGCATCCCGCATGTGCCGGGCGCTGGCGATCTGGCGATCTTCTGCGCCGCGATAATGGGGGCTGGGCTCGCCTTCCTGTGGTTCAATGCGCCGCCTGCCGCGGTGTTCATGGGCGATACGGGCTCGCTGGCCCTGGGCGGCGCGCTCGGCGCGATCGCGGTCGCCTCGCACCACGAGGTCGTGCTGGCGATTGTCGGCGGCCTGTTTGTGCTCGAGGCGGTGAGCGTCATCGTGCAGGTGTTCTGGTTCAAGCGCACCGGCCGGCGCGTCTTCAAGATGGCGCCGATCCACCACCATTTCGAGCAGCTTGGCTGGAGCGAGAGCAAGGTCGTGATCCGCTTCTGGATCATCGCCATCGTGCTCGCGCTGATCGGCCTGTCCACGCTGAAGCTGAGGTAGGCCGGGCACGTGATTACCACTCCCGCCTTTGCCGGTAAGCGTTACGCGGTGCTCGGCCTCGCGCGCTCGGGCGCGGCGGCGGCTGAGGCTTTGCTGGCGAGCGGGGCGGAAGTGATCGGCTGGGACCGCCAACCGCACGCGCGCGACGTTTTCGAGGGTCGCTGCCGGCTGATCGACCCGCTGGAGCTTGACCTGACCGGGTTTGCAGGCGTGGTGGTTTCGCCCGGGGTGCCCTTGAATTCGCACCCGATCGGCCCGCACACCTGGCAATATGGCCTGCCGGTGATCGGCGACATCGAGCTTTTCGCGCAGGCCCGTGCGAGCCTTCCGCCGCACCGCGTGGTCGGGATCACCGGGACCAACGGCAAGTCGACGACCACCGCGCTCACGCATCACATTCTGGTTACCGCGGGCGTGCCGTGCGTGATGGGCGGCAATATCGGCGACCCGATCCTCGGGCAGGATCCGCTTCCGGAAGGCGGCGTGTACGTGCTCGAATTGTCGAGCTTCCAGATCGATCTCACCTTCACGCTTGATTGCGATGTGGCCGCGCTGACCAATATCACCCCCGATCATTTGGACCGCTATGCCGATTTTGCCGCCTATGCTGCATCCAAGGAGCGGTTGTTCCAGATCCAAATGGGCGGCACCGCGGCGCTGATCTGCGACGAGGACGAGCCCTCCCGCGCCATCGCCGACCGGTTGGCAGAGGGAGGCAAGCCGCTGGTGCGGGTCAAGACGGCTGACCTTGATGCGGCTGGCCTTGCCGAAGGGCGTTCGCCTTCGCTCGCCGGGCCGCATAATGCGCAGAACGCCGCCGTGGCGGCCGCGATCTGCCGCCAGCTTGGCCTCACCGATGCGCAAATTGCCAAGGGCCTCGCTACCTATGGCGGGTTGCCGCACCGCATGGAGCGCGTCTGCGAGGCCAAGGGCGTCACCTACATCAACGATAGCAAGGCGACCAACGCGGCGTCCGCCGCCCCGGCGCTCGCCGCCTTCCCGCCCGATCCCGCGATCAACGGCGGCGCGCCGCGGATCCACTGGATCGTCGGCGGCCTGCCCAAGGAAGACGGGCTGGGCGCGTGTGCTGACCATCTCGGCAATGTCGCAGCCGCCTATACCGTGGGCGAGGCCGGGCCGATGTTCGCCGACCTTCTTGAAGGGCAGTTGGGGCTCGAAGGTCAGGTCAGGGTGGAGCGCTGCGAGCTCATCAGCGAGGCCGTGCGCCGTGCCGAGGAGGTCGCGCGCCCCGGCGAGGTGGTGCTCCTGTCGCCCGCCTGCGCGTCCTACGACCAGTTCCGCGACTACGAAAAGCGCGGCCACCACTTCCGCCAGATGGTCGGCGTGATCACCGGCTGCGACACTTGCGACGAAGTGCCCGCGCGGAGCGAACTGCCATGAACGCGCCGCTTTATACCCCGACCGCGCGCGGGAGCGGGAGCTACCTGCCGCCTGCCCCGGTGGCGCGGCGCTGGAGCGATATGGTCCGCGTCTGGTGGCGCGAGATCGACAGGGTGCTGCTGCTGCTGGTCCTTGTGCTGATGGGCGTCGGCCTCGTTGCGGTGGCCGCCGCCTCGCCGGCGAGCGCCGACCAGCTATCGACCGCCAATGAGCGGGTCGCCGACTTCATGTTCTTCAAGCGGCACATCGTTTTCCAGTTGATGGGTCTGACGCTGATGATCGGGCTGTCGTTCCTTAGCCGCGACCAGGCGCGCAGGCTCGGCATTCTGGTGGGTGCGATCATGCTCGCGCTGCTGTTCGTGGTGCCGATCATCGGAGAGGAGAAGAACGGGGCGAAGCGCTGGATCAATATCGGCATGTCCTTCCAGCCATCGGAGTTCCTCAAGCCCGGCTTCGCGATCATCTGCGCCTGGATTCTGAGCTGGCGGGTGCGCGATCCCGGCCTGCCGGTGATCTGGTACGTGAGCGGCCTGTTCGGCCTGATCGCCGCACTGCTGATGCTCCAGCCCAACTTGGGCGATGCGATCCTATTCGGCGGGATCTGGCTGGTGATGGTGCTGCTCGCGGGGATGCAGTGGCAGCGGATCGCAGGGTTGGGGGCAGTCGGTGCGGCCGGCCTCACGCTCGCCTATATGTTTTACGACAATGCCCGCCACCGCATCGACGGCTTTCTGGGCGGCGGCACGGCCTTCGATCAAGTCGACCTCGCCCAGCGCACCATCACCGCAGGCGGCTGGACCGGCACGGGCCTGTGGCTCGGCATGCGCAAGATGAACCTGCCCGAAGCCCACACTGACTATATCTTCTCGGTGATTGGCGAGGAGTTCGGGCTGATCGTGTGCGCGCTGATCGTTCTGCTATACTGCGGCCTCGTGCTTCGCGCGCTGACCCGGCTGGTGGGCGAGGACAACCTCTTCGCGCTGCTGGCGGCCGCGGGCCTCATCACCCAGTTCGGGGGGCAGGCGTTCATCAACATCCTCGTCAACCTCAAGCTGTTCCCCTCCAAAGGCATGACCTTGCCGCTGATATCCTATGGCGGATCATCGACACTGGCGGTGTGCTTCACGCTTGGGCTATTGCTGGCGATCACGCGGCGCAATCCGTTCCTCGCCCGCGAGGGGACGAGCCTGCGCGACCTGATCGAACGCAAGGACACGAGCGCATGACCAGTCCCACCCCGGCCCCCACCCCCACAGGTGCATCGCGCCACTATGTGCTCGCTGCGGGCGGGACTGGAGGCCACCTGATCCCCGCCTTCGCGCTCGCCGCCGAGCTGCATAGCCGCGGGCACCATGTCGCGCTGATCACCGATGCGCGCGGGGCGAATATTCCCGGCAAGCCCGACTTCCTCCCCGCGCACGTCTTGCCAGCCGGGCGCTTCGGCAAGAACCCACTGGGCTGGCTCGCAGGATTGCGCGCCGTGCTCGAGGGGCGCCGCATGGCGCTGCGCCTGTTCGAGAGCTTCGAGCCTTCCGCGATCGTCGGCTTTGGCGGCTATCCGGCGCTGCCGGCACTGCTGGCGGCGACCTCTGCCAAGCTGCCCAGCGTAGTGCATGAACAGAACGCCGTGCTGGGCCGGGTGAACCGGCTGCTGGCGGGCCGGGTGGATGCGATCGCGACGTCCTACGAGAGCGTCGATCGCCTCAAGCCCAAGCACTCCCCCAAAGTGCATCTGGTCGGCAACCCGATCCGCGCCGAGGTTCTGTCGCTGCGCCAACAGGATTTCCCCGCCTTCACCGGCGAGAGCCTGCTGCGCATCCTCGTCACCGGCGGCTCACAGGGCGCGCGCATCCTGTCCGAGGTTGTGCCTGATGGGCTTGCGATGCTGCCGCCGGCCTTGCGCCAGCGCTTGCAGGTCACCCAGCAGTGCCGCGCCGAAGACCTCGAAGCCGTGCGCAAGCGCTACGCCGAGCATGGCATTCCGGCTGAACTGGGCACCTATTTCGAGGACATGCACGAGCGGCTCGCCGACGCGCACCTGTTCATTGGCCGCGCGGGCGCTTCGACCATCGCCGAGCTTACCGCAGTGGGCCGCCCGGCGATCCTAATTCCGCTGCCCATCGCCACCGACGATCATCAGGCGGTCAACACCCGCGAGATGGTCAAGGCGGGCGGCGCGCGGATGATCCGGCAGGACGCCTTCCAGCCCAAGGAACTCGCCAAGCAGATCCAGGCCATGGCGATGAACCCGCAGAGCCTCGCCAATGCTGCGCATTGCGCCTTCAACTGCGGCAGGCCCGATGCCGCAAAGGACTTGGCCGACCTCGTGGAAAGCATGAGCGGGATCGACCTGATGGACGTGATCCGCGTGGGCGAGAGCGCGCATGCAGCGGCGGCCAGCATTCGCACTGCGACCGGCACCGCGCGCAAGGCAGCCAAGGAGCAGACGGACCAATGAAAGGCGTCGGCACCGATATCGGCACCATCCACTTCGTCGGCATCGGCGGGATCGGGATGAGCGGCATCGCCGAGGTGATGCGCAACCTCGGCTACACCGTTCAAGGCAGCGACATTGCCGAAAGCGCAAGTGTCGAGCGCCTGCGTGCGCGCGGGATCACCGTGCATATCGGCCATGCCAAGGAGAACGTCGATGGCGTGGCGGTGGTGGTCACCTCCACCGCCGTGCGCCGCACCAACCCCGAAGTTGCTGCCGCCTTGGAAGCGCGCATCCCCGTGGTGCGCCGCGCCGAAATGCTGGCCGAGCTCATGCGGCTCAAGTCCACCGTCGCGGTGGCGGGGACCCACGGCAAGACCACCACGACCAGCATGATCGCGACGGTTCTGGACGCGGGCGGGATCGATCCCACCGTGATCAATGGCGGGATCATCGAGCAATATGGCTCCAACGCCCGGCTGGGTGACAGCGACTGGATGGTTGTCGAAGCGGACGAGAGTGACGGCAGCTTCCTGCGCCTCGACGGGACGATCGCGGTCGTCACCAACATCGATCCCGAGCACTTGGACCACTACGGCGATTTCGACGGGGTGAAGCGCGCCTTCGTGGAGTTCATCCACAATGTGCCCTTCTACGGCGCGGCGGTGCTGTGCGTCGATCACCCGGTGGTGCAGGCGGTGATCGGCGAAGTGCGCGACCGCAAGGTCGTGACCTACGGCTTCTCGCTCCAGGCCGATATCTGCGGCGTCAACGTCCGCTCTGAGGACGGGGGCAACATCTTCGACGTTATCGTCCGCCAGCGCGGGCCAAAGAACGAAAGCGCGGATCGCCGGATCGAAGGCGTGCGCCTGCCCATGCCGGGCCGCCATAACGTCCAGAACGCGCTCGCCGCGATTGCCGTCGCGGTCGAGATGGGTTGTTCGGACGAGGTGATCCGCACCGGCTTTGCCCGGTTTGGCGGAGTGCGGCGGCGCTTCACCAAGGTCGGGTCCGTTGCTCTCGATGGCGGCACCGTCACCGTGATCGACGATTACGCCCACCACCCGGTCGAAATCCGTGCCGTGCTCGCCGCCGCGCGCGAGGCTGTCGGAGCAAGCAAGGGCGCGCGCGTCATCGCGGTCGCCCAGCCGCACCGCTATTCGCGCCTCAACGATTTGATGAACGACTTCCAGTCCTGCTTCGACGATGCCGACATCGCCTATGTCGCCCCGGTCTACCCGGCAGGTGAGGAGCCGATCCCGGGTGTCGATCACACCGCGCTGGTCGCGGGCATGAAGGCGCGCGGTCACCGCGCCGCACGCGAGATCGCCGGGGGCGACGCGCTCGCCGAGGTGCTCGCGGGCGAGATCCAGCCGGGCGACATGGTCGTGTGCCTCGGCGCGGGCGATATCACGAAGTGGGCGGCGGGCCTTGCGCCGGCCATCACCGCCAAGCGGGGCGGCGGGGCGGCATGAACCAGCCGGGCGACACCTATATCGACGGTCACGGCGCGGCGCCGACCTGCGCGGTCGAGGGCGCGGTGGGCGCGCCTGTGTCGCTCGAAGGCATTCGCGGCAAGCTGACCTGCAAGGCCCCGCTCGCGCCTTACACATGGTTCAAGACCGGGGGGCCTGCCGACTGGCTGTTCGAGCCTGCGGACGTCGACGACCTCAAGAGCTTCCTTGCGCGGCTCGACGGGGAGATCCCGGTGATGGCGCTGGGCCTCGGCTCGAACATGATCGTGCGCGACGGCGGTGTGCCGGGCGTGGTGGTGCGGCTCGGCAAGGCCTTTGCCGGGGTCACGCATAACGGCGACTTGGAACTGACCTGCGGCGGCGGGGCGAGCGGTATCCTCGTCGCCTCGACCGCGCGCGACCTTGGCATCGCCGGGCTTGAGTTTCTGCGCGGCATCCCCGGCACGGTCGGCGGCTTCGTGCGCATGAACGGCGGTGCCTACGGGCGCGAGGTGGCCGACGTGCTGCTCGAATGCGCAGTGATCCTGCCCGACGGCAACTTCATCACGCTGAATGCCGAGGAACTCGATTACTCCTACCGCCACTCGGCCCTGCCAGACGGCGCGATTGTCGTGACGGCGCGGTTCCGCGGGCATCCGGGCGATCCCAAAGAGATCGGCGCGGAGATGGACCGTATCGCCGCCGCGCGCGAGGAGAGCCAGCCCTTGCGCACCAAGACCGGCGGCTCGACCTTCAAAAATCCGGATGGCCACAAGGCCTGGGAACTGGTGGATCAGGCCGGATGCCGGGGGCTCACCTTGGGCGGCGCGCAGGTCAGCGAGAAACACACCAACTTCCTCATCAACACCGGCACCGCCACCAGCGCGGACATTGAAGGTCTGGGCGAGATGGTGCGCGACAAGGTTTACGCTGCGACCGGCGTGAGCCTTGAGTGGGAAATCCAGCGAGTGGGACGGCCGTGAGTTTTGATAAACCCCTCCCTAAACCGCTGCATGTCGCAGTCCTGATGGGCGGCTGGGCCAATGAGCGCCCCGTGTCGCTGATGAGCGGGAAGGGCGTGGCCGAAGCGCTCGAGAGTAGGGGCCACCGTGTGACCCGCATCGATATGGGGCGCGACGTTGCGTTGCGGCTTGCCGAAGCGAAGCCCGATGTCGTGTTCAACGCGCTCCACGGCGTGCCGGGCGAGGATGGGACGGTGCAGGGGATGCTCGACCTGATGGGGCTCGCTTACACCCATTCGGGCCTCGCCACCTCGGTGATCGCGATCGACAAGCAGCTGACCAAGCAGGCGCTGGTCCCCCACGGCATCCCCATGCCCGGCGGGCGGATCGTGACCCGTGAGGAGCTGTATGAACGCGATCCCCTGCCGCGGCCCTATGTGCTCAAGCCCGTCAACGAAGGATCGTCGGTGGGCGTCGCGATCGTCACCGCGGACAGCAATGTCGGCAACCCGATCAGCCCCGAGGCCAAGGGCCCGTGGCAGGAGTTCCCCGAACTGCTCGCCGAGCCCTTCATCAAGGGCCGCGAACTGACCGCCGCCGTGCTCGATGGCCCCGATGGCCCGCGCGCGCTTGGCGTCACCGAACTCGTCATCGACAACGGCTTCTACGATTACGAGCACAAGTACACCGCCGGTCAGACGCTCCACGTCTTCCCCGCCAAGCTGCCGCCGGAGATCACCGCTTTGTGCGAGGCCTATGCGGTCAAGGCGCATCAGGTGCTCGGCTGCCACGGCACCAGCCGCACCGACTTCCGCTGGGACGAGGAAGCGGGCGAGGACGGGCTCTTCGTGCTCGAAACCAACACCCAGCCGGGCATGACGCCGCTCAGCCTCGTGCCCGAACAGGCGGCGCATTGCGGCATTCTTTATGCCGATCTGGTCGAAATGCTGGTCGCCGAGGCGCTCAGGGTGCATGGCCTAAAGCAGGCGAAAGGAGGTCCCGATGGCGCAGCAGATCCGGCGTAACGGTACCTCCGGCGTGCGCCGCGTCGCCCAGGCGCAGAGCCGCGCGGTGAGTGCCCGCAAGGCACGCGGGCAGGCGAGCGGCGTGGTCGACCGGGCGATGGGCATCCTGCCTTTCACCGAGGAACAATGGAGCCGCATCTGGCTGGCCGGTATCATCGGCGGCACCGTGGGCATCGCCTTCATCATCGCCAGCCTTGCGGGCGTGCCCGCGCTGGCACAGGCGCAGGTCGCCAAGATCGCCGCCGATGCAGGCTTCGAGGTGCGCAACGTGCGCGTCACCGGCACATCGCGGATGGACGAGCAGCAGGTCTATGCCCGCGCGCTTGCCACCCGCAACCAGGCCATGCCCGATGTCGATATCGGCAAGCTGCGTGAGGAACTGCGCGCGCTGCCGTGGGTCAGGGACGCACGGGTCTCGATACAGCTGCCCCATACGCTGGCCATCGACATCGTCGAGCGTGAGCCGCATGCGGTGCTCGAAAAGGCTGACCGGCTGATGCTGATCGACGCGGCGGGTGTCGAGCTTGAACCGATCGCCGCCGACAAGACCAAGGGCATGCTGCGCCTCGCCGGGCCGGGCGCGGGGCGGCAGGCACCTGCGCTTGAGACGCTGCTCGCCGCCGCCCCCGCGCTCGCCCCCAAGGTCGAGGCCGCCGAGTGGGTCGGCAACCGCCGCTGGAACCTCACCTTCACGACCGGACAATTGCTCGCGCTGCCCGAAGGCGAGATCGAGTCTGCGACTGCGCTCGTCAAGTTTGCGCGGCTGGACGGCAAGAACCGCCTGCTCGGCGGCAAGGTTATCGCCTTCGACATGCGCACCCCGCCGCGGCTTTACCTGCGCCTGCCAGATGCGGTGGGCAAGCCCAAGGTCGTCGCCGCGCCCGAGGAAGGGGAGACCACCTGATGGCCCAGAGCCCCGCTGCACGCACCCCCGCCCCGCGCCGCCTTGCGCGCACCTATGCCGCGGTCAATATCGGTAGCTTCCGCATCTCGGCGATGATCGTCGGCGAGACCGAGAATGGCGAATTGCAGGTGCTCGGCTCCGGACACCGCGCCAGTGCGGGGATCAAGCGCGGGTACGTCACTGACATGGGCGCCGCCGCCCACGCGATCCGCGACGCGGTCGAGCGCGCCGAACGCAGCGCCGGCACGCCTGTGCGCTCGGTGTGGATCGCCTGCGCCGGGGCGGGGCTAGCGAGCCATGTGGTGGCGGTCGATATCGAGATTGGCGGACGGCGGATCGAGGACGAGGATGTCGAGCAGCTGCTGATCGAGGCGCAGGACATGATCCAGCCCGACGGCCGCCGTGTGCTCCACGCCCAGCCAGCGCATTACACCCTTGATGGCGCGCACGGCGTCGCCAACCCGCGCGGGCTTCATGCCGAGCGGCTGGGGGTCGATATCCACGTAATGCTGGCGGACGGCGCGCCGGTGCGCAACCTCACTGAAGCCGTGCAGAATGCGCATCTCGAAGTCGAAGGCGTGGTCGCCGCGCCGCTTGCGGCGGGCCATGCCTGCCTCACCCCCGAGGAACGCGAGCTGGGCGTCGCGTTGGTCGAGATCGGCGCGGACATCACCAATGTTGCGGTGTTCGCGGGCGGAATGCTGCTCGGGCTGCACGCGGTGCCGATGGGCTCAGGCTCGATCACCGACGCCATTGCCAGCAGCTTCGGCATCCGCCGCAGCCAGGCCGAGCGGCTGAAATGCGTTGCCGGATCTGCGGTCTCCAGCCCCTCCGATCACCGCGAGCTGATCCCGGTCAGCGCGCCCTCAGAACCAGGGGGTGACGCCAGCGAAACGACGCACGTCGGCCCGCTGGCACGCGGGGCGGACGACAAGAACCGAATCGTGCGCGCCGAACTCATCGCCGTGGTAACCCTGCAACTCGCGGAGCTCGCCGGTGAGATCGGCAAGGCGCTGAAGGTAATCGGCTTCTCCGGCAGCCGTGCAGGCCAGGTGGTGCTGACCGGCGGCGGTGCGGAGCTGGCCGGAATGGCCGACTTCATGCAGGGCGCGCTCGGCCAGCCGGTGCGGCTTGGCCGACCGCCGCAGCTCACCGGGATGCCCGAAGCGCACCACGCGCCGGGCTTCGCCACGCTGGCTGGCCTGTGCCTTTATGCCGCCGACGACCCGGTCGACATCAGGGCGGTGGGCACGGGCCGCAGCGGGGTTTACAAGGCTTTTACGCGCGAGAGCGGGCTCATGGGGCTCGTCATGCGGGCGCTGCGCGCGGCGCGCGAGTATTTCTAGGCAGCCCCTCACTGTGGATAAGGGCTTTGCCGCTATAAAATGATGACACTGAATATGTCACAGAAGCTATAAGCGGGCGAATTGGATGGAAAAGTCACGACCCCGCGTCTGGAGAACCAGCTGATGAGCATCAATATCGGACCTGCGGCGACCGACGATCTGCGCCCCCGCATCACTGTCATCGGCATTGGCGGTGCTGGCGGTAACGCTATCGCCAACATGATCGCGGCCGAAATCGAGGGCGTCGAGTTCATCGTCGCCAACACCGATGCGCAGGCGCTCAGCACCTCGCCGGCGGAACGCCGCATCCAGCTCGGGCCCGACATCACCGGCGGCCTTGGTGCGGGCGCGCGTCCCGAAGTCGGCAAGGCCGCGGCAGAGGAAACCACGAGCGAGATCGAAAAGGCGCTCGAAGGCGTCAACATGTGCTTCATCGCGGCAGGCATGGGCGGGGGCACCGGCACCGGCGCCGCGCCCGTCATCGCCGAAGCCGCGCGCCGCATGGGCGTGCTGACCGTGGGCGTCGTTACCAAACCCTTCCTGTTCGAAGGCACGCGCCGGATGCGCGCCGCTGACGCGGGGATCGAAGAGCTCCAGCGTCACGTCGACACGCTGATCGTCATCCCCAACCAGAACCTGTTCCTGGTCGCCAAGGCCGAGACCACCTTCAAGGAAGCCTTCCAGCTCGCCGACGAGGTGCTCCAGCAGGGCGTCCGCTCGATCACCGATCTCATGGTCATGCCGGGCCTCATCAACCTCGACTTTGCCGACGTGCGTTCGGTCATGAGCGAAATGGGCAAGGCGATGATGGGCACGGGCGAGGGCGAGGGCGAGAACCGCGCGCTTGACGCTGCCGAACAGGCGATTGCCAACCCGCTTCTTGACGGTGTCAGCATGGCGGGCGCCAAGGGTGTCATCATCTCGATCATCGGCGGCGAGGACATGCGCCTGCTCGAAGTCGACGAAGCCGCGAATCACATCCGCGAACTGGTGGATGAAGACGCGAACATCATCTGGGGCTCGGCCTTCAACCCCGACCTCAAGGGTAAGATCCGCGTCTCGGTGGTTGCGACCGGGATCGAGCAAAGCGCGATCAACTATGTCGAGCGCCAGCAGTCGGTCTCGCTCGGCGGCGCGCGTGCGCCCAAGCGCCCGGTGCTCGAGCTCTCCGAGGACGAGGGCCTGGTCGAACTGCCCCCGGTCGAGGAAGCGCCTTACGCAGCGCCCGCAGTAACTTCCGCCGCCATGCCAACCTTCGATCTCGGTGCGCTCCCGGCGGAGTCGCATGATGACGTTGACGACGACATGCTGGATCTCGCCGATGAGGCCGATGACGAGGGTGGCCCCTACGCGGCCGCTGCGCCCTTCGAACTGACCGGCATGCAGGCCGGAGACGGTTACGGCAATGAATATGACGACGATGTCGACGGTATCGTCGATCCGCTCGCGGGCTTGCGCGATGCGGACGAGCGCAGCTTGGGCTACGGCGCGACTGAGGATGCTCCGGCTGTCACGCCCCCGGCCGATGACGGCGCGCTCGATCTCGATGACGGCTATGCCGCTTACAGCGATGCCGATGAGGAACTCGAAGGCCCGGCGCAGGACGATCTGCTCGCCAGCGCCGACCGGCTTGCGGCGGAAGACCGCCCGGTCGAAGCCAAGCTCGGCGGCGGACGGCGACGCTCGTTGCTTGGCGGCGGCAACGAGGGCGGCGGCGGCGGTGCGGGTGCCGGCAGCACGCTGTTCGAACGCATGGCCAATCTGTCGCGTAGCACCGCGCGTGACGAAGATGACGATGATGACGGCGATGATAGCCCGGCGCTCAGCATTCCGCGCTTCCTCGGCCGGCAGAACAACCAGTAACGGTTGCTCCATGCAGCCGTCCGGCGCGCGCGCGGCCCTGTTGGTCGCGTCGCGCGGGAAAGCCACTGGCGGGCGGCGCGGGGCAGGATAGAGCACGAGACATGGTGTCGCGCCTCTTTGCAGCAAGCGCCCTTGCGCTGGCCTTCGCCCTGCTTCCCGCTGGTGCGGCCGCGCAGGACAGCGTCGCGCAGCCCGTCGTGCAGGCCCTCCCTTCTCCCGAAGTCCAGCGCCTCAACCGCGCGCTGCTGGCGCTCGCCAAGGCACCGCGCGACCGCGATACGCTGATCGAGGCGGGGCAGGCCGCGCTCGGCGTCGATGATCTCGAGGCGGCGATTGGCTTTTTCGGCCGCGCTGCCGAGGTTGATCCGGGCAGCCCCGGCGCCGCGCAAGGGCTCGGCTCGGTCTATCTGCGTTCGGGCCGGGCAGGGGAAGCGCTGGTACAATTCGACCGCGCGCTTGCTGCGGGCGTTCCCGAGCAGGCAGTGACGACCGACCGCGCGTTGACGCTCGACCTGGTCGGCGAGCCTGTCGCCGCGCAGGAGGCCTATGTCCGCGCGCTCCAGCTCGATCCCGCCAATGACGAGGCGCGGCGGCGGCTTGCAATCAGCTACGCGATCACCGGCAACCGTGCGCGCTTCGAGGAGAGCTTGCGCCCGCTGCTCGACCGGCGCGACATGGCGGCCCAGCGCGCGCGCGCCTTCGGGCTCGCGATTCTGGGCGACGCGGACCGCGCGACCGCGATCGTCGAGCAGGTGATGCCGCGCGATCTTGCGACCCGGCTGGTGCCCTATCTCGGTTACATGCCGCGCCTCACCAAGCCGCAGCAGGCGGCAGCGGCCAATCTCGGGATCTTCCCGCGCGCTGCCGACATCGGCCGCGACGATCCGCGCCTCGCGCGTTTTGCGGCCGAGGAGCGCGCCGACAGCCGCTTGGCGCCGTCGGGCGCGCCGCTTGGATCTCCGACAGCACCGCCCGCTCCGGCTAAGGAAAAGCCTGCTGCCCCGACCCGCGCGGCGACCGTCACGCCGGTTACCGTTTCGGCGGCTCCCCTGAAGCCCCCGCAGCAGCGCGTTGCCGATGCCTTCGCCGATCTCGGCGCGCCGCTGCCCGATGCCCGCGTGGGCACCGATGCGGTCGACATCTCGCGAATCGAGGTGCGCCGCGAGGTCGCCGTGCAGCCCACGCTTGCTCCGGAGACCGCGAAGCCCGCTGCCAAGCCTACCGAGAAGCCCAAGAAGAAGGAGCCGCCCAAGCCGCTCCATCCGAGTCGCATCTGGGTGCAGGTCGCCACCGGCAAGAAGATCCCCGCACTCGCCTT
>JANNWO010000126.1:0-5194 GCA_031408395.1 Sphingomonadales bacterium | reverse complement strand
GGTGTGTTTGTCCATTTTGGAGGTTTTTTCGTCCGTGGCGGGGGGCCCCCCCTTGGTGTTGGTGGTGTTGTGGTTTATCTTGAGGGTTTACCGCGACCGGGGCCGGCGGTTGTGGGCGATCACCTTCCCGACCCCGAAGTCCTCGAGGCTCCCCTCGGCCTCGGAGGAAATCGCGTCGATAGTGAACATCGCGACCATGGGCGGCACCAGTTCCATGTCCCCCGGCAAGATGCCCCCCATCCTGAACAGCCGCTTGAGCTTGGCCCGGTTGCCTTCCGAGATCCGCTGCGACAGCGGCACCGTTCCGCTGCGGCTCGCGATCATGTCGAGATAGCGTTGCTCCTCAGGCGAAACCGAACCGTCCTCGGCTACTGGCTCCTCATCGCGGGATTCGAACACCACTTCCTTCGCCTCGGCCACCACCTTGTCGAATTTTGCAGTGCGCCAGCGGAAGCCTTCGGGAAGCACGTGGAAAGTGCCGAAAACATGGATCGTGGTGTCCCTGTCCGAAATCTTCCACATCGCCGGCTTGGGCTCGTAATCCTGCCGCGGCGCGCGCGGGGGGCCGTCTGCGTGGTACTCGTTGTGGGGCACCGGGCAGGTAAAGCCGCTCCCCGCAGGCGGCGGCGCATTACGCGGCGCGGCTCCAAGCGGAGAGCACGCCAGCAAAAGTGCCGCGGCGAAGGAAAGGGCATGGCCCACCGACGTCATCAATTCCCCCGATTGCCCCTGATTCTGCACTCAATTCGATGCTGGCGGCTGCATCTGCGAAGTCAAGCGCAGGCTTTGCACCCCATGCCTTTCCCGGTGCGTTGCTGCGGCGCGGCATTGACGCATTATGGGCGTTCGGCCATTGCGGGCCGCCATGAATGCCGCACCCAAATTCAGCCCGCCAGCCCGCGATCCGGCGCGTTCGTTTCAGGACATGATCCTGACGCTCCACGACTTCTGGAGCGCCGAGGCCGGCTGCGTCATCCTCCAGCCTTACGACATGCGCATGGGTGCGGGCACCTTCCACACCGCGACGACCCTGCGCGCACTCGGTCCCGAGCCGTGGAATGCCGCTTTCGTGCAGCCCTGCCGCCGCCCGACCGACGGGCGCTATGGCGAAAACCCCAACCGGCTGCAGCACTACTACCAGTATCAGGTGATCCTGAAGCCCTCACCGTCGGACATTCAAGAGCTCTACCTCAAGAGCCTCGGCGCGATCGGCATCGACCCGCTGGCGCACGACATCCGCTTTGTCGAAGACGACTGGGAGTCGCCCACGCTCGGCGCATGGGGGCTGGGCTGGGAGGTCTGGTGCGACGGGATGGAGGTTACCCAGTTCACCTATTTCCAGCAGATGGGCGGCTTCGATTGCAAGCCGGTCGCGGGCGAGCTGACCTACGGGCTCGAGCGCCTCGCGATGTACATTCAGGGCGTCGACAACGTCTATGACTTGGCGTTCAATTCGTCGGGCGTGAGCTACGGTGACGTGTTCCTCGAAAACGAGCGCCAGATGTCGAAGTGGAACTTCGAGGTCGCGGATACCGACGCGCTGTTCGACCTCTTCGCCAAAGCCGAAGCCGAGTGCCGCAATGCCTTGGGCGCAGGCGTGCCGCTTGCCGCCTACGAACAGGCGATCGAGGCGAGCCACGTCTTCAACCTGCTGCAGGCACGCGGCGTGATCAGCGTGCAGGAACGTGCCAGCTACATGGGCCGCGTGCGCGACCTCGCGCGCTCGTCGTGCGAGGCCTATGCGGCCAAGATGACGCCGGAATGGGAAGCGAAATATCCCGGGTGGAGGCTCGTCTGATGGCTGACTTCCTGCTCGAACTGCGCAGCGAGGAAATCCCCGCCCGGATGCAGCCGAAGGCCAAGGAAGATCTTGCGCGGCTGTTTGCCGATGCGCTGGCCAAGGCCGGGTTGACGGCAGGTTCGGTCGAAACCTTCGCAACGCCGCGCCGATTGGCTCTGATTGCCAAGGACCTGCCGCTTGCCACCCAGGCTGTAGCTGAGGAAACCAAGGGGCCAAAGGTCGGCGCACCGCCGCAAGCGCTCGAGGGTTTCCTGCGCAAGGTTGGCCTCACCGCAGAGCAGCTGACCGAGCGTGCCGGTGTGTATTTCGCGGTCGTTGAAAAGCCGGGGCGCGACACCGCAGCGGTGCTGGCCGAAACGATCCCGGCAATCATCCGCGCCTTCCCTTGGCCCAAATCGATGCGCTGGGGCGAAGCTTCGCTCAGCACGGAGTCCCTGCGCTGGGTGCGTCCACTTTCGGGCATCATTGCCTTGCTGGACGGCGCGGTGGTTCCTTGCGAGATTGACGGGATCGTCAGCGGGCGCACGACCGAGGGACACCGATTCCATCACTCCGGCCCGGTCGATATCGCCGATGCCGGGGCCTATATCGAAACCCTGCGCGCGGCCCATGTGATCGTCCATTTCTCCGAACGCTGCAAACTGATCCGCGACGGCGCGGCGCGGGCCGCCGCCGAGGCGGGCCTGACGCTGGTCGCCGACGAGGGGCTGGTGATCGAGAACGCAGGCCTTACCGAATGGCCGGTTCCGCTGCTTGGGCGCTTCGACGAAGCGTTCCTCGACGTGCCGCCCCAGGTGATCCAGCTGACCGCGCGGGTGAACCAGAAGTATTTCGTGTGCGAGGATAGCGCGGGCAAACTTGCCAACGCCTTCGTCTGCACCGCCAATATTGACGCTGTAGGCCCCGCCGTGGTGGTCGACGGCAACCGCAAGGTGCTCGCGGCGCGCCTGTCGGACGCGCGCTTCTTCTGGGAGCAGGATCAGAAGACGCCGCTTGAGGATCACGCCAAAAAGCTGGCGCGGATCACCTTCCACGAAAAGCTCGGCACGGTGGCGGACAAGGTGGAGCGCGTGGCGAAGCTTGCACGCTGGTTGTGCGAAGAGGGGATTGACACCGATACCCCCCTCCCGCTTGCGGGAGGGGCTGGGGGTGGGCCTGCGAGCGCTCGCCCTGACGCGCCCACCCCCGACTCCTCCCGCAAGCGGGAGGGGAGTTTGGCAGACCTCGCCGAACAAGCCGCGCGCCTGTGCAAGGCTGATCTCGTCACCGAAATGGTCGGCGAGTTCCCCGAATTGCAGGGTCTGATGGGCGGTTACTACGCGGCGAAGGAAGGGCTGCCGCAGGAGGTCGCAGACGCAATCCGCGATCACTACAAGCCGGTCGGGCAGGGGGATGATGTGCCCACCGCGCCGGTGACGGTGGCGGTGTCGCTGGCGGACAAGCTGGACAGCATTGCACAGTTCTTTGCTATTGGTCAGGCGCCGACAGGATCTAAGGATCCGTTTGCCCTTAGACGGTCTGCGTTTGGCGTTCTGGCGTTGATCCACGGGAACAGCCTCAGGTTCGACATCGCATCTATTCTTGCGGGGCTCGTAAACTTCATCAGCCCGGAACCGGCGGTGATGGACATCACCAAGCGGCGCTTCTGGTCACTGTCATGGGCAGAAATTCAGGCGTACTTCGAATGGGAGAAGCCTCACAGTGCTTATCCGGAGCCGCTTGAGAGCACTCCCAAAATTGTTGGCGACTTGCAAAAGTTCTTCGCCGACCGCCTCAAAGTCCAGCAGCGCGAGGCTGGCGTCCGTCACGACCTGATCGACGCGGTGTTTGCGCTCGGCGGCGAGGACGATCTCGTCCGCCTGCTCGCCCGCGTTCATGCGTTGCAAGCCTTCGTCACTACCGAGGACGGCACCAACCTCCTCGCAGGCTACAAGCGCGCGGCGAATATCCTCAAGAAGGAGGATTGGCGCGGGATCGAGGGGGAGATCTCCCAGACCGGCGAGGAAGACCCGCTGTCGGGGGTCGACGATCCGGACCTTGCGCCCGTGATCGCCGCCAAGATGGCCGAGCGCCACGCGGCGGCCGAGCACCTCTCCTACACGCCCGAACCGGCCGAGCATGCACTGATCGACGCGCTCGACGCCGCCGCGCCCCTCGCTGCCGAGGCGGTCGAGGCCGAGCGGTTCGCCGATGCGATGGCGGCGCTCGCCAGCTTGCGCGCGCCCATCGACCGGTTTTTCGAAGAGGTGATCGTCAACGCCCCCGAGCAAGAAAAGCGCGCCGCGCGCCTCGCACTGCTGGCGCGTTTCCGCGATGCGGTCCACCGGGTCGCCGATTTCAGCCGGATCGAAGGGTGATGGAAAAGGTGCTGCTTGTGTAACGCATTAGCAGAACTATCCTATTGAAAATACAGTAAGTTGAATTTCTGATTAAGCCCCTACCGCATGAACTTCATCAACTAGCTAGGAACCGGCATGACACTCCAGACGGTCTATGTTTTCGGAGGCCATGCCGACCACTCCGATCCGCGCCAGAAGGACAAGACCGTTGCAGGGGGCAAGGGCGCGAACCTCGCCGAGATGGCGAGCATCGGCCTGCCGGTCCCCCCGGGCTTCACCATCACGACTGAAGAATGCGTGGCATACCTGAGGGACGGCGCGGACTTCTCCGAAAGCCTGCGCAGCGCTGTTGCCGAGGCACTGACCCACGTCGAAGCCACAGTCGGCAAGAACTTCGGCGATGCGGGCGATCCGCTGCTGGTCTCGGTCCGCTCGGGCGCGCGGGTGTCGATGCCCGGGATGATGGACACGGTCCTCAACCTGGGCCTCAATGACGCCACCGTGGAAGGGCTGGCTGCTTCGAGCGGTGATGCGCGATTCGCGTGGGACAGCTACCGCCGCTTCATCCAGATGTACTCCGACGTGGTGCTCGGCATCGATCACGGGCTATTCGAGGAAGCGCTCGAGATCGCCAAGGAGGACAAGGGGTTCTACAACGATACCGAGTTGGAGTCCGAAGACTGGCAGGCACTGGTTGCGCAGTACAAGCAGATCGTCGCCGATGAACTCGGCAAGCCATTCCCGCAGGACGTCCACGAGCAAATGTGGGGTGCGATCCGCGCGGTCTTCGATAGCTGGGATTCGGACCGTGCCAAGGTCTATCGCCGCCTCAACGACATTCCGGGCGACTGGGGTACCGCGGTCAATGTGCAGGCGATGGTGTTCGGTAACATGGGCGAAACGAGCGCGACCGGCGTTGCCTTCACCCGCGATCCAGCAACGGGCGAACGCGCCTATTACGGCGAGTACCTGATCAACGCGCAGGGCGAGGACGTGGTCGCGGGTATCCGCACGCCGCAATACCTCACAAAGGCGGCGCGGGAAACTGCGGGAG
>JANNWO010000125.1:0-23136 GCA_031408395.1 Sphingomonadales bacterium | reverse complement strand
GGCGAGCAGGAAATCGATCCCAACGCGCTGCCCTCGCTATTGTTCGCGGGCGTGCTGCTCGAAGGCGGGATTGTCGGCTATGACACCAACACCGTCACCGGCGGAGCGGGCGCGGCCTTCCTGGGGATCGGCGCACGCACCGAATATCGCCAGGATACGGTGACCGTCTACCTGCGCGCTGTGTCGGTGCGCACCGGCGAAGTGCTCGCCAACGTGACTTCCTCCAAGACCATCGCCAGCCAGGCGATCGGCGCCAGCGCCTTCAAGTTCGTGGCTTTCCGCGAACTGCTCGAAGCCGAAGCCGGGATCACCTCGAACGAGCCGGATCAGGTCGCGCTTCAGCAGGCGATCGAGAAGGCGGTCTATGGCCTCGTTCTCGAAGGGGTCGAGCTCGACCTGTGGCGGTTCAACGACATGGCGGCGGCTCAGCCGCTGCTGGCCGCCTACCGCGCCGAACGCGACGGGGTCTACGACGCCAGCGATATCCAGAAGGCGATCAAACGCGCCGGATCGCTCAGTGCCATGACGATCGTCGATCGCGAACGGGACGAGAAGGATCGCGACGGCTCGTAATATTGAATGAAACTCCGGCCCGCTCGCCAGCGGATCGGAAAAGGGGGGGGAAGTAAACGATGAATACCGAGCCATGGGCTCCAGCAAGCGCGCCGTGCCTGTCACGGAGGGCCTTACGACTGGGGTGACCAACCCGGGACATGCTTTTTTGCGACCATAATCAAGCCGCTGGCATACCGGGACCCCGCGTCCCGAAGCCGCTAGAAAATTCGTAATTCGATTAAATTGCAGGGAAATTTCAAATGAAAAAGACCATCCTTACCGGCGCCTCGCTGATCGCACTGGCCATCGCCGCACCGGCCGCCGCGCAGAGCACGTCCACTGCCACCCAGGCCGGTAACAACAATGCCGCAACCGTGGCCCAGAACGGCGGCAACTCGTCGGAAGTCGATCAGGACGGCAACGACAACACGGCGACCGTGACGCAGTCCGGCACCAGCGGTTCGTTGATCGAGCAGGACGGTGACAACAACACCGCGACCACCACCCAGAACACGGTTGGCGGCCTCGCCAGCACCGTGCAGGACGGTGAAGATAACGAATCCACGATCACCCAGACCGATACGTCGAACGACGTGGCCATGGACCCGCAGGCGCTCGTCACCCAGGTGGGCGTCTCCAATGAGTCGACGGTGACCCAGTCCAATCTGGTGGGCAGCTTCAGCCTCCTGGCCGACGTAAGCCAGATCGGGGACGACAATTCCTCGACCGTGACGCAGACCGCGACGGGCGTTGGCGCGGGCGATCTCACTGCTTTGGTAAACCAGAGCGACGGGGCGACGTCGGTCGTCAGCCAGTCGGCGATTGCGCCGGGCGCAGTGAACCAGATGGCGATCGTCAATCAGGAGGGCCCGAACAGCTCGGAGATCACTCAGACGTTCGCGCTGGATAACTCCAACACCTTCCTGGCGACCGTCAACCAGTCGGGCGTCGACAACGTATCGACCATCATCCAGGCAGATGTCGGCCCGCTGTTCATGCCGATTCCGGACAGCGAACTGACCGCCAGCGTCACCCAGTCGGGCGATGGCAACACCTCCGATCTGACGCAGCTCAACCGGGAACAGATCGCAACGATCGTGCAGACCGGCGACGACAACACCAGCATCGCCAGCCAGACCTTCTCCACCAACGTGCTGACCGTCACGCAGACCGGTAACAGCAACTCGTCGGACATCGAGCAGGCGCATCTCTCCTCGTCGATCGCCACGGTGGTGCAGAATTCCAACAACTCGGAATCGACCGTCTTCCAGAGCGGCCGCTTCGATGAGGTCTTTGTCCGCCAGCTGAGCGGGAGCGACAATTCAACCTCGAACATCGCTCAGAACGGAAACACCATTCTCGCGGCCACCTTCAACTATGCCGAGGTCACCCAGTCGGGTGAGGAAAACGCTTCGGATATCAGCCAGACCAACTTCTACGGGTTTGCGATTGTTGATCAGTCGGGCTTCTCCAATTCCAGCATGATCGAACAGATCGGATTGGTCGACGAACAGGGCAACAACGCGATTGTTGACCAGTCGGGCGACGCCAACAGCTCCGACGTGTTCCAGGAAGGCTCGCTCAACATCGCCGAGCTCGATCAGTCGGGTGACGAGAACACGGCGACCGTTTCGCAGGACGGCATCGGCAACAATTCCGACATCCTCCAGACCGGATCGCTCAACACGGCAAGCGTGACGCAGACGAACAACAGCAACGTCTCGAACATCGTGCAGTCCGGCAGCGGCAGCACCGCGACGGTCACGCAGGGCTCCATCTAAAACTTCGCCGGACGGGCAGTGGCCCGTCCGGATCGCCATGACATGGTCGCCCGCGACCCGAATTTCCCAAGGAAAACGCCATGAAGAACACGATCCTTGCCAGCGCCTCGATCCTCGCGCTTGCCATCTCCGCTCCGGCACTCGGCCAGAGCAACACCTCGACCATTAACCAGAGCGGCGCAGGCCAAGCCGCGACCGTGACCCAGACCGGGTCGAGCAGCACGTCTGACATCACACAATCGAATGCGGACAACACCGCGACCGTCGCGCAGAGCGTCGGCGCGGGCAACACGTCGGAAGTCGAGCAGGAGGGGACCGATGGCGTAGCCACCGTCACCCAGGCCGGCGCGACCAATGATTCCGTGGTGCTGCAGAGTGCTGACGACAACGTCGCCACGCTCGTCCAGAACGGCGAAGGCAGCGACAGCTTTATCGCCCAGGGTGACAACCCCGGCGGCACCGGCAGCGGCAACTCGGCTGACGTCGAACAGAACGAAGCCAACACCTCGTTCGTCGGCCAGGGCGTCGGCAGCGGCAACAGCGCCATCGTGGCCCAGACCAACACCGGCGGCGACAACAATACCAGCATCGTGCAGCAGGGCGACTCCCAGCCGGGTGATGACAACACCGCGCTCGTCAACCAGAACGGCACCGGCAACTTCAGCGACCTGAAGCAGATCGACCTTGGCGCGCTGGGCGGCTTCAACTCTGGCTCGGTCACGCAGACCGGCGACGACAACTCCAGCCGCATTCGGCAGGATGGCGGATTGAACGACGCGGCCGTCACCCAGACCGCCGACGACAACATCAGCGACATCGATCAGGGCGGCATCGAGAACGTCGCAACCCTGACCCAGAGCGATGACGACAACGCCGCCACCGTCGATCAGGATGGTAACGACAACAGTGTCACCTCGACCCAGTCGGGCACGCTGAGCGACATCACCGTGGCGCAGAGCGGCAACGACAACACGACCACCAACACCCAGTCGGGCACCAACAACTCCGGCACCGTCAGCCAGACTCAGGATAACAACACTGCCTTGAACACGCAGTCGGGCATCGATGGCTCCAGCGCCATCACTCAGCTGGGCGTCGGCAATAGCGGCACGGCGAACCAGTCGGGCGAGCGCAACACCGGCTCCATTGGACAGAACGGCAACAGCAACACCGCTTCAAACACCCAGTCGGGCCTCGACGGTCTCAGCACCATCTCGCAGCTGGGTAACGGCAATAATGGCACCGCGAACCAGTCGGGCGAGGGTAACATCGGCACCATCAGCCAGTTGGGCGTCGGTAACAATGGCACCGCGACCCAGTCGGGCGAGCGCAACACTGGCTCCATTGGACAGAACGGCAACAGCAACACCGCTTCGAACACCCAGTCGGGCCTCGACGGTCTCAGCACCATCACGCAATCGGGTAACAGCAATCGCGGCACGGCGAACCAGTCGGGCAGCGACAACATCGGGACCATTGCTCAGACCGGCAACGCCAACACCGCTTCGAACACCCAGACGGGGACCGACGGCGTCAGCGCCATCACCCAGTTGGGCACCAGCAACACGGCCACCGCATCGCAGAGCAATGCCGACAACGTGGGCACGATCAACCAGGACGGCACCAGCAACCGCGCCACGGTCGCTCAGTCGGGCAACAGTTCTGACTCGCTGGTGACCCAGAACAACGCCAGCAACTTCGCCGTTGTCATCCAGTCGGGTAACGACAGCTCCACCACGATCACCCAGAATGCGAATGCCGGCTGGGCGCGGGTGAACCAGAGCGCAAGCGACAGCAACTCGACCATCACTCAGACCGCCAATGGTCAGAACGCACTGGTGATCCAGAGCGGCACTGACCAGAGCTCGGTGGTTCGACAGTCGTCCACGGCTGGCGGCGGCTCGATAAACGGTATCCAAGGTTTCCGCGGGGAGTTCATCCCCAACAGCAATATCTCCCAAGCTGACATTCGTCAGAGCGGAGCAAACAACACTTCGACCGTCGATCAACAAGGAAGTTCCAACTTCACGTATTCGGACCAGACCGGAAACCGCAACGAGTCGACGGTCCTGCAAAATGGCAGCGCCACTATCATGGCGGTTAGCCAATCGGGCGATGACAACGTCTCGAACGCGACCCAGTCAGGTTTCGCGATTGCCTTCAATAATCTCGCGCTGACCGGAGTGCTCGGTGTAACCCAGTCGGGCGATCGCAACACATCTGACGTGTTGCAGGATGGCGACTGGAACTTTGCTGGCACCCTTGAGGTAGAGAACAACGTTCGCGTGTTGCAGTCGGGCGATGACAACATCTCGACCATCGACCAGACCGGCGCCAACCCCGAAGCTCGGGTGACCCAGTCGGGCAACTCCAACCTGTCCGATATCGATCAGGCCGGCACCGAGATGCGTGCCTTCGTCACGCAGGTCGGCGATTTCAACGAATCGGACATCGACCAAACGGCGCTGGGCGGCGTGAACAACTTCGCGGTGGCCACGCAGGGTGGTGACGACAACCTGTCGACCATCACCCAGAGCGGCACCAACAACATCGCCAACGTCAGCCAGCCGGGTGATGATAACACCTCGACCATCGTGCAGACCGGCACCACCGGGGAATCGGGCGTGACGCAAGGCGGCAGCAACAACCTGTCGGACATCAAGCAGGCTGGTGTGGACGCCACGGCGTTCGTCACCCAGAGCGGCGATGACAACACGTCGAACATCGACCAGTCGGCGCCGACCGTCTCGAACAGCTTCGCCACGGTCACGCAGGGCCTCGGCGACGGCAACCTGTCGAACATCACCCAGTCCGGCGTGGACATCACCTCGGATGTGAACCAGGGCGGTAACGACAACGAATCGCTGATCATCCAGGGCGGAACGCTCAACCTGGCGGTCGTCAGGCAGGCGGGCGATGAGAACTTCAGCGACCTCAAGCAGGCCGGAACGGAAAACGATGCGACCGTCACTCAGAGCGGGAACCTCAACGACTCGTTCGTCAACCAGCTTGACCTCACCGGCCTCAACAACTCGCTGACGGTTACCCAGAGCGGGAACGAGAACCTCTCCGGCATCCTCCAGGGCGGCACCAACCACGTCGCCTCGGTGACACAGGGCGGGGATCTCAACGAATCGGAAGTGAATGAGTCGGGCTTCTCCAACCTGACCACCGTCGGCCAGTCGGGTGACCGGAACCTTGGCGACATCGCTCAATCGGGAACGAGCGATATCGCGTTCATCAGCCAGATCGGCGATGACAACGATGCGTTCATCATCCAGACCGACTTCACCGGTGATGACAACTCGGCAAGCATCACTCAGGGCGGCGATGATAACCTTGCCCAGGTTACCCAGTCGAATTCGGACCAGACTGCGACGGTTACCCAGAGCGGCGACGACAACGACTCGTTGATCACTCAGAGCGGCGGCAACAACACGGCCACCGTGACCCAGCTGAGCGATACCAACAGCTCGGTCATCACGCAGGGCGGGATGGGCAACACCGTCACCGTCACGCAGGGCTTCTGATTGACCTGACACGTGCCCCGGGCGGGAGATTGTCTCGCCCGGGGCCACTTTTTCGATTACTGAGGAATAATCATGCCAGCTGCGCTCCTTGATCCGGTCCGGTCCGGCACCACTGCGCTGCTGCTGGCGCTGGCCCTCGCCGCTCCGGCACAGGCCCAAGCACAGGCCCAAGCACAGGCCCAAGTCCAGGCCAAACCCGCTCCCGAGCGGGGCGTCTTCATCACGCAGATCGCGGACAACAGCCGCATCACTGTCACCCAGCGCAATTCCGACAGTCTCGCGCAGATCACGCAGGACGGCGCGGACAACAGCGTCGAACTGGTGCAGAAGGGTACGGCGCCGCACAAGGCCGGGATCACCCAGGATGGCACGGGTAACTCGGTCACCGCCCGGCAAGGCGGCGATGGATCGACCGAACTGGCGCTCGCGCAGGAAGGCGACGACAACGCCGCAATCCTGCTCCAGCGCGAAAGTGCCGACGGGATGACGACGGGTGCTACGGTTCAGCAGCTCGGTAACGGCAACCGGCTGACGCTGGTGCAGGACGGCAGCGACAATCAGGCCGATCTGAGCCAGGTTGGCGACGACAACACCATGACCGCGACCCAGCTCAATGACGGCAACCGGCTGCAGTGGGCACAGAACGGTGACGGCCTGTCCGATCTCCAGATCCTGCAAACTGGTAACACCGCAATGCAGATCACTCAAAGCGCGACGGGCGCCCAGTTCGCCCCGCCGCCAGGCACGGGCGGCTGAGTGCACCCCGCATGACCTTCGCCATGCCCTTCCGCCGGATAATCCTGATCGCTGGCGCGGCGTTGCTGGTTCCTGCGGCGGGCACGGCACAGGACGCAGGCAGCGCCTCCAGCAAGACCGGCGCGAGCCAGGTCGCGCCGCGCGGTATACCCGCCGCAGCCGACAAACCCGATCGCAGGGTGTTCCTCGACGAGGCCCGGCCTGCACAGACCCGTCCGAGCGTGGTGCAGGCCGAGGCCAGCCAGATCCCGCGCCGTGATCGCGCGGTCACGGATTCCACCCAGATTTCCACAACGGGCAACGACGCCCGGCAGATGCCGCAACTGTCCCGGGCCGAGCTCGATGCCACGCTCGCCCAGCTCACCCCCGCTGAGCGGAGTGTGCTGCTGCAGGCCGTCGAAGGCACCGACATCTGCGACAGGCCGCCTGCGGTCGCTGCGATCATCGCACTGTGCAAGACCCGCATCGAAACCCGTTCGGACGAGCTCGGCACGGGCCGCGACAAGCCGCTGAGCGCCGAGGAGCGGTTGCTGCGCGGCGGGCTGGAGAGCAACGGCATGCCCGCCGTCGAAGCCGTGATTGCGCGCCTGTCGCGGTCCAGTGGCTCGTCATCCTCCGACGATATGAACAATCAGGCGATCGCTTCGGTTGCCCTGACGCCGCAGTCGGGAGGCGGGACGCCCGGCAAGGATGAGGACAAAAGCGGTCTTAGCGCCGGGACCGACGCGGTCATCAACGCCATCATTCAGCAGCTTGGCGGACAGCCCGGCGCCGTTCCGCCGCCTGGTGGCAGACCATGACCCCGCCCGGCGCGCTGGCCATGCTGTTGCTCTCCCTTGCCTCCAGCACGGTGCCCGACATGAATGATAATGCCCCCCACGCGCTCGTCCTCGATATCCGCCGCCTCGGCGACGCGATCGAGGTGCAGTTGATCGGCCAGTCGCCGCAGTCACTTCAGGTCAGCTACACTCTCGACGTCGGCGGCACGTCGACATCGCGCCACCGCGGCAAGACGACAATTGCTGCCGGTAACCGCACCGTGCTTTCGACCATCCGGGTCAGCGCCGGAGAAGACTGGTGCGTGCGCCTGGTAGCCGAGGAAGACGGCGGCGAGCCTTACGAGATCCAAGAAGGCAACTGCCCCGCTTAAGGGGCCCCCCGGTTAAGCACTGGGCCTCAGCGGCGCACCTGCTCCATCGCGGTGCTGCCCAGCCCGCGCTCCGGCGCGCTGATCTGGTCCATATGCACCTTGAGCCTCGCCTTGGGCCGCGCGTCGAAGGTGCCGACATTGAACTCGTCATAGATCGGATCATAGCTGATCGGGATGCCCTGCGCCTGCAATTGGGCGAGCGACAGATAGACATTGCTCGCCGAGGACGCGCGGATGCGGGCGATCTGCGCGGCATCGTAACGATCGCCCAGCAGATCGACGATTGAACCCAGCCGGACCTGCAGGCCCGCATCGGTCTGCCGGAAATCGATTGTCCCCGCCGACTTGCCGTCGATCCGGGTGAGCAGCTGCGATTTGACATCGACCCGCAAAGCGTCCGGTCGGCCTATGCCGGGGGCCGGGACCTGGAGCTTGGCCCGCGGGAGCGGTGCCAGTGCAGGGGCGGGAGCAGCCGGGGCGCGCGCAGCCGGCACCGGTGCAGCGGGCACGGACCGCGCGGCGACGGGCGGCGCCGGGCGCTTGTCGGCAACCCGGGGCACCGCCATGGCCGCCGCAGGCACCGCTGCGGAAACAGGGGCAAGCGCCTTGGCCGCCACTGACAACGACACTGGCGCCGACACTGGCGCCGACACTGGCAATCGCACCGGGGGAACTGCCGAAGCGGACAAGGGCGCGGGCGCGGCAATCGGAACAGATGCCGCTGCGATCGGCGCCAGGGCTTCGCGGCGGCCGGGCGCGTATGTGCGCGTCGCAGCGGGCACAGCGCCCACACCGATCATCGCCTCACGAGGCGACAGCGCCGTCTCAGGCGTTGACGAGGCCGGAAGCACGGACGCGGCAAGCGCGCCGCTCGTCCCGCCAAGGCCGCGAGCATCAGACGTTGCTGCGACAGGCGCGGCAGGCACCTCGCCGCCGGCATTGTTCGCTGCGAGGATCGCGGGCACCATTCGCACCGCTTCCGGTACCGGGCCCGCAGTTGTGCCTGTTGCTGCCGAGACGGTTTCGGCCAGCGGAGGCAGGGCAGCGACCGCCAAAGCCACCGGAGCGACTGTCGCGGCCGAGATCTCGGGTACACGCTTGCGAGGCCCTGCGGGAAGTAGCGCGGAGGAAAGCGGAGCGATCGGTCCAGACTGCTCTGCCGCGTAGTTGTCGCGGACGCCCGGCGCGGCCGCGGCCCACGGCGCGATCATCGAACGCAGACTTTGAGGCGCGTGCCCGGCGGCCGTCGGCGCCGAACCCATGACCGGCGGGCTGCGCAATACAGCAGCCTTCGCGTCCTTGCCCTGCGCGGCATCAGCCGCTTGCCCCTCTGCCAGAAAACCTGCGCCCAGCGAAAGGCCCGGCACGCTCAGCGCGGCAAGCACCGCCACCGAGCCGGGCAGCGCCCGCGTCCACAGCATCCGCGAAAGGGTGGTCGCGCTCGCTCCGCTCATCGATGCGGCAAGGACAGGGCGCGCAAAACTGTCGCGGCGCATAGCCTCGTCAATTCGGAATGAACCTGCACCTTGCACCGCGTTAGCCCCCATGCCCCGCTGTATGTCGCAGAGTCCTGATTCGGGAAAGCGGAATTGACTCAAGCGCCTACGCCAAGCCCCCTTCCCTCGAATCGGCCCTGCGCCTATCCGGTCCGGCTCGCCTGCCGGCGGGCCCAAAGGCGACCCAAGCATGCACATGACACAGGCAACCACACACGGCACGCCCAGCTGGGGTCAGGAACTGCGCGCGACGCTGGGCCTTGCCGTGCCGCTGGCGGCGACGAACCTGTTGCAGATGCTGATCCATGCCGTCGACGTGATCTTCATCGCCCGGCTGGGCGACCAACCGCTCGCCGCATCAAGCCTCGCCATCGCCATCTTCGGGCTGACGGTGTGGGCGATGACCGGCCTCGTCGGCGCCTGCGCCCCGCTAATCGCGGCCGAGCGCGGGCGGCGGCTCCATTCGGTGCGTGAGATCCGCCGCACGGTTCGGATGGGCATGTGGGTGGCTGTAGCCTTCGGCATCGTGGGCATGGGCATCGGCTATTCGGGCGAAGCGATCCTGCTGGCCAGCGGTCAGGATCCGCAGATCGCCGCAATGGCGGGCGATTTCCTAGCGATTATCGGCTGGGCGATGGTCCCGATGGTCCTTGCCGGCGTGTTCCGCACCTTCGTCGCGGCGTTGGGCAAACCCGGCTACGCGACCGCGATCACCCTGCTGGCGCTGGGCACCAACCTGCTCGGCAACTGGGCGCTGGTGTTCGGCAATCTCGGCCTGCCCGCGCTCGGTCTGACGGGCTCCGCCCTGTCGAGTGTCTTCACCGCGCTCGCGATGCTCGCAGCTTACATGGTGGTGATCGGGCGCGACCGCACCTTGCGCCGTTATCGCATCTTCGGGCGCTGGTGGCGCCCTGAATGGTCGCGGCTGAAGCAGATCATGGTGATCGGCACGCCCATCGCACTCACTGTATTGGCCGAAGCGGGGCTGTTCAGCGGAGCCGCGCTGTTGATGGGGCGGATCGGCGAGACCGAGCTTGCCGCGCACACGCTCGCGCTCAACCTTGCGGCACTGGCGTTTCAGATCCCGTTCGGCACCGCGCAGGCCGCGACGATCCGGGTGGGCTTCCACCATGGCGCGGGCGACCGGGTGGCAGCGGGGCGCGCGGGCTGGGTCTCGCTGGCGATCGGTACCGGCTTCATGTGTACGACAGCGCTGGCGATGGTGCTGGTTCCGACGTTCCTGCTACAGATCTACATCGACCCGGCCGCGCCCGGCAACGCCGCGCTGATTGCCTTCGCGCTGCAATACCTGGTGTGGGCCGCGATCTTCCAGCTTGCCGACGGGGTGCAGGCGGTCGGCGCAGGCGCGCTTCGCGGGTTGCAGGACACCCGCGCGCCGATGTGGATCGCGATCTTCAGCTACTGGGTGCCGGGCTACGGCATGGCTATCTGGCTAGGCTTCTACACCCCGCTCGAAGGCACGGGGGTGTGGATAGGCCTCGCCACCGGACTGTTCTTTGCGGCCGCGCTATTGCTGTGGCGATGGGCGCGGCGCGATGCTCTTGAGCTGACCCGCTACGACGCTACCGCCTAGGGCCGCCTAGGGCCGCCTAGGGCCGCCTAGGGCGCGGCGGTGGGCGGCGCAGGCGTCGCAGCGATCGGGATCGTCAGGCCAAGCTCGTCGAACTTCAGCTTGACCGCTTCGTTCAGCGCCCATGACAGCGCGAGATAATCACCGCTCTTGCACCACACCCTGAGGCCGACGCGCACCGCATTGTCCGCAAGCGCGGCCACGAACGCGGCCGGCGCAGGCTCAGCCAGCACGCGCGCATCGCCGCTGGCCAGCTCGAGCATCGCCGCACGCGCGGCGCGCAGGTCGTCCTCGTAGGCGATCGGCACCACCAGTTCGAAGCGCCGCGTCGGCATCCGCGAATGGTTGACGACCGCCTTGTTCCAGAGCTCGTTGTTGGGGACCATCACATACAGCCCGTCGAGCTGGAGCATCTCGGTGGTGAACAGGCCGATTCCCTGCACCGTGCCCCCGACCGGGCCGGCGGTGACGTATTCACCCACGCGAAAGGGCCGCTGGATGAGGATCATCACGCCTGCCGCAACATTGCTGAGCGTGCCCTGCAACGCGAGGCCGACGGCCAGCGCAAGGCCGCCCAAAGCCGCAATGATACTGGTGGTCTGCACCCCGAACTGGGTGAGCACGGTGATCGCGACAATCACCCACAGCGCATACTTGATGATGTTGCTGAGGAATTTGGCGACGGTCGGCTCGATGTGGGTGGCGCTGGTCAGCGCGCGGTCCGCCCAGCGCGACAGGAACCGCGCGAGGATCACCCCGATTACCGTCACCGCCACCGCGCCGGTCAGGTAGGCGAGATTGACCTTGAACCACAGCCACGCTTCGTGCGGAACATTGATCTGGTCGCCGAAGGCAGCGAGCTTGGAGCGAGGAGTGGGGCCAGTCATTTGGGGCCAGTCATTGGGGGCCAGTCATTGGGGGGGCAGTCATCGGGCTTCGGGGCTCCTAAGCGGCGGGCGGAGCCGGGATAACCGAGCGGGCCCATGCTGACCACCCCCGGACCCGATTGGGCCACCGCCGCGAAATTTTTGCGCGTGCAGGGGTTGATTCATTCAGTCGCCGCGACCAAATGCCTCCCCGTTGGCACTCTCAGAGGGAGAGTGCCAAGCAACCTCATCTCATCAAGGAAAGGTCATCATTATGGCATTTCGTCCGCTGCACGACCGCGTTGTGGTCCGTCGCATCGAAGCCGACCAGAAGACCGCTGGCGGCATCATTATCCCCGATAGCGTTCAGGAAAAGCCGAGCGAAGGCGAAATCATCGCTGTCGGCGAAGGCAACCGTGACGACGACGGTGAGCGCATCGCGCTCGACGTCAAGGTCGGCGACCGCGTCCTGTTCGGCAAGTGGTCGGGCACCGAAGTCAAGATCGGCGGCGAAGACCTGCTGATCATGAAGGAAAGCGACATCATGGGGATCATGGGCTGATCACCTGATCCTGTTCGCTTCTTTCAATCCATAACCCAATTCCAGGAGAAACAATCATGGCTGCCAAGGACGTAAAGTTCGGCCGCGAAGCGCGCGAAGGCATTCTGCGCGGCGTCGACATCCTCGCCAATGCCGTCAAGATCACGCTCGGCCCCAAGGGCCGCAACGTTGTCATCGACAAGAGCTTCGGCGCGCCGCGCATCACCAAGGACGGCGTCACCGTCGCCAAGGAAATCGAGCTCAAGGACAAGTTCGAAAACATGGGCGCGCAGATGCTGCGCGAAGTCGCCAGCAAGGCGAATGACAGCGCGGGCGACGGCACCACCACCGCTACCGTGCTCGCTCAGGCGATTGTCACCGAAGGCATGAAGTCGGTTTCCGCCGGCATGAACCCGATGGATCTCAAGCGCGGGATCGATCAGGCTGTTCTCGCCGTGGTCGCAGACCTCAAGGCCCGCTCGAAGGACGTCTCGGATTCGTCCGAAATCGCGCAGGTCGGGATCATCTCGGCCAATGGCGACCGTGAAGTCGGCGAAAAGATCGCCGAAGCCATGGAAAAGGTCGGCAAGGAAGGCGTGATCACCGTCGAGGAAGCCAAGGGCCTCGAGTTCGAGCTCGATGTCGTCGAAGGCATGCAGTTCGACCGCGGCTACCTGTCGCCCTACTTCATCACCAACCCCGACAAGATGACCGTGGAACTGGAAAATCCTTACATCCTGATCCACGAGAAGAAGCTGTCGAACCTGCAGGCGATGCTGCCGATCCTCGAAGCCGTGGTGCAGTCGGGCCGTCCGCTGCTTATCATCGCTGAAGACATCGAAGGCGAAGCGCTGGCGACCCTCGTGGTCAACAAGCTACGCGGCGGCCTCAAGGTCGCAGCCGTCAAGGCGCCGGGCTTTGGCGATCGCCGCAAGGCGATGCTGCAGGACATCGCGATCCTCACCAAGGGCGAGATGATCAGCGAAGACCTCGGCATCAAGCTCGAGAACGTCACTGTCGGTATGCTCGGTCAGGCCAAGAAGGTTTCGATCGACAAGGACAACACCACCATCGTTGATGGCGCCGGCGCTGCCGACGACATCAAGGCGCGCGTGGCGGAAATCCGCACCCAGATCGACAACACCCAGAGCGATTACGACCGCGAGAAGCTGCAAGAACGTCTTGCCAAGCTTGCTGGCGGCGTGGCCGTGATCAAGGTTGGCGGTGCGACCGAAGTCGAAGTGAAGGAGCGCAAGGACCGCGTCGACGACGCTCTCCATGCAACCCGCGCTGCGGTGGAAGAAGGCATCGTTCCGGGCGGCGGCACTGCGCTGCTTTACGCCACCAAGGCTCTCGAAGGCCTCAAGGGCGCGAACGAAGACCAGACCCGCGGCATCGACATCATCCGCAAGGCGATCACCACGCCGCTCAAGCAGATTGCCCAGAACGCCGGCCATGATGGCGCGGTCGTTGCAGGCAACCTGCTGCGCGAGAATGACGAGACGCAGGGCTTCAACGCGGCGACCGACGTGTACGAAAACCTGGTCAAGGCCGGCGTGATCGACCCGACCAAGGTCGTTCGCACCGCGTTGCAGGACGCAGCCTCGGTTGCCGGCCTGCTGATCACCACCGAAGCAGCGATCGTGGAACGTCCGGATGACAAGCCGGCCGGCCCCGGGATGCCCGACATGGGCGGCATGGGCTTCTAAGCCGCTAGGCGGGCTGAGCCAGCCAAGGCTGGCTCAGCACACGCCTGCGGCCGGCCAGCGGAGCGCAGCTCCGTCTGACGACTCCGGCTTTGCCGGAGTCGGCCCAGCCTCAGAAATACGGAAAACCCCGGCGGAGCGATCCGCCGGGGTTTTTGCTGCCGGGGTCCGATGCCCGATTTCAAGCAATGGGATGGCGAGGTCGAATAACCGGGAGTGGAGGGAAGCAGATCAGGGTTTTCGGTGAGTAGCTTCCTTGGAATGTGCTACTGGTAAGCTCCGAGGAGGCCCGTCTATGCAAAGTCCCAACTTTGATGCTTTGGATCGACGCTCGTTTATGCAAACCACAGGCGCCGGTGCGGCGGCGCTACTTGCAGTATCTGTATCGGGGGCCAATCGCGGTCCAGCTTTCCAGACCGTTGACGAGCTTACGCTGCAGGTCGTTGTCGACGCTGCGACGTTCGGGCCGTTCCTGCCCGATGAAATCCTGCCGGGCCTTCAATTAAAACGCACGGGAGGCGGCGGCGCGGCGCGGATGCCGCGGAATTCGCTCATGGCAGAGTTCGGCCTGTCGATCCTGGCGCGATCACGGCGCGGCACCGAAACCCGGCAGGTTATGGTCGACTTCGGATACAGCCCCGAAGTGCTGGCTAACAATATCGAACTACTGGGAATCGACCCGGCCAAGATCGATGCCACCGTGCTCAGCCATGGGCACCTCGATCACTATGGCGGCTTTGCGGGCCTGTTCGGGAGCAAGGCAGGCCTAGCGCGAAAGCTCCCGCTCATTGTGGGCGGTGAAGAGACCTTCTGCGAGCGGGTGGCGATGATCGGCAATCCCCCGCCGGTCATGGGCACGTTAGACCGTGCGGAATTGGCTCGGGCAGGCTTGATAACACAAATATCCCCGGAGCCGGTGTCCGTTGCAGGGCACGGTTTTACCACTGGCCTTATCCCGCTCAAGAGCTTCGAACGCGCGGCCATCCCGACACGCATGCGGCCTGGCGTCGGCTGTGAACGGGCAGGACTTGCACCAGATAAGCGCAACGTGGCTGAACTCGCCGACGATGGGGAGCATGAGATTGCCACTTGCTACGCGGTCAAGGACCTCGGCTTGGTCGTCATCGCCTCGTGCAGTCACCGCGGTGTGCTTAATTCAGTCCGCCAGGCGCAGGCCATCTCCGGGATCAGTAAAGTCCATGCAGTGGTGGGTGGCTTCCATCTGGTGCGGCCTAGGACTGAGGACGAAGCTCGGCGGACAGTGGAAGAGTTCTTGCAGATCGACCCTACCTACATTGTTCCGATGCATTGCACCGGAGAGGTTTTCATTGCTGAGGCGCTTCGGCGTATGCCTGACAAGGTCATCCGCCCTTACGTCGGAAACCAGCTGGTTTTCGGCGCCGCCTGATTGTCTGCAGTTCATCAACAAGAATGACCACAACGGGGTCGCTAGCTGAATGGCAGCTTTGCGCCCATCAAGGCGGGAAGCCGCCGTCCCCGTTAGCCCCGCACCCGATCCGGTGTTCGCCCCGGATCCACCGCGGGTCTTTGAAGAAGGTGCGGAGAGCCGCCGCGCTTGAAGCGGCCGCCGTCCCTGTCAGCCCCTCACCCGATCCGGTGTTCGCCCCTGATCCACCGCACCGTGCCCGACGAGGCGCGCATCACCACGCTTTCGGTGGTGAGGATCATCTCGCCCGTCGCCTTGCGGCGGCGCTTCACGCCGCGCAGCAGCGACCCGTCGGTCACGCCTGTCGCAGCGAAGATGCAGTCGCCCTTGGCGAGGTCTTCGAGCTTGTAGATGCGGTTCAGGTCCTCGATGCCCCACTTGCGGGCGCGAGCCTTCTCGTCCTCGTTGCGGAACACCAGGCGACCGTTGAACTGCCCGCCCACGCAGCGCAGCGCCGCTGCCGCGAGCACGCCCTCGGGCGCGCCGCCCTGGCCCATGTACATGTCGATGGTGGTTTCCTCGTCGGTCACCGCAATCACGCCGGCCACGTCGCCGTCACCGATCAGCACGACGCCGCAGCCCAGAGCGCGCAGCTCTGCGATCAGCTGGGCATGGCGCGGGCGGTCGAGCACGCAGACGTTGATCTCGGACGGCTTCACGCCCTTGGCATTGGCCACGGCAGAGACATTCTCGGTCGCGCTCTTGGCGAGGTCGATGATGCCTTCGGGATAGCCGGGGCCGACCGCGAGCTTGTCCATGTAGACGTCGGGCGCATTGAGCAGGCAGCCTTCTTCGGCCGCTGCCAGCACCGCGAGCGCATTGGGACCGGCCTTGGCGGTGATCGTGGTGCCTTCCAGCGGGTCCAATGCAATGTCGATCTTCGGGCCTTTGCCCATGCCCACCTTCTCGCCGATGAACAGCATCGGGGCCTCGTCACGCTCGCCCTCGCCGATCACCACGGTGCCGTCCATGTAGAGGTTGTCGAAGGCGCGGCGCATCGCCTCGACCGCCGCCGCATCCGCCGCCTTCTCGTCGCCGCGGCCGATCAGCTGCGCCGCCGCGATCGCCGCCGCCTCGGTCACGCGCACCATTTCGAGCACCAGCACGCGCTGCATGGCGTTGTCGGCGGCTTGCTCGGCTGCGGTAAGGTCGGTATCGGTCGAGGAGTTCATGGGAAATTCAGCCCTCTGTTGGTCTGGTGCCGGTTCCGGCGCGGGCCGGATGGGAAATGCCCCCGGCGCTTAAGCGGATGGAGACCGGTTTGTCGAGCAATGCCATGCCTGCCCTGACCGGATTTCGTGTCGTCCTGACTACATTCGCGTCCGCTCTTGCTTTCGGCCTTGCGCCCATGCTCGCCGCGCAGTCGAGCGACATCCCTGCGCCGACGCCTGCCGCAGCGCCGACGCCTGCGCCCGCTCCCGCGGTCGGACCCCAAATCGAACCAAAGCCGCGCATCAACCTGATGGTCACCGTGCCGCGCGGTGAGGTCAATCAGGCGCAGGTGAAGCAATGCGTCGATGAGGCCGATGCCGGCACGCTCAGCGGCGAGATTGTGGTGTGCGGTGAGCTTGGCGATGATGGGAGCAATTCATTCAGCGGCAGCCGCGCCGCCGCGCAGAAACGCTTTGCGCAGGAAACCATGCTCAAGGGCGCACCGCGCGCGCCCGACTTCATCAAGGACTGCAAGGAGCAGGGCAATCCCTTCGGCTGCGTGGGCATCGGCAAGGTGCCTCCGCCAGCGCTGTACATCGATGTTGCCGCGCTGCCCAAGGCCCCCGCCGGTTCCGACGCGGACCGCATCGCGCGCGGCCTTGCGCCGACCGGGCAGGACGAGCAGCTCACCGAGGAGCAGGAGCGCGCGCGGCGCGAGGCGGCGGGGATCAAGACTTCCGTGCCGCCCCGGCCGAAGAAGAAGGGCAAGTAGGGCGCCGGGCCGATGCTGCTGCATGCCCTGAGTGCGGCGCTGCTGCTGCTGTCTACCGCCGCGCAGGGCCAGCCGCCGCGCGGTCCCGCTCGCCTGCCGCCCCGACCTGCCGCCCAGACGGCGCCCGCGCCTCAACCCCAGCCTGAACCCCGGCGTGTGCCGATCGATCTCGGCCCCGACACGCAGGCCAGCGACCCGCCGCAGAGCATCGACATCCTCGCACCCCCGACCGGTTCCGAAACGGCCCCGCCCGCCGCGGTCAAGGAATGCGACGACCAGCGCGAGGCGGGGATCGTCGCGGGCGAGATCGTGGTCTGCGCCGAGATAGAGCACGACACCTCGCAGCTCTATACCGGCAGCCGCGAGGCGTGGCTGAAAGCCTATGCCGAGCGAACGCAGAACGCCGGGACCCTGCCGCCGCCCGATGTGGCGGGCGCAGGCATCTTCCGCGGCCCTGCGACGGTGAGCGGGCTGTGCGTGATCGGCCCCTGCCCCAAGGACGCGGCGCTGATAATCGATGTCGAGGCGATCCCGGCGGCGCCTCCCGGCTCGGATGCCGACCGAGCAGGGCGGGGCCTTGCCCCGCGCGAGGACGACAATGCCCCGCTCTCGGAGGAAGACAAGCGCCGGGTCGAGGCGGAACTGGGCTTGCCCGAAGCGCAGCCGGCCGCTCCGAAGCGATAGCGCCTAACGCGGCAGGATCGGCAGCACGAGCGGTTCGCCCGAGAGGCTCTCCGATCCCTCAAGCAAGGCGAGCGCCTTGCGCACGCAATGCTCCGGGCCTTCGTGCGTCACCATCGCCACCATCACCTCGCCGCCGCCCGCGCTGCGGCCCTGCTGGATGAGGCTTTCAATCGAGACGTCGCCGTCGCGCATCGCCGCGGTGATCTCGGCCAGCACGCCGGGGCGGTCCTTGACCATGAAGCGCAGGTAGGTGCGCTCGGTGCGGTGACCGGGCTCGGCGGGGGGGAGCGCGGCGAGGCTTGCCACGGGGACCGAGAAGGGCGCGCCCACTTCGTCGCGGGCAATATCGATAAGGTCGGCGGCAACCGCGCTGGCGGTTGGCCCGTCGCCTGCGCCCGCGCCCTGGAACAGCAGCCGTCCGGAGAAATTGCCCTCGGCAACCACGGCGTTGGTCGGGCCGTCGACGGCGCTCAAGGGGTGGCCCTTGGCGACGAGGCACGGGCGCACGCGCTGGAGCAGGCGTGGGCCGTTGGGGCTCTGTTCGACATCGGCCTCACCGATCAGGCGGATGACAAAGCCCAGCGCATCGGCCTGCGCAATGTCGGCGGCGCGCACGCCGGTGATGCCGCTGATCCGCACGCCCGCAAAGTCGATCCGCGTCCCGAAGCCTATTGCGGCGAGGATCGCGAGCTTCTGCCCGGCGTCCACGCCCTCGATATCGAAGGCAGGGTCGGCCTCGGCGAACCCCAATCGCTGCGCTTCGGCGAGGACAGCGGCGAAGTCTGCGCCGGTCGCCTCCATCTCCGAAAGGATGTAATTGCAGGTGCCGTTGAGGATGCCATAGACCTTGGTGAGAACGTTGGCAGACGTGCCCTCGCGCAGGCCCTTGATCACCGGAATGCCTCCCGCAACCGCCGCTTCGAACTTCAAGGCGGCATTATGCGCCTCGGCGATTTCGGCGAGTTCCATGCCGTGGTGGGCGATCATCGCCTTGTTGGCGGTGACGAGGCCCTTGCCGCCCGACAGCGCCGCGCGCGAAAGCGCCAGCGCGGGACCGTCCGAGCCGCCGACCAGCTCGACCACCACATCGACATCCGGGCGCCTCGCCAGCGCGGTCATGTCGTCTTCCCAGGCGAAGCGGGCAATATCGACGCCGCGATTCTTACCGCGGTCGCGCGCGCTGACGGCCACCACCTCGATCGCCCGCCCGGCCCGCGCCGCGATCAACGCGCCGTTGGTGTCGAGCAGGCGAATGACGCCCGCGCCGACGGTGCCAAGGCCAGCGATTGCAATGCGAAGAGGCGCGGGGCGCAGCGGTGTTTTGGCGGGTGCGGCCAAGCGGTCCTCCATCGGTGACGAAGCTCCGGCGCTTAGCCGTGCGCGCTGCGCGGTCAAGCGCGGATGCGCGCGAAGAGCGCCGGAGTCACCCCCCCTCCGGAGTCAGCCCTGCGTGATGCGCCGCTCGCAGGGCCCGAGGGCCTCGCGCACGAAGGCATAGTCGCCCGCCGCCAGCCGCCGCTCGGTCGGATCGCGCGAGAGGTTGGCGCTGCTCGGCAGCTGCGCGGGCAGCGCGCAGGCGAGGCGGTACCAGCGCAGCGTCTCAGGCGCAGGCGGGCGCGCCGCCGAATCGATGATCTCGCCCCACGAAACGCCCCATTGCGGGCGCTGTCCGGGGCGGCGCAGCACGGTGATCGACACCGGCTCACGGTTTTCGGTTGCCAGGAAAATCTGCGTCTCCGATTCGCCCGTCAAGGTGCCCGGCACCGCCAGCGCCTCGCCCACCGCGGTGATCTTGGGCGGAACATCGTTACTGTACAGCTCGGTGAGGATCGGGCGCAGCCGCGCTTCGAGCTCGGGCGTATAGGCCAGATGCGCGGCAGGCGCGACCAGTTGCACTTCGGCAGGCCGCCCCGGCACGCCGCGCGCGAACAGCAGAAACTCGCGCTTTTTCAACGCCGGAACCTTGCCCTTGGCATTGAGAGGCACGTCGAGGAGATAGGCGAACGTGGCCGGAACCGCGCTCCGCCCGGCGATCAGCGCGACCGTCTGCGCCTCGATGTAAAGCCGCGCGAATCCCGGTGCGAGGCCGGGCGCGCGATCGGGTTTGAGGGTGGTCTGGCGGCGAATCTGTGCCCGGATAACCAGCGGCGCACTATCTGAAAGGCTAGCGAGATCGGCATAGGTCGGCCCTGGCACGCTCGCAGGAACAGGGGCGGGAACGGTCTGCGCCGCAGCCCCGAGCGGAAGTATCACGAGCCCGCCCAGCACGCTTGCGGAAACCTTCAGTCGATTGAAAAACGACATTAATTCACCTTTAACCTTTGGGCTCCGCGCAGCCGGGCGGGGCGGTCCTACAAGTGCACTATTAGCAAGGCCTATTGCACATAGCTCGCAGTGAATCCGGCCTGAACCGCAAAAGGGTTTGATCGGCTAGGGGTTGCCCGTTAAAGCCCCTAGTGCTGATTGCGCGGGACTGGGGACATTACCGCGGAAACAGTTGAGGTGGCGTGCTGGGACCGAATGCCCAGTACGTGCCAGCCGGGGAGGATACGGGACGAGCCAATGCGCCGCGCCCGTTTGTTCGTTCCCGGCGTGGGAGGACCGAAATGACCGGGTTCCGCTCACCAGCCGTAATTGGCCGGGGTGTGGGCAGTGTGCCGATCCTTGCGATCGGCGAGTAATTGGAGAGAAAGCGCTGGATGTCCTACGCTAGCCAACAAGAAGGTCTGACCGGCCCTAAGCTTGTCGCAATGATCATCGCGCTGTCGATAGTCGGTGCCGTCGGGGCGGGTTTGGTCATTTATCTGGCCATCGACGCTGTGAAGCAGGTGGTCGAACGCGTCACCACAGTCGAAGTCATAGAGGAAGAGCCACCGCCGCCCGAGGAAGAGCCGCCGCCGCCCGAAGAGCCGCGCGAGACCTCGCCTCCGCCGCCCAACGCGCCGCCGGCCCTGATCGATATTCCGCGTCCATCGCCGATCGAGACGACGCAGCGCGAAACGCCCAAGGAAGTTTATCGCGAGCCGGCCCGCGTGGTTGAGGCGCCTCCGGGACCTGTGACCCCGCCGGCCAAGTCAAAGGCCCGCGGCGTGGCACCAAAGGGTCAGAAGCAGTGGGCCGCCCGCATTCAGGAAAACTATCCGCGGCGTGCAGCTCAGGAAGAAATCGAAGGCACCGTGGGCGTCCGCGTCACCGTGACCTCCGACGGCAAGGCAACCGGTTGCCAGGTGACTTCGTCGAGCGGGTCCAAGGAACTCGATGGTGCGGCTTGCAAGGATCTGGAACGCTATGGTCGGTTCGATCCCGCGCTCGACTTTGACGGCAATCCGACCAATGCCAGTTGGTCCACGCGCATTACCTACAAGCTGAACTGATCCCTTCGGGCCGGCGGCCCACCAATCTTCTGGGCCGCCTGCCGCTCACGACAATTCTTTCAAGAGGACTTTCGCAATGAACCTTTATCTTCTCGCCGCAGCAGCCGGTGAAGCACCGCAGAGCAAGTTCGGCTTCGTCGAAGCCATGAGGGAAGGCGGCCCGGTTGCCTGGTCGATCCTGACTGTCATGGTGATCATGTCGATCGGCTCGTTCTACATCCTGTTCACCAAGCTCTTCGAGCAGAACAAGGTGATGAAGCAGTACAATGTTGTGCAGAACCAGTTCTGGCGCGCGCCGAGCCTGCGCGAAGGCGCAACCAAGCTCGAGAAGGACAGCCCCTGGCGCCAGCTCGCGGACGATGCGGTGAAGGCTCAGGAAGACCACGGCAAGATGACCGACAGCCTCGAATCGCATGACTACATGCACGGTTCGCTCCAGCGTTCGGAAGATTCGATCAACGCGGTGCTCGCGGGCGGCCTGCCGTTCCTCGCCACCGTCGGTGCGACCGCGCCGTTCGTTGGTCTGCTCGGCACCGTGATCGGGATCTACCGCGCGCTGATCAACATCGGCATCGCCGGTAACGCCTCGATCGACAAGGTCGCTGGCCCGGTCGGTGAAGCGCTGATCATGACCGCCATCGGTCTGCTCGTCGCTGTGCCTGCGGTGTTCGCGTTCAACTACTTGCAGTCGCGCAACCGCAAGATCGCGGCGATGCTCAACAGCTTCTCGACCGATCTGCTCGCCTTCATGAACTCGAACGGCGCCGTGAAGCCGGCGGTGATGGCGACTTCGGCGGCCAAGCCCGCTGCCAAGCCGGCTGCCGCTCCGGCCACCAAGGCCTGATCGCCATTGCCGCATAAGCGGCGGGGGTGACCGTGAAGGTCGCTCCCGCCGCCGCCCACCGGGCAGGCACAACAGTTTTGACAGGCTAGGAATTCTCAATGGCGATTTCTACGGGAGGTGGGGCCGATACCCCAATGTCCGACATCAACACCACGCCGTTGGTGGACGTGATGCTGGTGCTCCTGATCATCTTCCTCATCGCGGTTCCGGTGGCGATCCAGACGATCGAGAAGCTCAAGATCCCGGTGTTCAAGTCGGACGAGGCGAAGGAAAAGGTCGAGAACCTGCTCCTCACCGTCAGCACCACCGACGATGCCGGCCGCAGTGCCGGTGAGCCGGGCTTTGCCGGTGCATCGCGCAGCGGCCAGTGCCGGGTCTACATCAACAACATCACGCCCGTGACTTCGGACGAGCTTCAGGAAAAGGCGTTCCAGAAGCTCGACGCGATCGTCAAGCGTGCCGGCGGGGCCGAAGCGCTGATGAAGAATCCGGAGGATATCCCGCAGGTGCACATTCGCGGCGACGTCAATGCTCCGTGGCAGTGCGTGGCGGGCGCAATCTACAACATCCAGCGCGCTGGCTATCCGATTGTCGGGTTCATCTCGAACCCCGTCGATCCGAACGGCTGACGTGCAAGCGAACTTAAGGAGTAACTGACATGGGTATGGCCGGAGGAAAACTCGACGGCGAACCGATGATGGAAATGAACATGACGCCGCTGATCGACGTTTTGCTCGTTCTGCTGATCATGTTCATCATTACCATCCCGGTGGCCAACAACTCGGTCGACATCGATCTGCCGACGCCTAATCCGCCAGACACTCCGCCGCCGATTGATCTGGTGAAGAACAAGGTGGTGCTCACCGCGCAGGACCAGATCCTGTGGAACGG
>JANNWO010000124.1:0-10395 GCA_031408395.1 Sphingomonadales bacterium | reverse complement strand
CCCGCCTCCCCACCCGGCCACCATAACATCGTGGTACTATTGGTGGCCGGGTGGGGAGGCGAGCCGGGGGTCTGAGGTTCGCGTCAGCGAACCTGCAAATCAGCGCCCGGCCATCGCCTTGACGCGCGCGAGATAGGTGCGCCCGATCCTCAAAGCCTCGCCGTTGACCAGTTCCGCCGACCACACTCCGAGGCCGTCGTGCCTCAGTCCGCGAATGTGGTCGCGGCGCAGGATCGTCGAGCGGTGGATGCGGATGAACTGTTCGGGATCGAGCCGCTCTTCAAGGCCCGCGATGGTCTGGAGCAGCAGGTAGGAGCGTGCCGAGTCCGGTCCGCCGACATGCAGCCGCACATAGTCCCGCTCGGCGTCGATCTGGTGGACCTCGCTGACCGCGATGCGCAAAAGTTCGGAACGGTGCGGCACCCACAGCTCGTCGAGATGGCGGCTCACCTTCTGGCGGCGCTGGCCGCGGCGGGCCACGGCACGCTCTATCGCGCGCTCGAGCCTGTCGGCGGAGACGGGCTTCAGCACGTAATCGACCGCTTCCAGATCGAAGGCCTCGACCGCGAAGTGGTCATGCGCAGTGACGAAGATCACCACCGGTGGCTGCGCTGCTTGCGCAAAATGCCGCGCGACACCGAGGCCATCCAGCTCGGGCATGGTCATGTCGAGCAGCACCAGATCGGGCTGGAGCTTCTCGGAAAGCCGCAGCGCCGCCGCGCCGTCGCTGGCGGTGCCGACCACGCGCACAGCTGGGATCTCGGCGCAGATGACCTGCACCCGCTCGACCGCAAGCGGCTCGTCGTCGACGATCAGGGTGCGCAGGGCAGCGGTTTCGGTATCGGTCTCAGGCATGGCGATTGGTCTGCTGATTGGCCTGTTGGTTCAGGGGCCGGGACAGGGGGATGCGGATTTCGGTGCAGTAGCCGCCCGGCACCGGGCCCGAGCTGAAGCCGATGTCGGGCCCGAAGCGCGCCTCCAATCGGTCGCGGACATTGGCGAGACCGATGCCGAAGCCGTGGGTCATGCCCTGTGGGACGCCCGGGCCATTGTCGCCGACGGTTATCACCAGGCGGTCGAACTCTTCGCGCGCAGCCAAAGTGACAGTCACCGGGCGCGACACCGGGGAGACCGCGTATTTGACCGAATTCTCGACCAGCGGCTGGAGGATCATGCCCGGCACGCGCGCTTCCTCGAGATCGGCGGGCAGATCATACACCGTCACCAGCCGGGTCGGGAAGCGCACCGCCTCGATATCGAGGTAGAGCTTCTGGAGATCGAATTCGTCGCGCAGCCCCACATCGGCGGTCGGCTCGGTGGCGAGGCTGTGGCGGTAGAACCGGCTGATCGTCTGGATCATCATCTCCGCGCGGTCGGCCCGCCCGGTCATTACGAGCGCGGACAGGGAGTTCAGCGTGTTGAACAGGAAATGCGGGTTGACCTGATAGCGTAAGGATCGCAGCTCGGCGGCCTTGGCGGCGGAGCGGAACTGGTCCTCGCGCCGCTGCGAGGCCCGTGCCTGCACGCCTGCAAGCAGCGCGAAATAGGTCGAAGCCCAGGCGAGCAGCAGAAAATAGCGCCCGAGCGCCACGTCGAGCAGCTTGCGCCAGAAATCGCTGTAGGTTTCGGCCGGCTCGATGATCACCGACCGGGTCCCCCCGCCGGCGCTCTGCCCGCCAGCACTCGGCCCGGCAACATCGTCCGGGCGCACTGGAACATCGACCAGCAGATTCCCGCTTTCATCGCGGCGCAGATTGATGTTGTTCTTCTGGGCATAGGCCTGCTCCATCGCGGAGGACATGTCCTTGAACACCAGATAATTGACCTGCCCGATGGCGACCGCCACCGGCAGCGCCAACGCGATCGCGGCGGAGATCTTGAGCCACAGGGCGCGATTGTCGAACAGGCGCAGCAGCAGCCACAGCACGATCGTCAGCAGCAGGCCGAAGCCCGTGACCGCCAGCCGCCGCCAGCCAAGCTCGAACTGCAGGCCGAAGTCCATCACGAACGAGCGTAGCGTGGTGAGCGCGAAATAGGTCGCCCACAGCACCACCATCGAGAACAGCACGGTGCGGAAGGATACGGTCGGGGCGGGCTCGCCGTGGACGGCTTCGCTGGTCGGGATCATCGTCATTATGCCGAGAAGCGATAGCGCCCCCGCCCGGCGAACACCACTAGCCATGGCGCGCATTGTCGGGCGGACTCGGGCCTTGGTCGAATTATGAACGGTTGTTCAGGCGGCACCAACAACATGGACGCCGCCCGAAAGCCCCGAGGATCAATCGCGGGGCTTGATCATGTCGGCCGGAACGACCCACGCGTCGAACTGCTCTTCGGTGAGCAGGCCGAGCGCCAGCGCCGCCGCTTTAAGTGTCGTCCCCTCGGCGTGGGCCTTCTTGGCGATCTTCGCTGCGTTGTCGTAGCCGATATGCGGGTTCAATGCGGTCACCAGCATCAGGCTGTCGTTGAGCAGATGGGTGATACGATCCCGGTTGGCCTCTATCCCGACCACGCAATTGTCGGTGAAAGCGTGGGAGGCATCGCCGATCAGCTTCATCGATTGCAGCACGTTGTAGATGATCACCGGCTTGAAGACGTTGAGTTCAAGGTGACCGTGCGACCCCGCGACCGTCACCGTCACATTGTTACCCATCACTTGCGCGCAGACCATCGTCATCGCCTCGCACTGGGTCGGGTTGACCTTGCCCGGCATGATCGAGGAGCCCGGCTCGTTGGCGGGCAACGAGAGCTCGCCGAGGCCGGAGCGGGGGCCGGAGCCGAGCAGGCGGATGTCGTTGGCGATCTTCATCAGGCTGACCGCAAGCACGTTCAATGCGCCGGAAATCTCGACCATCGCGTCATGCGCGGCCAAGGCCTCGAACTTGTTGGGCGCGGTAACGAAGGCGTGGCCGGTTTCGGCGGCAGCCTGCGTAGCGAACTCTTCGGCAAAACCGACCTTGGCGTTGATCCCGGTGCCCACGGCGGTCCCGCCCTGCGCTAGTTCGAGCACGCGCGGCAGCGCGGCCTCAACGCGGGCAATGCCGTATTCGACCTGCTTGGCGTAGCCCGAGAACTCCTGCCCCAGCGTCATCGGGGTCGCGTCCTGCAAGTGGGTGCGACCAATCTTGACGATGGGGGCGAATTCCTGCGCCTTGGCATCGAGCGCGCCGTGGAGCTTCTTGAGCGCCGGGATCAGGTGATCGAGCGCCTCGGTCGCCGCGGCGATGTGCATTGCGGTGGGGAAGGTGTCGTTCGACGACTGGCCCATGTTGCAATGATCGTTGGGGTGAACAGGCGTCTTGCCGCCCTTGTGGCCGGTGAGCATCTCGTTGGCGCGGCTGGCGATCACCTCGTTGGCGTTCATGTTCGACTGGGTGCCCGATCCGGTCTGCCACACCACCAGCGGGAACTGGTCAGCGAGCGTTCCGTCGATCACTTCGCGCGCGGCGGCGACGATCGCCTCGCCCAGCTTGGCATCAAGCACGCCGAGCATCATGTTGGCCTTGGCCGCCGCAAGCTTCTGGATGCCCAGCGCGCGCACCAGCGCAGAGGGCATCTTTTCGCCGCCGATCGGGAAGTTGACGATTGAGCGCTGCGTCTGTGCGCCCCAATGGACGTGGGCGGGAACTGCAACTTCACCCAGCGAATCGGTCTCGATCCGCACCTCAACGCCGTTCGCCGTCATGTCACTCATCGAAGCCATCCCTCACTAAGTCGAATTGCAGCCCACAGGGCATCGCGCTTCCCTAAGCACCGGCGCGCGGCAAGGTCAAAGCCCGAAATTACCAGAAATCACGGGCCATGGCGTGCCGAAATGCGGCCCAAAAGCCTTGGAACAGGGCACCAGCGGGGTTAAGGAGAGGGTTGACGGACTGTATTGCACTCCTAATACAGTTTTCCCGGAAGATTATGAACGACATGACCACGACCCAGCCCGACACCCGAACCGCGCGCCGCGCGATGATCGACAGCCAGCTGCGCACCAGCGGCGTCAACGAGGAATATGTGCTGGCCCGCATGATCGCCGTCCCGCGCGAGGACTTCCTCCCCGCCGACAAGGCGCCGTTCGCGTATATCGACCGCGCAGTGATGCTTGGCGCAGCCAAAGATTCTGGCGGCCACCTCGCCGCGCCCCTGTTCTACGGCAAGCTCATGCTCGAAGCCGCGCCCAGGGCGGATGACCGGGTGCTGGTGGTGAGCGGGGGCACGGGCTACCTTGCCGCGCTGATCCGCCCGCTGGTCGCCGACATCACCGAAATCAACGCCGCAGAGGCGATCGCCCTTACCGGCGCTGGCTCCTATTCGCTGATCGTCATCGACGGCGCGATCGAGCAGCTGCCCGATGCGCTCGCCGCCCAGCTTGCGGCGGATGGCCGGATCGTCACCGGCCTCGTGCTGCGGCAGGTCACGCGCCTTGCCAGCGGGCGCAAGATCGCGGGCAACGTCAATCTCCAGCCAACCGAAGATCTCGGCATCCCGGTGCTGCCCGCCTTCGCCGTGCCCAAGAGCTGGACCTTCGCATGAGATCGCTCCGGTTGGCCGGATCGGCAAGCCTGCTGGCATTGGCCACCCTCGCCGCCGCTCCAGCGAGCGCCGACGACCTGCGCGAGGCGCTCGTCGGCGCCTACAACACCAACCCGACGCTCGAATCCGACCGCGCCACCCAGCGCGCGACGGACGAGAACGTCGCGATCCAGCGCGCGCAGGGCCTGCCTTCGGTGAACCTCACGGCGACGGAGACCGAATTCATCCGCCAGTCGGCCAACGCCTTCACCGCGCCGGAACGCAACCTCAACGTCGGGACGCAATTGCTGGTTCCGGTCTATTCGGGCGGCGCGGTACGCAACGGTATTGCCGCGGCCAAGGAGCGGGTCGAGGCCGGACAGGCGAACCTTCGCAACTCGGAAAGCACGCTCTTCGCGCAGGTGGTCGCCGCCTACATGGACGTGCTGCGCACCGAGGCGCTAGTCGGGCTGGCGACCAACAATGTCGCGGTTCTTCGCACCAATCTCGAGGCAACCAGCGACCGCTTTCAGATCGGCGACCTGACCATCACCGACGTCGCCCAGTCGCGCTCGCGGCTCGCGGTTGCCGAGGGCGATCTGCAAGGGTCTGAGGCCAACCTCATCGCGGCGCGGGAAACCTATATCCGGTTGGTCGGGCGCGAGCCGGGCGAGCTGGCAGCACCGCCGCCGCTGCCGGGCCTTCCGGGTACCGTGGGCGAAGCGATCGTCAGCGCACTCGAAAACAATCCCAACCTCGAGGCCGCCAAACTGCGCGCCGGGGCTGCGGGCTATGACACCAATACGGCCGGAGCGGGCCGGCTGCCCACCGTCGCCCTGTTCGTCAACGGCCAGTACAGCAACTTCTTCGGCACGCTCGGCGGGCCGATTTCGGGCAATTTCGTTCAGGCAGAAACCACCGCTAACGCCGGGGTGCGCGTCACGGTGCCGCTGTTCCAGGGGGGTCTGCCCGCCGCCCAGCAGCGCCAGGCCGGGGCCCGTGAGAGTGCCGCGCTTGAGGACGTGATCGCCTCGGAACGACAGGTCATCGCCGAAACCCGCTCGACCTATGCCAACTGGCAGGCTGCGGGCGGCGTCATCAAGAGCGCGCAGACCGCAGTTGAAGCCGCCGAGCTCAGCCTCGAAGGGGTGCGCGCTGAAAACTCGATCGGCAACCGCCAGATCCTCGACGTGCTCAACGCGGAGCAGGAGCTGGTAAACGCCCGCGCCCAGCTGGTGACCGCACGGCGCAACGCCTATGTGGCAGGCTTCAACCTGCTGGCGCTGATGGGCAAGGCCGAAGCGCGCGACCTCAACCTCGATACGGGCGGGCCGCTCTACGACCCCGAAGTCAATTACGAACGGGTGCGCGGCAAGATGAATGACTGGGACCGCGACCCGGATCCTGCCCCAAAATCGACCAGAACCGTTGACATTCCGCCTGCTACAGCAACAATCGGCCCGCAATTGCTGCCCGGGGAGTGATTCCGGTCCCGATTCGGGACGGAGCATAGCCGGGCCGAGAATGGGGCACGCAGATGGCACAGGACAACGAAGCGTCGGTCGAGGAAATTCTCGAGTCGATCAAGAAGGTGATCGCACGCGACAACCGCGCGGGCGCGCTCGAAGCGCGGCGGCGGCGGATGCTGGTCTCCGAAGACGATGATGCCGAGCCCGCACCGCTGGCCCGCACCCACGTTGTGCGCGATGCCCCCGAGCTTGGGGAGGAAGTGCTCGACCTCTCGGACATGGAATGCCCGCCCGAGCCCAGCGCGCTGCCGCTGGGACAGGCGGAGGATTCCCCGCTGATCGCCGACACCGTGCGCGATGCAATGCAGGAAAACCTCGCCGCGCTCGCCATGCTGGCCGAACCCGGTGCCAAGCCGCAGATCGTGCGCTCGGGTGAAACCTCGCTTGAAGGCCTGACCCGCGAGCTGCTGCGCCCGATGCTGGCCGAGTGGCTTGAGGCGAACCTTCCGACGATGGTGGAGAGCCTCGTGCAGGCCGAAATCGCCCGGATCGTCGGCAAGCGGCGCTAGGCCGCCGCAAGGCAGGGTGGCGCTGGCGGGGCAGGCAGGCTAGGCCTGCCGGTCATGCACCTCATGACCGCTCCCGGCGCCCTTGTCGCCGCTGCCGCCCTCAGTCTCACCGCCCCGCTGGCTGCAGAGGACACCGCGCCCCCGCCCGGCGTGACCACCGCGCCGATGACCGCGCAGGACCTCGTCACTCTGCCGCGCCTTGGCGCTCCGGTGGTGAATGCGGCGGGCACGCTGGCGGTCTATAGCGTCACCACCACTGATCCCGAGAGCCTGAAGCGCACGCCTACGCTATATCTGCTCGACCTAAGCAAGCCCAGTGCCGCGCCAGTCGCGCTCAACCTCACCCTCAAGGCTTCGGACCCGGCCTTCGGCCCGGACGGGATGCTCTACTTCCTGAGCGGCGAGCATACCGACAAGGCCGCCCCGGCGCGGAGCCGCGTATGGCGTGCTACACTCACAAAGGACGGCACCGCGGGCGAGCCGCAGCTCGTCACCGCGACCAACGACGCCGACATCGCCGGGTTCAAGATCGCCCCCAATGGCACGCGCATCGCCGTCTGGGGCGAAGTCCCGCGCGATTGCGCGACCTTCGGCTGCCCCGAAGCGGCGAAGAGCTACCTCCCCGGGCCCGGCACCGGACGGCTCTATGATGGCACCGACGGTTTCGTGCGCCACTGGGACCGCTGGGCGACGCCGGGCTTGCACAACCGCATCTTCGTCTTCCCGCTCAAGGATGGCGCCGCGCAGGGCAAGGGCGCTCCGGTCGACGGCACGGACCCCGCCACCGGGATCACCGCCGACACGCCGACGCTGCCGTTCGGCGGCGGCGAGGAGATCGCCTTCGCTCCGGATGGCTCGAAGCTCTACTTCACCGCGCGGCTGTCGGGCGCGAAGGAGCCCGGCTCGACCAATCTCGACATTTACGCGTCCGACCTTACCGGCGCCGCTCCGACGCTGCTCACCAAGGGCAACGAAGCGACCGACACCACCCCCGCGCCATCGCCTGACGGGCGCACTCTCGCATGGCTGGCGATGGACCGCCCGACCTACGAGGCCGACCGGCTTTCGGTGCGTTTGATGGACCTCAATAGCGGCAAGGTGCGCAATCTCACCGAAGGCACCGACCTCTCCTTCGGCAGCCTCGCCTGGAGCGCCGACGGCAAGAGCCTGATCGCCACAGCCCAAAAGGTGCTCGACACCCCCGCCTTCCGTATCGATCCGGTGAGCGGCAAGGTCACCGAACTCAACCTCATGGCCGGGAACGAGGCGCATATCACCAATCTCGTGCTGCTGCCCAAGGGCGGGGCGCTGTTCACGCGCGACTCGCTCGGCGCGCCGTCGGAACTGTTCCTCTCGGACGGGATGGGTCAGGCTCGCCCGCTCACCGATATCGCCACCACACAGATGGGCCAGATGGCGAGCATCGTCACCCGGCGCTTCAGCTTTGCAGGCGCTAACGGCGACACAGTGTGGGGCCAGATCACGCGCCTCGCCGATCAGACCGGGCAGATCCCGGCGATCCTCTACATCCACGGCGGGCCGCAAGGCAGCTTCAACGATAGCTGGTCGAACCGCTGGAATCCGCGCACTGTCGCCAGCCAAGGCTACGCCGTCATCTCGGTCGATTTCCACGGCAGCACCGGATACGGGCAGGCCTTCACCGACGCGATCGGCAAGGACTGGGGCGGCAAGCCTCTCGAAGACTTGCAGAAGGGCCTCGATGCCGCGCTGAATCTCGACACCCAGATCGACGGCGGCAACGCCTGCGCAATGGGCGCGAGCTACGGCGGCTTCATGGTCAACTGGATCGCCGGGAACTGGCCCGATCGCTTCAAGTGCATCGTCCAGCACGACGGCCTCTTCGACATGCGCTCCATGTATTATTCGACCGAGGAATTGTGGTTCCCGCGCTGGGACTTTGGCGGCACCTACGAGGAAGCGCGGGAGACCTACGAGAAGTGGAACCCTGCCAACCACGTCGACAAGTGGAAAACGCCGATGCTGGTCGTGACCGGCCAGAAGGACTTCCGCGTGCCTTACACGCAGGGCCTGCAAAGCTTCACCGTCCTGCAGGAGCGCGGTATCCCTTCGCAACTGCTGGTCTTCCCTGACGAGAACCACTGGGTGCTGGGCGCGAAGAACTCGCTGCAATGGCACAATACCGTGTTCGCGTGGCTGGATCGCTGGCTGAAGCAGGACAAGCCTGAATGAGCCGCCAGGAACTCGCCTCCGCGCAGCATTCGCTCGCCAAGCATTACGGCGATCCGGCCGAGGGGACCGCGATCCAGCGGCACATCATGATCTGCGCGGTATCGGACAAGCAGAAGTGCTGCTCGCGCAAGGAAGGCGAGGAAGCGTGGGGCTTCCTCAAGTCGCGGATGAAGGAGCTTGGCCTCGTCGGCCCGCAGCGCAATGACGAGAGCAAGCGCGGGACGGGTGGGGGCGTGCAGCGCACAAAGGCCGACTGTTTCCAGATCTGCGCCGCAGGGCCGATCGCGGTCGTGTGGCCGGACGGTGTGTGGTACCACTCCTGCGGCCCCGAGGTGCTCGAACGGATCATCCAGGAACACCTGATCGGCGGCGTGCCAGTCGAGGATTACCGGCTCAAGCCAGCTTAATCGTCCTTAGGGCTCCAGAACTCGTCGAGCCCCGGTAACTGATTGTCGACCGACTCGTCGTGGCCCGTTCCGTTGGAGAGGAACACCAGCCCCATCAGTCCGCCGCCGAGCAGCATGGTAAAGCTGATCCCCAGTGCCACCGCGATATAGAAGTGCACCGAGATCATGCCGTTGTAAGCAAACAGCAAAACCATCGCGATCAACACCGTCATGGTCGTCGCGGCCAGCAGCCACTTCATGATCTGGCGGTAGCGCGCCCAGGCATGGGCGGCGTTGATGGGATCATCGAGGGGGGACTTGCGGGCCATGCTCCCGACATGGCGTTTGGGCGCGCGCTTGGCAACGCGCGAAAGCTGCAAGGGGCGTCACGTGCGGTGCAAGACCCCCGTGCCACACATGCGGTGAGCGGATTCGCCTTTTGCCGGGAATCATGGCACTTTGCCCGCCTGAGAGAGGGAGCACGTCCATGACTATCGCTCGTATCATCGCCCAACGCGGCCCATCCGACATCGTCGCCTGCGATTGCACCACGCCCGTATCGGAAGTGGTCCGCATCCTCGCCACCCAGCGCATCGGCGCGCTGCCGGTGATGCGCGACGGCCGGGTGGTCGGCATCGTCTCGGAACGCGACGTGATTTACCGCTTGGCCGAGCACGGGGGCGACTGCCTCGATCTGCCGGTCGAGGCCATCATGACCTCGCCCGCGATCACGGTCGAGCCTGCCACCACCGTCGACGAGGCACTGGGCATGATGACCCGCCGCCGCTTCCGCCACTTCCCGGTGGTCGAGAACGGCGAGCTGGTCGCCTTCATCTCGATCGGCGACCTTGTGAAACACAAGATGGGCGAGGTTCAGGGCGAGGCCGAAGCGCTTCGCAATTACATTCAGGCAGGCTGACGGCTTGAGGAACGCAGCGCCAAGCCTTAGATTAGGCTCATGAGCGCAGAACCCCTGATCCTCACCCCTTCCGCCGCCAAGCGCATAGCGCTGATTGCGGAGAAGCAATCGCGCCCGGCGATCCTGCGGCTTGCCGTCGAGGGCGGGGGCTGTTCAGGCTTCCAGTACAAGTTCGATCTCGCCGATGCGGCCGATACGGACGACAGCGTGAGCGAGACGGACGGCGTGAGGCTGGTGGTCGATCCGATGAGCCTCGACCTGATCGCCGGGAGCACGGTGGACTTCGTGGAATCGCTGGGCGGCGCGGCCTTCAAGGTTGAAAACCCGCAAGCCGCCGC
>JANNWO010000123.1:0-20558 GCA_031408395.1 Sphingomonadales bacterium | reverse complement strand
TCGATCATCCCGGCAAACAGGTTGATGAACTGGTCGTCCTGCCCGAACACGATCGAAGGGCGCAGGATGGTGGCCTTGGGGAAGCCGGCGCGCACCCGCTCCTCGCCCAGCGCCTTGCCGCGCGCATACTGGGTGGGCGATGCGGCGTCCGCGCCGATCGCGCTGACATGGACGAGCGCGGTGACGCCGGCTGCTTGGGCAAGCCGCGCGATGGTGCCGGGGGCCTCACCCATCAGCTTGTTCAGGTCGCCCGAGAACGCCCCGACGAGGTTCACCACGTAATGCGCACCCTCGAGCGCGGCGGCGACGTGTTCCTCGCGGGTGATGTCGCAGGGCATCAGCTGGAGCTGGCCGAGATTGGCGAGCGGTTTGAGGCTCTGCGCCTTGCTCGGCGCGCGGCTGGCAAGCCGGACGCGCGCGCCGCGCGAGAGCAGGCTCTGCGCGACGTAGTTGCCGATATATCCGGTGCCGCCGAAGATCGTGACCAGCTGGCCGGACAGGGGTGAACGGGTCGGGGACTGGGGGGGAGAGGAGGGCATTTGGGGGGTGCTCGTTCGCTCGTGAGGGGGCTTCAAGGGGTGCGATGCGCTTTGCGGCAATGGGGCTGCGCAAGCAAGGGGTGCGATGGTCGGCATGGGGGCGATGGTTGCGATTGCGCGGAGGGAGCGGGGCGGCGGCGGCGGCGCTCGCTCGCGCGAGAATGCCGCTTGCCCGATTCCGGCGCACGGCGGGGGCGTTTCAGACCGTAGCCAGACGCGTTTGGACCCCGTCCAGACCCCCTCGAGAGGCGTTTAGACCCCCTCTAGACCCCTGTTAGACCCCCGTCAGACCGCTCATCGCGGGACTGTTTCACGTGAAACATCCCGATCGCGGCGATCGGCGAACTTTGCATTGACAGCACCCCCCACCCCCCGCTAATCGCCCGCCCCTACCCAGCCTCCGGCAGCGATGACCGGAAGCAACCGTGCCCAGATGGCGGAATTGGTAGACGCACCAGCTTCAGGTGCTGGCGCTCGCAAGGGCGTGGAGGTTCGAGTCCTCTTCTGGGCACCAAATATGCCTTCGCACCAAGATGCGAAGGCACCCTACCTCGCAAGACGAACGCCCGAGAGCGGTGCGCAGTTCGCTTGCATTCTCCTCGCTACCAGTTGCGGCCTGATCCCGTTACATCCTGTGCAGGCGTACCGAGCGGCGCGAGTGGCTGCGGCTTCAGCGCCGGCACCGGCTCACGCGCGATCGCGTTGCTCAGCAGGCCCACCGCCGCCTCGAGCTGCGCATCCGTGCCTTTGAAAGCAGCGTGCGGCATGTTCTCCACCTCCACGTCCGGCGCCACGCCTAGGCCCTCCACGATCCACCGCCCATCGATCGCATATTGCGGGCTCTCGGCGGTGCGCGCGATGCCGTCGTCGGCGAGCGAAGGGCGATCCGACAGCCACACCCCCGCCCCCGCCGTTCGCGTGCCTACCAGCGGCGCTATTCCGAGCGCTTTGATCCCGGCCGCGAAGGTCTCCCCGTCGGAATAGGTGCGCTCGTCGATGAGCACCGCGATATGCCCGCGATAGGCATTCTGCATGTTGGTGGTGGGAAGTCCGGTGCCGTTGGCGTTGGCCCAGAAGGCCCATGCCTTGCGCATCAGCATGCCGATGATGATGCTGTCGATATTGCCACCGCTGTTGCCGCGTACGTCGATGATCAGGCCTTGCTTGTCCAGCTGCGGGAAATAATCGCGCGCAAAGCTGGCAACGTCATCCGGCCCCATGGCGCGCAGATGAAGATAACCGATCTTGCCGCCCGAGAGCCTTTCGGTCTCGGCGCGCTTGCCCTGCACAAAGTCGCTGTAATTCGCCGACCGATTGCCATCCATCGTCATCGGTTCGACGACCGCGCTCAGCTTGCGCACGCCGCGGGTCAGGTCGAGCCTGACCTGCTGCCCGGCCTTGGTGGCGAGCGCCAATTGCAGATCGGCGAGGCTGGCGACCGGGCGGCCATCGACGAGCCGGATCACATCGCCTGCCTTAACGTCCACGCCCGGGCGGCGCAGCGGCGGGAGCTGTGACACCAGATCGGCCTCGGCGCGCAGGATGCTGTCAATCCGCAGGCCCTCAGCCACAGGCGTGACGGCCGCGCCGAGGAAGGCCATTGCCGGATTTTCGCGGTCGACCCGCAGCTCCCCGCCGCCCACCTGGCTGTGCAAAGCGCCGACCTGCGAGGACATTTCGGCCAGCACGGCGTCGAGCTCCGAGCGGCTGCCGATCCGGTCAAGGAACGGCTCGCGCGCGGCGCGTACCGCGTTCCAGTCAACGCCCCGCAAGGCCGGGTCGTAAAAGAAGTCGCGGCGCAGTCGCCACGCGTCGACGAACATTTGGCGCCATTCTGCGCGCGGATCGATAGTCAGCCGCCAATCGCCGAGCCGCACCTGATTGGCCGCGGGCTTTTCGGGCAGCTTGCGGTCAGCCGGAACGAGAGCCAGCAAAGGCTTGCCAGGAAGGCCGCTCACCACCAACGCGTTCTGCCGATCGGCGGACAACTCCATCGACTTTGCGCCGGGCGCGAAGACCTCCTCGCGCGGGTCTTTCTTGTCGATCGCGATCGAGACCAGGTCCTCGCCGCGCCGGGTATAGAGGAACTTCTCGTTGGCGAGCAGCAGCCCCTCGACCCCTGCCTTGACCGGAAGTTTGTAAAGCCGCGCGGCAACGCCATCGAGCACGATCGTCGCCTTGGCCGGAGCGGGCTTGGCCTTCTGGCCCTTATCCTTATCCTTGCCCTTGTCCTTGTCCTCGCCCTTGGCGTCGGTGCTGTCGGTCTCGGCCTCCGCTTCGGCATCCGCCTTGTCCGGTGCGGCAGAGCGGCTCAGTTCGTTGTCCTCCCGCATCCGGAAGGGTGCTGCGGGATCGAGCTGGAGTGCATAGGCCTCGCCGCGGTCACTGAACGCCACGCCCATATTGCGATCGCCCCACGGGCTTCCAGGCTCGGGAGCGAAATTGCGGTCGGACAGGAAATAGAGCCATGCACTGTCATGCGCGAAGGTCGGGGCGTAGTTGTTGTACTTGCCCGACGTCGCCTGCACGCGGCTTCCCGTGGCAAGGTTCTGGATCATGATGTCGGACGTGTTGCCGCCGTTGGTCATCGCGATCTCGGCATAGGCGATGTGGCTCGAATCCGGGGCGAAAGCGAGGTCACTGAACGCATCGTCCCCGCCGCTCTCGTTACGAGCGAGCAATGTCACGCGGCCCGTGGCAACATCGACCTTCTGCAGCCGCGCTTGCTTGTCCCAAACCACGATTGTTTTGCCATCGGGTGCGATAGCGAAGGACCAGATGTGTGCATCATAGCCCTTGGTCACCGCGACGGGCGCTCCGGTTCCGTCAGCGGGCATAGCGTAGATGTCGCCGCGGTCGCCCTGGTCGAGCACCATGTAAACCTTCTTGCCACCGGGCGCCTGCACCGCCTGACGCGCACGCGCGGTCAGCGGCACCGACAATTCGATGCGCCGTAATTGGCCAGGTGCAGCCAGTGCGGCCCGCCCGCGTGCGGTCACAGCCACCATTTCACCCGATGCAGAGATACGTGCGGCCTCGAGCCAGCGTAGCGGATCGTCAATGGCGCGCACGCGGGTCTGCTCGCGGTCGGTGACGAGGTCGATCGCAAGCTTTTGCAGCGTGCTTGCGCTGGTCGAGAAGACGTGGAGGTCTGCGCCGTTCTGCAGGAACACGTCGCCGCCATCGATGTTGGCCTGGAGCACGGGGAAAGCCAGTTCGGGCGAGTCCTGGCGCACGCCGCTCCCGTCCTCGGCGACCGACCACACCGCGTCCTTGCCGCTTTTGTCGGAGATAAAATAGATCCGGCCACCAGATGCCATCGGCATCCGGATCGGCGCGCCGAAATCGGCAAGCAGTTGTGCCGCCTCGCTCCCCGAACCTGTCTGCCAACGCCACAGCTGTTCCATGCCGCCGCCGCGATAGAGCACGGCATTGTCGCGCGCCCGGGCATAAAGGCCTCTACGCGTGAAGAACAGCGTCCGGCCGTCCGCTCCGAAAGTCGCGTCATTGGCCCGCCACAAGGGCACAGCGGCGGCCTCGCCGCCGGCCGGATCGACGGTGTAGAGCACCTCGCCCTGGCCTGCGCCCGCGAGCGCCGAAGAATAGATGACGCGTCCATCGGGGGTCCAACCGATGGTGCGCACGAAGCCCCCTTCGAACGTCACGCGCAGGGGCCGTCCGCCTGCCACCGGCATGACATAGATGTCGCGATCACTATCGTAGCTCGCAGTGAAGGCGATCAGCTTGCCATCGGGCGAGATTGCAGGCTCGCTTTCTTCGCCCTCGTCATTGGTAAGGCGGACTGCGCTCCCACCGTTGCGCGCGGTGCGCCACAGATCGCCTTCGCTGGCGAAGACCAGCACATCGCCGCTGGCCGCGGGGTGCTGATAATAGCCCTCTTCGGCCAAGGCCGGTGCCGCGATCACAGCGAGCACGCTGCCCGCGCTGAGAAGAAAAGCTTTCATCTAAACCACCCCCTGGCTTGTAGTATGTTCTAGATGTCGCACCTCAGGGCATAGAGCAAGCCGACCGATTTTTTTGCCCTGCCCCGGCCGCAGAAGTCATGACGGCCCGGTCAGAGCAAATACACCGTGCTGGCGGAATGGGCGCGATAGGTTAGGGCAGGTCAAGGCCCAGACCTCGGAAGCCCGCCGAGAACAGATATCACCTTACTTCTGTTACTCTTGGCGGCGCTCTACCATGAGTTTGACTGCAGCCTTCGCCATGAGGCCGTTCGTGTGGCCAACGCCGGGGACGAATTCGATCCTCCAGCCGAACGGCGTCCCCAACCGATCCGCGAGCGCGCGCGCTTTGGCATGAAAGCTTTGCCCACGAGCATAGCGGTGCGGCCCTTGCCGGTTCGCCTCGGCCGTCGTGCGCAGATCGGGATCGGCGGTATCGGTGTCAGCCGTGCCGAGCAGCACCGTCAGCGGCTTCCCTAAGGCGGCCGCAAGCGTCTCGTCGGTGATCGGCGCGCCCTTGGTCCCATAAGGGAAGGCAACCGCAGGGTCCGGCATGGTGTACCATCCGGCGTTGGCGGTGATCGCCTGTTCGATCCGCGCTTCGGGAATGAACATGACATAGCGATGGACGAATTGCGCGCCGGCTGAATGGCCATAGAGCGTGTAGCGCTGCACGTCTGTGCCGAAACGGCGGCGAACCTCGTCAAACAGCGGCTCGATCGCGGCAAAGGACCAAAGGCTACGGGGGCGCAGGGTTCCGTCGGCCTCGGCGAAGAAGCCGGTGTTGTAGCCGTTTGAGCCGGGAAAGTCGGCGCGGCCGAACTCCGGGACGATCACGATCAGGCGGTATGCCAGCGCAAGCTGCGCCCATTCATCGCGGTAGCGATCAGCATCGCGGTTCACGCCGTGCATCACCACCAACACCGGGGTATTGGCCGCGACCTGTTCGGGCAGCTGATACCACACCGGCAGCGGCGGCCCTTCCCAGCCGGAGAAGACAAAGCGACCACGGCCCGTATCGGCCGCTGGCTCTGCGGCAGCGGTGGCAGCAATCGGCATCGCCAGCCCGGCAAGAAGCGTGAGCGCCATCAGCGTGCGGAGCAGCCGGGCAAAGGGGGGAGCGTGTCTCATTTCATAGCCAATCCGGCTGGTCGCACTGCGTTCAACGGAAGTGTGAGGGCTTGAGATCATATTTCGCCAGCTTGTCGTAGATCGTTTTGCGCGGTGTTTTCAGCATGCACTGCAGCTTCGCGATGTCGCCCCGGCACTGGCGCAGCGCGTCGTCAAGCACTGTCCGTTCGAAATCGGCTACGATCTGCTGCAAGGGCCGCTGCCTCGCGAGCGATGCGCCGGGCGTGTCGATCTCCGAAAGGCCCAGTACGAAAGCGCGCGCATAACCGCTCAGCTCGTGCAAATTGCCCGGCCATTCATGCGACTGGATATGCCGCCACTGCGCCTCGCCGATAAGCGGTGCCGGCAGGCCCGTTTCTCGCGCGTAGGCCGCGACGAAAAGGCGGAATATCTCGGGCACATCCTCACGCCGTTCGGCCAGTGGGGGAAAGTCAATCTGCACCGCGCCCAGTCGGTGCCAAAGCGGATCGCGGTCGCTATCGCGCGGATCCTCGTCCAGGCGGGCGATGATGATGCGGATATTGAGCCGCCGAGCCTGGGCTGCGCCAATCGGCCACACCTCGCGTTTCTCCATCAGCGAGGCGAGCCGCGTGGTCAGCACGCTGCTCGCTGCCGTGATTTCGTCGAGGAACAGCGTCCCGCCATTAGCGCGCTCGATCAGTCCGGTGCGGGAGAGACCCCCGCCCGACTGTCCAGCACCCGGATCGCGGCCGAACAGAAGCAGTTCGGCATCCTCGTGGGCCAGCACCCCGGCATCGGCCACCACGAAGGGCCGACTGCGGCGCGGGCTGAGGTCATGGATCAGCCGCGCGCCGTAGCTCTTGCCGGTGCCGGGCGGGCCGGTCAGCACCACGTCGATATCCGAGCGCGCGACCCCCTCAATCACCGAGCGCAGCCGCTCTGCCGCAGGAGAGGAGCCTCGAATCGCGAGACCGACACTGCGCCCGGCCTCCTCCCGCAGTCGCCGGTTTTCGAGCGCCAGCCCGCGCCGCGCACTGGCAGCGCGCACCGCGCGGATCAGATCGGCCGATGCATAGGGCTTGGTCAGGAAATCGGCCGCCCCGTTCTTCATTGCCGCCACCGCCATCGCGATGTCGCCGTGGCCGGTGGTGAGGATGACCGGCAGATCGGGATCGATCTCTCGCAGCCGCGCGAAGAATTCAATCCCGTCGATCCCCGGCATCATCACATCACTTATCACCACGCCTGGAAAATCGGCATCAAGCCAGGCGAGCGCCGCCCGGGCATCGGGGAAGGCCACCACCTCGGCCCCCTCGAGCGCGAGCGTCTGCATCGTGGCATCGCGCAAGGGGGGATCATCCTCGACCAGCGCAACCCGAAGTGGGGGAGTGACTGTGCTCATGCGATGGGTATCTCCATGATGAAGCACGCGCCCGCGGCGGTAGTCCGGTGGACGAGATCGCCGCCCAACTGGCGCATGATGTCCCGCGCGATGGCAAGGCCCAGCCCGATCCCGTCGCTTTTGGAAGTGACGAAGGGTTGGAACAGGGTGTCGCGGACCTCGGCGCTGACGCCCGGCCCGTCATCAGTGACGCTCAGGCAGGCAGTCTGTGCGCTCGTGGTGATCGCCAGCACGATCTGCCCGCCCGGCGCACACGCCTGCACCGCGTTCTGCAACAGGTTTACCAGCACCTGTTCAAGCTGGACATGGCGGGCGCAAACCGTGGTCGCGGCGAGGTCTGCGGCGGGTCGTTCCAGCGTCAGGCCCTTGTGCCGGATCTGGTCGCGCAGCAGCAGCAGCGAACCGTCGATCACCTCGGCCAGCCGGATTTCGCGCGGCTCCTCGGCCGAGCGGCGGCTGAAATAGAGCTGCTGGTCGGTGATCTCGCCGATCCGCCCGGCCAGCTGGGCGATCTTTTCGAAATTGGCCGCCGCCTCCGCCGGACGATCAGCGGCCAGCAGGCGTCCCCCATTCTCGGCATAAACGCGCATCGCGGCGAGCGGCTGGCGGATTTCGTGGCCCAGCCCGGCGGTGACCTGCCCGAGCGTGGCGAGCCGGTTGGCCTGCTGCAACTGTTCGCGCAATGTGGCGGTCTGCGCCGTGATCTCGGCGGCGGCGCGGGCCTGGCGCTGACGCCGCCACAGATATCCCCCCGCACCCGCCAGCCCCAGCAATGCTAGCACGATCACCCCGGCCAGCCGCCCGTTGGCGAGCGCGACCGACAGGCGCGGCACGGGATCGGCGAGCAGGTGCAGTTCCCACCCCGTCGGCGCAATCGGCTGGATCTTCTCGATCATGCGAACCGGCGAGCCCGCACCGCCGCCAGGCAGGGCAAAGGGCTTGAGCTCGGCCGCACCAAACCGCATCGTATCGCGCGCCGGATTCCGCGGCAGCTTGCGCGCTGCATCATTGTCCGTCGCCCGAAAGCGCCATGCCGGGTCGCTCGCGAGCAGCACAATTCCGTCAGCATCGGTCACGAATACGCCGTCTTCGGCATCACGCCACTTGGCCTCAAGGCTGTCGAACTCGACCTTCACCGCCACCACTCCGCGCGGCGAGCTCGCAGGACCGACCCGCTCAGCAAGGTAAAGTCCGGGGCGGCGACTGACCGTTCCGAGCGCGAATTCACTCGCAGTGCCATCCTTCAACGACCCACTGAAATAGTCGCGGAAGCCATAGTTTGAGCCGATGAAACTGTCTTTCCGGTCCCAGTTGCTCGCTGCCAGCGTGTTCCCGCGCGCATCCATCAGATAGATAGCGGCGGCATTAGTCTGCTCGGCGAGCGCGGCAAGGCGGCGGTTAAGCACGGCGCTCCCGCCGCCTTCGCCGCTCAGCAGCTCGGCGACTTCGGGATCGACCGCCAGAACGCGCGGCACCAGGCTGAACTTGTTGAGCTCGCTCTCCAGCCCGGCGGCCAGAATCGACGCCTGACTGGTCGCCTGAGCACGGGTCTCGGCGAGGGCGCTGACCCGCACGACACGATCAAGGACCAGCATAGCCAAGGCTGCCAGCAAACCAACGGCCACCAGCACGACCGCCACCAGATACCAGCGCCCCAATCTGCCCCGCCGCAACCTGCCCTCCCTCTCCGGACGAGGTTGTGTGCGCTTATCCGCACTGGGCGCAAGGAATTTGTGCGGATTTCCGCACAGTTTCCCGCTCTATGTCAAGCAACTGCATGAATTACGACACTTTGTCATATTCGGTCGATGGGCTTGCTGTTGCCCCGCCCCCGGATGATCCTACGAATTGAAGAGTTCAATGCCGGGGGAACAGCGACCGATGGGTTCGCACGCAGCCATCACACCGGGGGCCACCGCCTCGCCGGCCAAGACGCCGATCTATCGCCAGCTGTACGTGCAGGTGCTGACCGCCATCGCGCTGGGCGCGCTGGTCGGCCACCTGTTCCCCGATTTCGGCGCGTCGCTGAAGCCGCTGGGCGATGGCTTTATCAAGCTGGTGAAGATGATCATCGCCCCGGTTATCTTCCTCACAGTCGCGACCGGCATTGCCGGGATGCGCGACATGAAGGCAGTCGGCTCGGTTGCGGGCAAGGCCTTTGCCTATTTCCTGACATTCTCGACACTGGCGCTGATCATCGGGCTGGTGGTCGGCAACGTGGTGCGCCCCGGCGATGGGTTGAACATCGATCCTGCTACCCTCGATACCGCCGCCGTCGCCGATTATGCCGACAAGGCGGAAGCGCAGAGCATCAGCGCCTTCCTGCTCAACATCATCCCCGACACGCTGTTCAGCGCGGTGACCGACGGTCAGATCCTGCAGGTTCTGCTGGTGGCGATCCTTGCCGGGGTGGCGATCGCGATGACCCGCCCGGCCAGCGATCTGGTGATGGATGTGCTCGCCTCGTTCAGCGCGGTGGTGTTCCGGCTTGTGCATATGCTGATGAAGCTGGCGCCGATCGGGGCGTTCGGCGCGATGGCCTTCACCATCGGAGAATTCGGAATCGGCAGCCTTGCCAATCTCGCCGCGCTGGTGGCGACGTTCTACCTCACCTCGCTGTTTTTCGTGCTGGTGGTGCTGGGGCTGGTCGGCTGGTTCAATGGCTTCTCGATCTTCGCGCTGATCCGGTTCCTGCGCGAAGAACTGCTGCTGGTGCTGGGCACCTCCTCGTCGGAAGCCGCGCTGCCGAGCCTGATGGAAAAGATGGAGATCGCCGGGTGCCGCAAGGCGGTGGTCGGGCTGGTCGTGCCGACCGGCTATTCGTTCAACCTCGATGGCACCAACATCTACATGACGCTGGCCAGCTTGTTCATCGCCCAGGCGGTGGGGGTAGAGCTGAGCCTTGGCGAGCAGCTGACGCTGGTGCTGGTGGCGATGATCAGCTCCAAGGGCGCTGCTGGGGTGACAGGTTCCGGCTTCGTGATCCTTGCGGCGACGCTGTCAGTCGTGCCGGGCGTGCCGGTCGCAGGCATGGCGCTGATCCTCGGCATCGACCGCTTCATGAGCGAATGCCGCGCGCTGACCAATTTCGTCGGCAATGCGGTGGCGACGATCGTGGTCGCACGCTGGGAAGGCGCGCTGGACCGCGAACGGCTGATGGCGGCGCTGGCAGGAACGCCGATGCCGCTCCCCGAGGAGGACATCGAGCGCCACGAGCGCAGCGGCCCGGTGAGCGAGACAATCGCAGAAGTTCTGGCGGACAAAGCGCCGTGATCCGCCGCATCCTCATCGCGCTGGCTGCCGCGCTCGGGCTACTGGCCCCGGCGCTGCCGCTCACCGCGCAGCAGCCCGCCGTATTGGAGGAAATCCGCCTGTGGCCGGGCACCCCGCCGGGCGATGGCAAGGTCACCGGCGAGGAAAAGATCGGCACCGAAGGCAGCGGGCTTGGCGCGGTCTCGAACATCGCGGCGCCCCGGATGCGCGTCTACCGACCGGCCGTGCCCAATGGCGCGGCAGTGCTGGTGGCGGGCGGCGGCGGCTATTTCCGCATCCAGCTCAAGAAGGAGAGCACGCCGGCTGCAGAGTGGCTCAGCGCGCAGGGCTTCACCGTGTTTGAACTGATCTACCGTCTGCCGAACGACGGATGGGATTCGAGCGCGCCCTTCATGGATGCCCAGCGGGCGATGAAGATCATCCGCACCCGCGCGGGCGAGTTCGGGGTCGACCCGCGACGGATCGGGATCATGGGCTTTTCGGCGGGTGGGCATCTTGCCGGCTTCACCGCCTACCAACCAGCCCGCGCGCTCTATGCCGGGACGGACCGTTACGAGCATGTCTCAGCCCGGCCCGATTTTGCGGTGCTGCTGTTTCCGGTCGTCACCCTGCGCAAGCCCTACGACACCACCCGCACCCGCCGCGAGATCGTGGGTGACAAGGCCACGCCCGAGGCCGAGGCGGCATGGTCGCTCGACACTTACGCGAGTAAGGACGCGCCGCCGACCATCATCTTCGCTGCCGCCGACGATCCGACCACACCGCCGGGGCACGGCATCCTTTTGTTCCAGACCCTCATTGCTGCAGGGGCAAGTGCGGAGCTGCACCTGTTCCGCGATGGCGGGCACGGCTGGGGCCTGGGCAAGCCTGAACAGGTCATCAGCCAATGGCCCGGGCTTTTCGCCCACTGGGCACAATCACTTCAAATCATAGAAAAACGGGGAGAATAACCATGTCGAGGAAGTTTGTGAGCAGGCTCGTCCTGATGTGCGGTGGCAGCCTGATCGCCGCCACCGCCGTCCATGCCCAAGAGGCCGATCCCGCCGCGCCCGCGCCCGAGGAAGATGTCTCGCGCGAGATCATCGTCACCGGCACCCAGATCCAAGGGGCCAAGATCAACGATGTGCTGCCTGTGACCGTCCTCGACGAGATCGACATCGCCAACGTCGCCGCGACATCGGGTGACGAGCTGTTCCGCTCCATCCCGCAGGCGGGCGGGGTCGCGTTCAACGAGCAGAACGACACCAGCGTCAACAACGCGCGCGGCGATGCCGCGTCGATCAACCTGCGCGATCTGGGCACCGGCAACACGCTGCTGCTGATCAATGGGCGGCGCATGGTGCTGAACCCCGGTTTCCAGACTGAGTTGCTGGTGCCCGTGGTCAGCCCCGACACCAACGAAATCGCGCCGGGCAGTGTGCGCCGGATCGAGGTGCTGCGCGACGGCGCTTCGGCAATCTACGGCGCGGATGCGGTGGCGGGCGTTGTCAACACCGTGCTGCGCGGCAACCGCAAGGGCGGTTTCATCGAGGGCGAATGGCGCACCTCGGCAGCCACCAGCCTTGAATCCACGTCGGTTGCGGGCGGATACGGCTTCGACTTTGCCGGGGGCAAGGCCAACTTCACGGTCTATGGCGGCTACTTTCACGAAACCGGCCTGCCTTCATCCGGGCGCGCCTATTCTGCCGACGATGATCGCCGACCGCTGGTGGTGGGCACGCCTTTTGCAGGCGACACCCAGTTCAACAATCGCAACACCTTTGGCCCGTTCGGCCAGTTCGACATTCAGGCGCCCACCAACCGCACGCCGCTCGCGGATGACGATTTCTACCTCCAGCCTTCCAGCCAGACCGGCTGCGTGATCCAGCTGGGCAACGGATTGTGCGCCCGCCCCGGCATCACGCCCGATGTGCCGGTGCGTTACAACACCAATTTCGGCACCACCCTGATCAGCGAAAAGACCCGCTACAACGCGATGGCACTGCTGAACTATGAATTCTCCAGCATCCTCGAGGCCTATTTCGAAGGTAGCTACTACCGTTCCGAAAGCGATCGCAACATCACGCCGGCCGCAATCCTGAGCGCCGTGCCCGTTGGGATCAGCCGCAATGCCTACTGGAACCCCTTTGGCCCGGTGACTTTCCCGGGCGGCGCAGCCAACCCCAACCGCATCCCCGGCAACACCATCCCCACCACCGGCGCGGACGTAATCATGGAGCGATACCGCTTCGTCGATGCGGGCAACCGTTCGGTGTCGGTCGACAAGGACTCCTATCGCCTCGTCGCCGGGCTCAAGGGCAATTTCGGATCATGGGATTTCGACACCGGTTTCGTCTATTCCGAGGCGAAGACCACCGATCTTGAAGGCAACCGCGTCTCGCTGACGCTGCTCCAGCAGGCGATCAACCGCTCGACGCCCGATGCCTACAACCCCTTCAACGGCGGCTGTGTGACCGGCGATCCGGGGAATGGCGACTGCACCCCCAACCCCTCCAGCGCCATCGATCCGTTCCGCATCAGCGTATTCCGCAAGGGCGGCACCAGCCTCGCACTCGCTGATTTCAAGGTCAGCAACGCGAGCCTGCTGACCCTGCCCGGCGGCGATGTCGGCATCGCGGCGGGAATCGAATGGCGGCGCGAGACCTTCTTTGACGATCGCGACCCCCGGCTTGATGGCACCATCACCTGGGCCGACAGCGTCATTCCCGGCGTCACCTTCGGCAGCGATGTTGTCGGCACCAGCCCCTCGCCCGATACCAACGGTACGCGCGATGTGTGGTCGGCCTTTGCTGAAACCTTTGTCCCGCTGGTGAGCGAGGATATGGACATTCCCTTGGTGTCCGCGCTCAACCTCCAGCTCGCCGGCCGGATGGAGCATTTCCGCGACATCGACCAGACCGCCGTCGTGCCGCGCGCTGCCTTGTCGTGGACGACCATCCCCGGCATCACCTTCCGCGGCGCTTGGTCGCGGGGCTTCCGCGCGCCCAACCTCGTGCAGGTCAACGACGAAGGCACCACCCGGTCCAATACCCGCGATGACTTCGTGACCTGTCAGGCGCAGGTCGCAAAGGGCCAGCTCGCCAACCTCGGCATCTGCCCGGGCGAAGGGGTGATCAGCTTCCGTTCGGGCACCGATCAGCTCGAACCCGAGGACAGCGAAAGCATCAACCTCGGCATCGTGCTCGAACCCGGCTTCATCCCCGGTCTGACCCTGACGGCAGACTACTGGCGGGTGAAGCAGTCCGGCCTCGTCGGCACCTTCGGCGATGACAACGCCATCGCGCTCGATCTGCTGCGGCGTCTTGCCGGCGGCACCAATCCGGCGGTGATCCGCGACACGCCCTCGGCAGAACAGATCGCGCTCTTCACGGGCACCGGCCTTGCTCCTGCGGGCGAGATCCTGCTGGTCAACGATCCTTATCTCAACCTCGACAGCCGCGTGTCGAAGGGCTGGGACTTCGGGGTATTCTACGACGTGCCCGACTTTGGCGGCGGCGACATCCGACTGCGGTTCAACGCTGCGCGGCTGGAAAGCTTCGTCCAGTCGGCCGGGGCCAACGGGCAGGAACTGCTCGATGCGATCGCCGCAGGCGTGCTGCCGGCCGAAGTGACGGTCGGCGGGCTTGGCCAGCTGCTCGAGATCGAAGGGCGGCCCAAGTGGCGCTATAGTGGCTCGGTCAACTGGGGCATGGGGCCGGTCGATCTGTCGCTCTTCGCACAATATGTCGGGCAGGTCTGGGACACCAGCGTCAGCCGCGACGTGCCGATCGTCTCGACTGATCCCAACGCCAACTTCTACCGCGTCGACGACTTTCTGACGTTTAACGTCGCGGCGGCCTATACCTTCGAGGACGGCGCGCTGGAGGGCACCCGCATCCGGCTCGGGATCAACAACCTGTTCAACAAGGCACCGCCGCTCGCAGACGAGGAGCTGGGCTTCTTCAGCGCGCTACATTCGGCGCGCGGGCAGGTGTTCCGGGTCGAAGTGCGCAAGACCTTCTGATAGCCTGCCGGCCCATGGGGATATTGCCGCGATACCTGTGGGCCGGGCTTGCACTGCTGGCGGGGGCGTGCGCTTCGGCGCCGCCCCCGGCGGGACCTGCGGCGCCGATAGGGACCACGACGGCGGCGGCAGAGACCTGCCAGACCGCCGCAGTCACCATCGCCTTCGACTTTGCCGGAGCACCGCCGCTCGCCTGCGCCATCACCGGTGCGCGCGACTTCACACTGCTGGTAAGCCCCGAGCACGCCCCGCCGATCAATCCCAGCCCGTGGTATGCGTTCCGCTACAAGGCGACCGGCGATGCCCCGGTGCGGGTAACGCTGCGCTATCTCGAAGGGTCGCACCGCTATGCTCCCAAGCTGCGCGGGGCGGACAACAAATGGCGCGAACTGCCCGCCGCAGTGAGCGCCGAGGGTGAAATTGTGCGGTTCGACCTGCCGCCGGGCGAGGGGCTGGTCGCCGCACAGGAGCTTGTCACGCCGCGCGATAACGACACGAACCTCGAGGAATGGAGCGCATTGAGCGGCGCGCCGGTGCTCACGCTCGGCACCTCGCATGATGGCCGGGCGATCAAGGCGATCCGGCTGGGCCGCGCGGACGCACCGCGGCTGGTGGTGCTGCTCGGCCGCCAGCATCCGCCCGAGGTGACCGGGGCCATCGCGATGGAGGCCTTCGTCGATGCTCTGGCAGAGCGCGCCGATGCTCTGGGGGATGTGCAGGTGCTGGTGGTGCCCATGCTCAACCCCGATGGCGTGGTGCGCGGGCACTGGCGCGCCAATCGCGGCGCGGTCGATCTCAACCGCGATTGGGGGGAGTTCACCCAGCCTGAAACACGCGCCGTCAAAGCGTGGCTCGATGCTCTGCCCCAGGGCGTGCGGCCGGTGCTCATGGTCGATTTTCACTCGACGGGGCGTAACCTGTTCTACGTTCAAGGCGACAAGGCCAGCCCAGCGCAGCAGCGATTCCTGGCCGCATGGCTGAGCGGGCGCGAGGAAGCCTTCGCGGGCTATCCGTTCACCATCGAACCGCGCAATGCCAATCCGGGAAGCGGGACGGCCAAGAACTGGTTCCACGCCAGCTATGCGATCCCGGCCTATACTTATGAGGTCGCCGACACCGCGGATCGCGCCGCTGCGCGCAACGCTGCGACAGAGCTTGCAGTCAGCCTCCTTGCAGCACTGGCAAGTCTGGGTAGTTGAAGCGGGCTGTCGAAGACGCAAAATCGGAACCGGTGATGCCGGCTCCCCGCCCATTTGGCGCCAGAACCTGCCATTGGGCAACCGGCCCAATAGCTGTCGTTCGAACCGGGGTTGCTTTGCGTCCCATCAAGGTTCCGCGCAGCTTGGTACTTCATTTCTCACAGCAGGTGTTCGCTGCGGCGATCAGGCCATCGACGCGGCTTCCTTGATCGCGCGCCGGATGCTCATGTAGGTCGCGCAACGGCACAGATTGCCGCTCATGGCTTCATCGATGGCCGCATCATCAGGGGCCGGGTTGTCCCGCAGCAGAGCAGTCGCCGCCATGATCTGGCCGGATTGGCAATAGCCGCACTGGGGCACATCATTGGCAATCCACGCCTTGCGAATGGCATCGGCCGCGGTGCCTTCTACGCCTTCGATCGTGGTGATCTTCGCGCCATCGAGCGAATCGTGCGGTGTCACACAGGCGCGGGTCGGCTCGCCATCGACATGCACGGTGCAGGCCCCGCATTGCGCGACCCCGCAGCCGAACTTGGTGCCGGTCATCCCGAGATGATCACGCAGCACCCACAACAAGGGCGTGCCCGGCGCGGCGTCGACGGCTTTGGACGTCCCGTTGATATTGAGCGTAATGGCCATGGTCGCCTCCTAGTCCTAAATGCTTTGCTCGGTGGGCAGCTTAAGCTTGCTGCCGTCCGCCCCGATCAAGGGCAGGGTACGCAGACGGTGCCCGGTCGCAGCGAAAATCGCATTGGCGAGCGCTGGTGCGGCGGGCGGTGTTGCCGGTTCACCCACCCCACCGGGCGGCGCGTCGGAGACGATGATCTCGACCTTGAAATCGCGCGGCGCCTCTTCCATCCGCATCAGCCGCCAGCTCGGGAAATTATCCTGCACGACCGCGCCATTTTTCGCAGTGATTGAACCATAGAGCGCATTCGACAGCCCGTAGATCGTGCCGCCTTCCATCTGCGCGCGCACGTGACGCGGATTGATCACGGTCCCCGCATCCACCGCCAGCCACACGCCCGGAATGCTGATCGCGCCGTCCTTGCCGACCGCCACTTCGACCACGGTGGCAATATAGCTCAGAAACGAGCGGTGGACCGCGATCCCCAGGCCCCGGCCCTTGGGCAGCTTGCGCCCCCAATCGGCCATGGCCGCAGCTCTCTCCGCAACATGCCGCAGCCTGCCGGTGTCGATCGGATATTCTGCCAGCTCAGCGCCGTAATTGCCGTAAACGGCGCCCTCAGCCACGGGGTCGACCTTGCGCGGCGGGCCGATCAGTTCGAGCAGATAGTCCTTCTGGTCGCGCCCGGCGGCATGGGCGAGTTCGGCAGCGAAGCTCTGCACGGCAAAGGCGTGATAGATATTGGCGACCGAGCGCAGCCAGCCGATCCGCAGGTGGCCCTTGGCATCTCCGGATTCGACCCGCAGATTGGGCGCGGCAAACGGCACATCACTCGCGCCCATGCTCATTTCGCCGTCGCTCGGCTCGTTCACCGAATTGTCAAAGGTCGAGCTAATCGGGGGGAATACCGTCCGGTGCAGCCACGCGGTGCAGGTGCCGTCCTTGTCCAGCCCCGCCTCGCAATATTGCGCGCTGACCGAATGGTAGTAGCCGTGCTGGATATCATCCTCGCGCGTCCAAGTGACCTTGACAGGCTTGCCGACTTCGCGAGCGATCAGCGCGGCCTCGACCACGAAATCGGGCTTTGACTTACGCCCGAAGGCACCGCCCAGCCAGGTCGGCGTAACCTTGATGTTTTCCTTTTTGATCCCCAGCACCTCGGCGAGGGTGTCGCGCGTGCTTTGAGGGTCCTGCACGCAGGCCCAGCATTCGAGCCTGTCGCCGTCCCACTCGGCCGTCGCGCTCGGCGGCTCCATCGGGGACTGGTTGAGGTGCGGCGCATAATACTCGGCCGTGACCCGCTTGCTTGCCGAAGCGAGCGCCGAACCGACATCGCCGCGCGATCGGCGCACCTTGCCGCTGCGGCGTGCGGTGGACTGCAATTGCTTGGCATAAGCTTCGGAATTATAGCCAGCGTTGGGGCCGTTCTGCCACGCTATCTCCAGCGCACGCCGCCCTTCGATCGCGGCCCAGGTGTCACGTGCTACCACGGCCACGCCGCCCAACGGCTGGAACAGCGCGGGCGGTTTTGCATCGGGCAGGCGGACGGTGCTCAGCACCCCGGGAACCGCAAGCGTCTTTGTGTCGTCGACGCTCCCAGTACGGCCGAACAGCTGCGGCGGACGGGCGACCACGGCGTAGACCATACCCGGCCGCTTGACGTCGATCCCGTACGTGCTGTCCCCCTTAACGATGCGCGGCACCGTCAGCGACGGGATTTCGGCATTGATGTAGCGCCATTCCTTGGGGGTCTTGAGCTTGATGTTGGCTTCCGCCGGAATGGCGAGCTTGCCGGCGAGCTCTGCCAGATTGCCATAAGACAAAGTTTCGTCGTTCTGGGTGTTGCTGACGAGGCCGCCCTTGGCCGAGCATTGGTCCACCGGCAGCTTCCAGTAAAGCGCAGCCGCCGCCACCAGCATCTGCCGCATCGCAGCGCCCGCCACCCGCAAGCGGTGGAAATTGAAGCGTACCGAGCGCGAACCATCGGTGTTCTGGTCACCATAGCGTTCGTGCCCTTCGGCCTGCACGATTTCGACCTTGTCCCAATCGGCCTCGAGTTCGTCAGCCACGATCTGCGCCATCGAGGTCCAGACCTGCTGCCCCATCTCCGAGCGGTGGCAGGTGATCTTGACTGCGCCGTCCCGCTCGATCGCGATCCACAGCGCCGGGGTGGCATCCCCGCCCTTCACTTCGGTGAGCGGGCTGGGGCCGGGGTCTTTCAGGTTGAAGGCGTCTCCGTCGATCTCGGGCTCGACATACCTCGAGCAACCGACCAGCGTCACGCCGAAGACGAAGAGCCCCGCGCCGCCGAAAAATCTGCGGCGGCTGAGATTGACATAGGGGCTGGCCTGATCGCTCGCTCCGCCCGCCTGCTGTGCAGGAATGATCCCGAGATCGCGCATCAACATCGGCGTTTCTCCTTCGGCCAGATCGTGACCTCAGCTCCGGCCAGACAACGTTGATCGACGCAAGGCGAGATGGCAACTGTACTTGGTCAAATACCCCAGCAGTACTCGCGTTCGAAACAAGGGTTGGAGGCAGAGCAAAAGCGTGCCGTACCGCGACCACGTGACGCGGACATTATGCAGCCGTCCCATCAGCCCGCGGCGAAAAAGCAGGGAAATCTTGGCACGGCTCCACCCAATTTCAGCCATTACCTGTCAGAGCTAAGCCGGAAGCGCGAAACCGAACTGGTTCCAGGCCCGCACTGCCCAGCAAAGGCCCAGCAGCATCGCGCAGCTGCGCGCGGTGAACCAGCAAAGCCAGCGCGCGGCCGGTGCCAGCAATAGCGCGGCCCAGCCGACCGCCAGCAACACATCGCGTCCCCAAAGCAACAGCGAAGCTTGTTCCATGGTCCCCCCCATTGCGGCGCCCAAACGGCCTGCACCGCCTTGCCCTCCTGCTGATCGAACGCAGGCTCGATTGCAACGGGGTCGCTTGCCGCCGAACGAAATGGCCTTTCGGATGCGGCGTTCACCATTCGATGTGGTTCGTCAGTCAGCTCGCTGCACTCAATGCAATTGAATGAAATCATTTATCGGTCTGATAAGCTTCGTGAAATATCGCGTTTACTCTAGCGCGGCGGAGCATCGTGCCTCCCGTTGGAGCCATGGATCAACCAATTGTTCACCACAGTTGGTTAACACGGCCCTAGAAGAAATACTGAGAGACAGCGGGGCACGTTTTGGCGCGGATTTTAATAGCGGAACCAGATGCATATGCCGGTGAGACCATCGCCTCATGTCTTGAACGGAACGGGCACGAAATCCTCAGGAGCGACAACGGCGAGGAGGCTATTGCGGCGATCACGCGCCATGCTCCGCAGCTTGTTCTGACCGAAATCATGCTGCCGATGCGTTCCGGCTTCGAGATCCTTAGCGCCGTCCGGGCACTGGGCCCGACCGCGCGCATGCCGGTGATCTTCGTCACTGCGAACTCGTCCGAACGCGAGATGGACCGCGCACTTGCGGCGGGCATCAGCGATTACATCGTCAAACCCTTCCACTTGCGCGAACTGGCCTTGCGGGTCGATCTGTGCCTGAAACGGCGTGCGGCGGCCCTGACATTGATCGCGAGCTCCGGTACCGGCGTGCTGCGCGCCTCGGGCATGGCAGTGGCCGCATGAGCGCGCGGCCCTTCGGCTTGCGCGGAGCTTTTGCCGGACCGGTTGCCGCGCTCGGGCTCGCGGTAGCAGGCAGCACCTGCGCCAATGCGCAAACCGCCCCACCCCAACCTGCACCCGAGCCGCCCGCGGCGCCGCCCTCCGTTTGGACCGCTGACCGTCCGGCGATCAAGTCGGTGTTCGCCTCCGGCTCGATTTCCTTCGTGGAACTGCGCGGAGAGGACAAGGCCTGGTCGCTCGCCAGCGCCGGCGCGGCCTTCAATACCTCTGCGACCGGTGTGACAACCGCCGAAGTGCAGCGCACCGCGCGCCCCGGCCTCAAGAACGTGCGCGGCGCGCTGCGCCACGACGAACAGCTGTCGAAAGACACCAGCGTCTATGTTCAGGCCTCGGCCAGCAGCGGCGATCCGCTGCGCGAAGATTGGGGCGTGAACGCAGGCATCGTCCAGCGGATCAGCGCCCAATTGCAACTCACCCTCGACGCCCGCGCCGCACGCTATTCAACGCCCGATCCCGCCGCCCTGCGCCCGAGTTTCGTCGGAATCGCGGTCATTCCCGGCGTGGTCCTGTCGCCGCGGGGCACCCCGCTCGAATTCTCCGCACAGGCGATCTTGCTGCGTAACGAGCGCAAGGACTGGCAGGTCGGCGGGGCCGTGCGGGCGATCTATTACACAGGTGACCGGGACTACTTCATCGCCGGCGCATCGCGCTACCCCGAGAACGAACTGGGCGTGGTGCGGCAACTGAGCTCGTTTTTCGCCGGGATGCGGCGCGAACTGGGGCAAGGGATCGGCCTGAGGATCACGGCGGAACACGCCCGGCTCGAAGGCACCTGGAC
>JANNWO010000122.1:0-6291 GCA_031408395.1 Sphingomonadales bacterium | reverse complement strand
GAAAAAGACGGTCTCAGCCCTGCCCCTTGAGCAACGCACGCCACACCTCGGGGGCGTTTTCATCCTCCAGCGGGTTCCACACGGCCGCCATCTGCGCGCGGGCCTCGGGCTCCGGCACGCCCGCCGCACGGTCGATGAGGTAGAAGAACGCCGTCACCCGCCAGTTCATGATGCAATGCACGTGCACGGGGCCGGGATTCGCGGCGTGCGCCTCGGCCAACGCGGCAACGTGCTCGGGCGAAGGCGCATCGAAGGGCACGGGGATGTGCGTGTAGGCGATCCCCGCCGCCGCCATCAGTGCGGCCTCGCCCGCCAGCGCCTCGGGGTGGCTACCCAGCGCGAGGTTCACCACATGGCGCACGCCGATCGCCGCGAGGCGCGCCGGATCATGCGGCTCAAGCTTGCCCGAGGTGGTGATCCCGTCCGCCCGCCGCTGCCAGTTGCGGATATCGGCGGGGTCGCCTGAGCTGGTCAATTCCGGGCGATCTTCTTCTCACCCGCCTCAAGCACCTTGTCCTCGTTCGCGCGCTTGATGACATAGGCGCGGATCGCCTCGATCTCGTCTTTCGACAAAGAGCCCTTGAAGCTCGCCATACCGCTATCCTTGAGGATGCCGCCTTCGACCACCGCATTCCACGCCTGGGCGCTTTCAAGCGAACCGGCACGGCGCAAATCAGGCAGCACGGTCGATCCGACCGCGCCGGGCGCTTGGCACACCGCGCAGTAGCGGCCGTACTTGGCCTGCCCCACCGCGATCAGCTCCGGCTTGGCCACGCTGGGCGGCGGGTCGAGCGGGAGCTCGGCCAGCGCGGGCGGCGGCGGCAGTTTGGCGGTGCCGCCAATCTTGAACACCAGCAGGCGCGAGACATTGCGCACCGGCGCCTTGCGCTTGATCAGGTCGCCGTCGACCGACAGCGCATAGGCCCCGCCCCAGCCCGCCAGCACCGCGACATATTGCTCGCCATTGACGGTGTAGGTGACGGGCGGCGCGACCACGCCGGTCTGCGCGGCGAAGCTCCACAGCTTCTTGCCGTTGGCCGCGTCATAGGCGTTGAACTCGCTGCCCGCGGTGCCCTGGAACACCAACCCGCCGCCGGTCGCCAGCAAGCCGCCGTTCCACGGTCCGGGATGCTCGACAGTCCAGCGTGGCTTTTGCGCAACCGGGTCCCACGCCACCAGCATTCCCCGCAAGGTGCCCGCAACCTGCTTGCGGAAGCCTCCGTCAGGCGGCAGATCGCCCGCGCCAAGGTTGAAGCCGACATTGAAGCCGCGCGCCTTGTCGGGCTTCCAGTTAGCTTCGGGCGCATACATCATCCCCGCCTCGAACGCCGGGATGTAGACGAGCTTCTCCTTCGGGCTGAAGGCCATCGGGTGCCAGTTGTGTCCGCCCAGCGCGCCCGGCATCACCAGCGCGGGCTTTCCCGTCTGGTCGACGCGGGTTTCGGGGTTCTCGATCGGGCGGCCCGTCTTGGGATCGATGCCCGTAGCCCAGTTGACCGAGATATAGGGCTTGGCGCTGATAAACTTCCCCGTCTCGCGGTCGATCACATAGAAGAAGCCATTTTTAGGCGCCTGCATCAGCACCTTCCTGACCTTCCCCTCGATCTCCATATCGGCGAGCATGATGTGCTGGGTGGCGGTGTAATCCCACGTCTCCCCCGGCGTCGTCTGGTAGTGCCAGACATATTCGCCGGTCTTGGGCCGGATCGCGACGATGCTGGAGAGGTAGAGGTTGTCGCCCTCGCCCTTCCCGTCCTTGCCGGGTGAGCGGTAGGCGCGGTTCCACGGGCTGCCGTTACCGACCCCGATATACAGCAGATCAAGGTCCGGGTCGTAGGCCATCGAATCCCACACCGTCCCGCCGCCGCCGATCGCGTCATTGGCAGCGAGCACGTCCATGTTCCACGTCTCGGCCGCTTTCTGGAGATAGGCGGGCGCGTCCGCTCCCTCGTCACCCTCGGGCACGGTGTAGAACTTCCACAGCTCCTCGCCGGTGTCGGCGGAATAGGCCGCGACAAAGCCGCGCACCCCGAACTCCGCGCCGCCATTGCCGATGATGACCTTGCCATCGATCACGCGCGGCGCGCCGGTGATGGTGTAGCTCTTGGACTGGTCGACCGTGACCTTCTCCCACACCGTCGCCCCGGTGTTGCGGTCGAGCGCGACCAGCCGGCCGTCGAGCGTGCCAAGGAACAGCTTGTCGCCCCACGCCGCAAGGCCCCGGTTCACCACATCGCAGCAGGCCTTGACCGCGGTTTCGCCCGGGACCTTGGGATCATACTCCCACAGCTTTGCGCCGGTTGCGGCGTCGAAGGCCTTCACCTTGCTCCATGCGGTAGTGAGGTAAAGCTTGCCGTCCATCACCAGCGGGGTCGCTTCCTGCCCGCGCCCGGTGTCCATGTCGGCGGACCATGCGAGGCCGAGCTTGCCAACCGTGTCGCGGTTCACCGCGTCCAATGGCGAATAGCGCTGTTCGGAATAGGTGCGCCCGTGGCTGATCCAGTTCGCGCTGTCGCCGTCGGCACCGACCAGCATGGCGGTGGTGATGCCCTCACCGCTCCCGCCCGCGCCCTCACCGAAAATCTGGCTGCAATTGGCGAGCGCCCCCGCCGAAAGTAACAGCGCCGCACCCACAGCCCACCGCTTGACATCCATGAATCCCGCACTCCCCTTGGCTCTCTGGCCGTTTTTCTTTTGCCGCATGTTGCCGGGCCACTGGGCGCTTGTCCATCGCCTTGATTTGAGTATATCCTTAGCCGGCATCGACACGACAATTAACGCCGCGCGCGAATTGTGCGCGGGCCAGCGGGGGGGACATCAATGGTTTACCGTTCAACATCGAGCAATCGCTCGGGCAAGCCTGTATCGCGCCGCCAATTCGGCATGACGACCGGGGTGGCGGTTCTGGGGACCGGACTGGTCGGAATGGCGCTGCTCGACAGGCCCCGCACAACGCTCACGACTGTGAGCGAGGCAGTTTCGATGGGTAATCCTTCAAATCCCACCCCGGCCTTTTTTGTTCGGCCGGTAAGCGGCAAGCATCCCGGTGTGGTGTTCTGGCGCGCCGACGAGGTGATGACCGAAGCCGAGCGCGACAAGGCCCGCCAACTGTCGGAGAAGGGCTACGCGGTGCTGGTGATCGATCGCCATAGCGGCGACGCGCGTTCGGCCCCGAGCGACACCTATTTCGCGACCGCGTGGCTCGAACAGCACCAGCAGGTGAACAGGAAGATCGGCATCGGCACGCCGGAATGGGCGCTGCGCCGACTGGAGCCGGTCATTCGCGTCTGAACGGACCCGCCCGGCACAGGGTCAACGGCACGCGGCGCACTTTCGCCGGTTCTCGAAGTGTCGTAAGCCCCTGCAATACAGCCGGGAGAAGCGGATCATGTGCGATGAAAAACAGCTTGAGAACTGGGCTCGCGAGACGCTGAGCCGCCGCCAGTTCGGTGCGCTCACCGGTGCAGCGGCGCTCGCCGCCTGTGCCTCGGGCGAGAGTGAGAGCCAGGCGCAGCAACCGGCGCGCAAGGGCCTCAAGGAACGCGGCATCAATTTCGAGACCGCCGATGGCCGCCTCGACGGCTTTCTGGTGCAACCCACCAAGGGCAGCCACGCCGCGGTGATCCTGTGGCCCGACATCGCCAGCATCCGCGAAGCCAAGCGCAACATCGCCCGCAACCTTGCGAGCGCAGGCTATGCCGTGCTGGTCGTGAACCCCTATTACCGCGACGTCACCGGCGAGCAGTTCGCCGATTTCGCAGGCTTCATTTCGGGCGGCGGCTTCGGCAAGGTCGGCCCGTGGCGCGCCAAGCTCACTGCTGAGGCGATCATGCGCGATGCCGCTTCGATCACCGACTGGCTCGACCGTCAGGAAGGCGTCAGCCAAGCCCGCGGGATCGGCACGCAGGGCTATTGCATGGGCGGGCCGTTCACGATGTGGAGCGCAGCCGCCAGCCCCCGGATCAAGGCCGCAGCCAGCTTCCACGGCGGCGGGCTGGTGCGCCCCGGCAACCCGATGAGCCCGCACGCGCTGTTCCCCAAGATGCAGGCAGGCCTGCTGATCGCCATCGCACAGGATGACGACGCCAAGGCGCCCACGGACAAGACCGCCCTGCGCGAGGCGGCCACGGCAGCAGCGCGCCCGGCCAAGATCGACGTCTACGCCGGCGATCACGGCTGGATGGTGCCCGACAGCCCCGCCTACAACACGGCGGCTGCGGGTCAGGGCGAGGCGGATCTGCTGGCGCTTTATAAGAGCGCGTTGGCTTAAGGCTTCCAGCCCCAATACCCGAAACTCCCGTCACCCCAGCGGTTGCGAAGCACAACCGAAGGGCGATTGCTGGGGCCTAGGGCCTCACAGGGCAACGCTTGCCGCCCAAGGTCTCAGCTTGCGCTGGGATGACGATGGGGTTGAGGCAGACGCCCCTCCCGGCGCAGGGGGGTATCCCGACGACGTAGCAAATGCAGCTACTTGTCGGCATCGGCGCGCGTGAAGAAGATTGTCACGCACATACCCTCTCCAGGTGCGGACTTGACCTCGAGGTTCGCTTTGGCGTTCTGACGAAGCGACTGGACGATCATCGCGCTCAGCTTACCCGCCTTCGGCCACTGGGTATCGGCCGCAAGTCCTACGCCATCATCAGCAATGACGACGCGGCAGCCGCCATCTTCGACGAGGCTATGTAATGAAATCGTCCCGCCCTTGCGGCCCTCAAAGGCGTATTTGAGGGCGTTGGTCAAAAGCTCGTTGACGACAAGACCGGCTGGCATGGCGACGTTGACCGACACCGGCCAGGTGTCGACCTGCAGGTCGAGATGGATGCCCTCCACGGCGTGCGCACGCATCACGGCCGAGGCGATTTCGCTGAGATAGATGCCGAGGTCGATCGTTGTCCGGTCCGCCGTTTCGGATAGCGAACGGTAGAGCAGGCTCAGCGACTCTATCCGACCGGCAAGGCGATCAAACCGCTCGATTGCCGAGCCATCGGGGATGGTGCGGGATTCCAGCCGGATCAGAGCGGTGATCATTTGCAGGTTGTTGGTCACCCGGTGCTGCAATTCGCGCAGCAGCGTATCCTGCTCCTGAATGACCCGCTGCAAATCGGTTTGATCGGTGTCGCCACGCGGTGCCAGCTCAGCCAGCGCCAGCAGGCGGAATACCGGCGCGCCATCATCGTCCTGAATCACATTCGACCATGCATCCACCACGACGGGCTCATCGCCCCGCGCAAGCGTGAATGTTCCGATATAATCCTCGCCGGAGGTGATCACGTCGCTCAATTGCAGGCCACCGTCGACGGCAACAGAACCCGGTGGGAAGATGCTCCAGTCCTTGCCGAAGACATCGGACGCCGCGCTCCCCGTCAGCCGTTCGAATTCGATATTGGCGTAGACGATGTGTTCGTCGGGCGTCAGCTCAGCCACCGCAATCGCGATCGGGATATGGTCGAGAAACTGCTTGAAGCGGTCGTTTTCCATCGCATTCGCGAGATCGGTCGTGCCAAGCAACTGCTCAACGCCTGCCGGGCGATCGGCGGGGTCCGGCGCTGTATCGGCGGTGCTCATTGAACCACCTGCGCCCGACGCTTGATCATTTGGCGCACCCCGCTGGGCGTGATCATCAAATCCGAGGTTCGTGCCAATGACATTGCATGCTCCAGACGCGCGGCGGGGCCGACCCCTTGGCAATCATGGCCGTCGCACATGGCCACGGTGCCTACAATGGCGAAATAGTAATCCTCGGCGATGAAGAGACGTGGCAGCTTTCTGCACACTCCGAGGGCAAGCAGACTGGCAGCCAGCAAGATCGCCCCCAACTTCCCCCTGCGCGACTATCCCCTCTCCAGCCTACCCCTTGCGCGCCTACCCCTTGCGCGCCTTGGCCCGCTCATTCGCCGCGCCAAACCGCCCGTGCTTGCGATACCGCAGCATCCACTTGTCGAGGAACTGCCCGAGCGCCTTGGGCTCGATCCCCATGTCGGCCAGCCCCAACGCGCCCGGGGCGACGGTGCTGCCGGGCTTCAGCAGCGTCCACTGGTCCTTGCTCATCGGGGTGAGCGGCATGGCGGCAAAGGCCGCGCTGATCCCGTCCGGCACGGCGAGGAAGGTGCGCTTCCTCGCTTGTGCTGCGGCGATGCGTTCGTGGATCGCCATCATGCTGAGCTGCTCGGGGCCGCCCAGCTCGTAGGTGTGCCCGCCGTGCTTGCCGGGGTGTTCGAGCGCGACCGCGACCGCCTCGGCGACATCGTCGGCATAGACCAGTTGCAGCTTGGCCTCCGGCCCGAACACCGG
>JANNWO010000121.1:0-15523 GCA_031408395.1 Sphingomonadales bacterium | reverse complement strand
GCCGGTCGAGATCGGGAACTGGCGCAGCATCACCGCCGCCATCCAGAAGGCGAGGCCGTAGCCGATCATGATCTGCACCGCCCAGCCCAGCGCCAGCCCCATGAACACGCGGTTGGTCAAAAGGCTGCGGATCGTCTGGCCCAGCGGCAGCTGCGTCATGTCCGTGCCCGCCGGAGCATAGCGCCCGCGCAATGGCTCGCGCACGGTGAGGTAGATGATCCCGCCGAGCAGCAGTCCCGGCAGGCCCATGAGGATGAACGCCCAGCGCCAGTTGAACATCTCGGCCAGCTGCCCACCGATGATCAACCCTCCGGCGGTCCCCATGCTCGCGCCGATGGTCAGGAAGCCCATCGCCTTGGCGAGCTCCCCGCGGGTGAAGTAATCCGCGACAAGGCTTTGCGAGGAAGGGCCCGAGCAGCCCTCGCCTACGCCGACGCCCGTGCGCGCCGCAAATAATGTCCAGAAGCCCGTGGCGGTGCCGCAGGCCGCGGTCATCAGGCTCCAGAACCCGATCGCCACCGCGACGATGTTCTTGCGGGTCGACCGGTCGGCGAGCCGCGCGGCGGGAAAACCCGCGAGCACGTAGATCAGCGAGAAGGCCAGCCCGCCGAGCAGGCCAAGCTCGAAGTCCGACAATTTGAACTCGGCCTTGATGTCCTGCACCAGAATGCCGAACACCAGCCGGTCGGCGACGCTGAACGCGCTCGTCAGCGTCAGCAGGCCGAGGACATACCAGCGATAGCCGCCGGGCGCGTCCTCAGTGGTGCGGTCTGGCGTAGAGGCCATTGTCCACCGGGATCGTCAGGCCGTTGAGGAAGCGCGCCTCGTCCGACGCGAGGAACAGCACGCAGCCCGCCACGTCGCGCGGATGGCCCAGCGCATCGGCGGCAAGCGGGCCTTCGGGAATGTCCATCGGCGTTGTGCCGCCGCGGCCGGAGATGCCCATCACCATCGGCGTTTCGATCCCTCCGGGCGCGAGCGCGTTGACGCGCACGCCGTAGCCCTTGTCCTGAAAGTCCATCGCCAGGCTGCGGGTCATGCCCGCTATCGCCGCCTTGGACGCCGCATAGGCGGGGATGTCGCCATAGCCCAGCAGCGCCGCGGTCGAGGCCATGTTGATGATCGACGATCCGCCGCCGCCGATCGTCAGATGCCGGTTCTTCATCAGCGGCAGCGCGTGCTTGCAGCCGAAGAAGGTGCCCATCACGTGGATATCGAGATGCAGGCGGAAATGCGCGGTCGAGCATTCCTCGATGCTCTCGAAGATGACGTTGCCGGCGTTGTTGACGAGGATGTCGAGCCCGCCGTGACGTTCCTTCACGGCGCGCATCACTTCGGCCCATTGCTCTTCGTTGGTAACGTCGAGCACCATCGCATCGCCGCCGATGGCGTCGGCGACCTTGTGCGCGAGCTCGGCGTCGCGGTCGGTGACGATCACCTTGGCGCCTTCGCGCGCGAGCACCTCGCAATCGGCTTTGCCCAGACCCATTGCCCCGCCTGTGACGAGCGCGACCTTGCCGGCCACCCGTCCCGAACCCGCCAGATTCATGGTGCTCTCTCCCAAAAGCTTGTGTTTGTTGAGGCCAGCCTATCGGAGGGGCCAAGCCAAGCCACTGTCGAAAGCGCGAGGGCGCTGCGGGACAAGGCCGATGTATTCTCCCGGCCCAAGGGAGAGGCGAGCATGATGGAGCAAAGCGAAGTCGCGCAGCTGAAGGCGCTGATAGAGTGGGAAGGCAGGCGTACCGCTCCGCCCGAAGGCTTCCCCGCGCTGCCCGACATGCCCGCCGGGCGCTACACCTCGCCCGAATACTTCGCGCTCGAACAGCAACACGTGTTCCGCAAGTCGTGGCTGTTCGCCGGGCACCTGGACGAGATTCCCGAACGCGGCTGCTATATGCGCTGGCACAATGCCGGCGATCCGATTGTCATCGTCCACGGCATGGACGGGACGGTGCGCGCCTTCCACAACACCTGCCGCCACCGCGGCGCGCCGGTCGTCACGCAGGATCGCGGCAAGTCCAGCCGGTTGATGTGCGGGTATCACAACTGGACCTACAAGACCGATGGGAGCCTTGTGGGCGTGCCCGAACGGCGTGATTTTCCGGCCGATTTCGACATGAGCTGCCGGGGGCTGCTGCCGGTGCGCTGTGAGCTGTTCGGCAAGGTGATCTTCGTCAACTTCGACATGGGCGCGATGTCGCTGCTCGACTGGCTCGGGCCGCTGGCGCGCGAGTGGGAGGAGTTCGCCTTCGACCGCATCAAGCTCGCTGCGCGGCATTCCTTCGACCTCAAGTGCAACTGGAAGGTGGCGATGGAGGCCAACATGGAGGTCTACCATGTGCCCTACATCCACCCCACAACGGTCGCGCCGCTGGTCGATCCCGCGCGCAACCTCAACACGATGTATCCGAACGGCCACGCGCGGATGCTCGCCCCGCCGCCGCGCCAGACCGACCGCGAGCATGTGCGCGCGGTCGATTCACCGGCGGGCTGGCAGCAGATCGAGACTGTCGGCGAGCTCGGGCGGACCTGCACGCAGAGCTACACGCTGTTTCCCAACTGGGTCTCGCCGCTCAGCAACTACTTCGTCCCGCCGCTGGTGTTCTGGCCGACCTCGCTGACGACCACGCGATTGGAGCTGGTGACGATGGCGCTCGATTGGGACGCTGATCAGTCTGGGGGCCCCGCGCCCGATCTGTGGACCGTCCCCGACGCCAGCCAGCCGAACGGGCGGCAGATGAGCCCGATCATCCTTGAAGACACCCAGTTCGGCGAGGCGATCCAGCAATCGATGCAGGGCTCGGCGTTCCGCTCGGTGCCGCTGTCCTATCAGGAAGCGCGGATCTACGCCTTCCACCAGAGCCTCGACCGGATGATCGGCACCGCCGACGTGCCCGAACACCTGCGGGTCGAACAGGTGATCGGGCCGCAGTGGACATGGCCGGGCGATCCGCGCGTGGCTCAAATGGTCCGCGAGCAGGCACGCGAGGCGGCGGAATGACGTTACGGCATCCCGCTTTGGGCAAGGTATGTGGCGTTTTTGTCGCAGTTTGCCAGGGTCACTATCGCTTTTGCTGATGGCGCGCTGACGGCTGCAACATACACCTGACGCCATACCCGAAGGCGTGACGGAGATGCGCCGACGGGAAGGGGATAACCGGGTATGCGGGATAACCGCGGCCCAAAGGGGAGAGTGGATCATGAATACATTTCGTGCCCGAATTGCGTCCGATTGCCGCACCAGCGGCTTGCGGCGCGCCTTGCTTTGCGGAGCAGCGCTGACCGGCCTCGCCGCGATGCCGAGCGTCGCCTTTGCGCAGGACGCCGATGCCAGTGCCGCGGCGCAAGGCGAAGACGACAACGTCATCATCGTGCAGGCCCGCCGCCAGAGCGAATCCCTGCAGGAAGTCCCCGTCACGATCACCTCGGTCAGCGGCGAGACGCTCAACAATTATGTCAGCAACAACGTCGCCTCGCTGACCAGCCGCGTACCCTCGTTGCAGGTGCAGGTCGGCGGTTCGGGTTCGGGCGGCCAGCTCTCCTTGCGCGGTGTCGGCTCGTCGAACATCTCGGCGTCCTTCGACAGCGCCGTGGCGTTCGACTTCGACGGCGTTCAGGTCTCGACCATGCGTCTCGTACAGGCGGGCTTCTTCGACGTGAAGCAGGTCGACGTGCTGAAGGGCCCGCAGGCGCTCTATTTCGGCAAGTCGGCAACCGCCGGCGTGTTCGCGGTCCAAAGCGCGGATCCGACCTCCACGCTGGAAGTCGGCGGTACCGCCAACTACGATTTCGAGGAGCGTGGCTACCTCGTCAGCGGTTACATTTCGGGCCCGCTCACGCCGACGCTCGGCTTCCGCGTGGCGGCGCAGTACAACGACATCAGCCGCTTCATCCAGCTGCAGGACAACCTCCCCTCGGCCAACGGGCGTTTTCGCGGCCAGACGAGCCTCATCGCGCGCGGCACCCTCGCCTGGGAGCCGACCCCGACCTTCAACGCCAACCTCAAGGTGCAATATGCGCGCAACGAGGGCGACGGAGCCGTTCAGCATTCGGACGTGTCCTGCGGCGCAAACGGGATCGCCGACCCTGTGTGGTTACTGCAAGGCGTGGTCGCCATCCCGGCAGGCTATGACTGCAACATCAAGGACGAAAAGTTCTTCCTCCCCGATGCCGCGCCGTCATTGGGAGCCAAGGTTCCGGGGCCCTCGGCCGCGTCGGGCCGCAATGGCGTACCCTTCAACGAATCCGACATCTTCTTCACTCGCCTGCTGGCAAACCTCGACCTCAACGACAACCTCAGGCTGACCTCGACCACCGGCTATCTGAACCTCGATGCCACCGACTTCGACTGCTACGGTTACGGCGGCCTCGGGCCGGCATTTTCGCCGATTGGCAATGCCACCAACAACCCCGGCTTCCTTGCCGCGAACGCTCCGGCGCTGGCTGCGACCAATCAACCGGGCCGGCCGCAAGGTACGGGCTGTTCGGATCCGAACAACAAGCTCAAGCAGTTCACGCAGGAGTTCCGTCTCGCATCGGATTACGACGGGATGGTCAACTTCATGCTCGGTGCGTTCTACGAAGATCGCGAGTTCGTGTTCGATACCGCCCAGCAGGCCGTCAACATCTCGCTGATCGCGCCCGATCCGGCGACCGGCAACACCTATGACTGGGACAAGGTCCACGTCACCAACACCAAGGCCTACTCGCTGTTCGGCTCGTTGATCTTCGACCTCACCGAACAGCTCGAACTGGTCGCCGGTGCCCGCTACACCGACGAAAAGAAGACGCAGGTCATCACGGTTCCGTACCTCCACGGCTTCCTGCAAGGACCCGGCTTTGTGCGTCCGGGCTTCAACTCCGGTCCGATCCGCTTTGCCGACAACAACATCTCGCCCGAAATCACGCTGAAGTATCAGGTCAATCCTGACCTCAACCTGTTTGCCGCCTTCCGGACCGGCTTCAAGAGCGGCGGGATCGACAACTCGGCCCTGCCTTCGAACAGCCTCAGCACGGCGGCGCTGTCGGGTAACTTCTCGTCGCTGATCTACGGTTCGGAAAACACCAAGGGCGGCGAAATCGGCTTCCGTTCGCAGTTCAACAACCGCAGCGTGACGATTAACGGCACGGTCTATCACTATGTGGTCGACGATCTGCAGGTGCAGAACTTCAACGCAGTGACCATCCAGTTCATCACGCTCAACGCGGGCCAGCTGACCTCGCAGGGGATCGATCTGGAAACCCGCTGGCGGACCCCGGTGGAAGGCCTGAACCTTTCGGCCAACGTCGGCTACCTCGATGCCAAGTTCACCGCTCCCTTCGTGTCGGCGGCGGGTGTCGACATCAATGGTCGCCGTGCACCGCGCGCTCCGGAATGGTCGGGCAACATCGCGTTCGACTGGGATATCCCGGTGAACGACGGCATCGGCATCTTCCTGGGCGGCAACATGCTGTATTCGGGAAGCTACTTTGCCGACCAGCAGGCTTTTGACGATTACAAGCAGGAAAGTTACGTAACCTTCGATGCGAACATCTCGGTCGGCCATCCCGATGGCAACTGGCGGGTGTCGCTGATCGGCACCAACCTGACCGACGAGACCTTCGTGGTTACCTCGGGAGGGCGTCCGTTCCTGCCGCCGGGCGGCCCGGGCGGCTTCGGCATCCCGCGCGGCGACGATCTGGTGGTATCGATGAACCGCGGCCGGCAGCTGTTCGTGCAGACCAGCTTCAAGTTCTGATCGCACTATCAACCTGACGAAACGCAAGGGCGGGCCTGCAAAGGTCCGCCCTTCGCTTTTGAGCCCACCGCTTTTCTGCCCAGCGCTTCTCGATACGCGCACAAAAGTGCCAATTGCCCCTCCCGCCCGGCGCGCGCAAAACCGCCGCCAATCCGGGAGAGCAATACCATGTCACGCGAAACGCTGGTCGAAATGACCCGTAACCTGGTCGCCCACGGCGCGGCCGACACGATGGAATATGCCGACGATATCGTGCGCGTTCCGGCGAGCGCCTACACCGACCCCGAGCTGTTCGAGCGCGAGAAGCGGCAGATCTTCCGCCGCCTGCCGCTGATGGTCGCGCCCTCGTGCGAATTGCCCAACCCCGGTGATTTCAAGGCGATGGACATCTGCGGCGTGCCGCTGCTTTTGAGCCGCCAGAAGGACGGCCAGATGGGCGCCTTCCTCAACATGTGCAGCCACCGCGGCAACCCGCTCGCTGCTGGCTGCGGCAATGCCAGCCGCTTCACCTGCGGCTATCACGGCTGGACCTTCAAGGCGGACGGCGACCTGATCGGGGTGGCCGATGCGAAGGATTTCGGCAGCATCGACAAGAGCCAGCATTGCCTGACCAAGTTCCCGGTCTACGAGAACGCTGGCCTCATCTGGGTGACGCTCGACCCGCATTCCAAGCTGCCGATCGCCGATTACCTGTGCGGCTATGACGCGCTGCTCAAAGCCTTCGAGTTCGACGGCTGGACGCTGTTTGCGCAGCGCACATTGGAAGGCCCGAACTGGAAGACGGCGTACGACGGCTATCTCGATTTCTACCACCTGCCGGTGCTCCACAAGGACACGTTTGGCGCGGATTTCTACAACCGTGCCAACTACTTCGCCTTCGGCCCGCACCAGCGCCTCTCGACCCCGTCGCGCTTCGCGATCAAGGTCTCGGGCGATGACGACCAGCAGATGGATCTGGCCGCGATGGCGGACGACGATCTGCCGCAGGAAGTGCTGGTGCAGGGCGTGTGGACGATCTTCCCGCACATCTCGATCGCCAGCTTCTATGGCGGCGGGCAGCGCGGGGCGTTGATCAGCCAGCTGTTCCCCGGCGCGACGGTGGGCGAGAGTTTCACCACCCAGTTCTACGTCATGGAGAACCAGCCGGAAACGCCCGAGCAGGTGCAGGCCGCGCATGACCAGTTCAACTTCCTCGAAATCGTGGTCCGCGACGAGGATTACGCCACCGGCAAGCGCCAGCAGCAGGCGCTAGCATCGGGGCTGATGAAGGACGTGTTGTTCGGCCGCAACGAGCGGGGCGGGCAGGTCTTCCACGGCTGGGCCGAGCGGCTGGTGGCGGCGAGCGACGATGAACTGGTGGCGATTTTTGCGCCAGAGCAGCGTCAGGCGGCTGAGTAGGCCTTTGCCCCGGCATCCGGAACGACTGGTTTCGGGATTACTGGAGTTTGCTCTAAACGTCCGGGATTGGGTGGTTATCGGACGCTGCAGGAAGTAAGGTCACAGGATGCAGACCAGTCCAAAAATCAGCATCTATGCGAAGGCGCGGAAGCGGTTCCTGCTGATGCTGCTAGCACTGCCAGTTATCGTTTGGCTGATACCGGTGACCCTCACCAGTGTTGGATTAGGGGCGGAAATAGCTCTGCTACTCAGCGGTCTGATCGTCATTGCATGGTTCCTCGTTGGAGCCGTTCAGAGCTTTCGGCTTGCCTGTCCAGTATGCGGGCGCTCGCTGTTTTTGCGCGGCTTCGTCGGCGTGCCTTGGCCAGCCAAGACTTGTAGCAAATGCCGGAGTGACCTCACTGCGGCGTAAGATCGAATGTCCTTGATGGGGCCGGAGCTGCCTTACAGGTCTTGGGATCGCGCATGGCCACCGGGACCGGCTCAAACTGGGTGGAAATCGGAATGGCGGCTTGGGACCAAGCCTAGCGAGAAAAAGCCTCACGCCAGCCTCAGCGAAAGCTCCGCCATCAAGGCTTGCGCCTCTTCTCGCTCGTATTCTGAGATATAGTCGGAGACGATAGCAACTGCCAGACAGCGGAGTGCCACCTGCGGGTTCTTCCGGACACCGGATCCGGCGAGATAGCACTTCGCCATATCGAGGTGAGAGCTGCCATCCCCGGCTGCGGCGGCTCGCTGATACCAGCGAAACATCATGCCCAACCTGCCCTGTTCGCGGTATAGAACGGCAATGTTGGAAGCCGACGCATGGCTCCCAAGACGCCACGCCTTGCGATAGATTTTCATGGCTAAAGATTTGTTCTCGGGAACGCCTTCACCGACATCATGCATGTAACCCAGAGCATGTAAGCACAAGAAGTCACCTAGTGCTGCGCCCTGCTCATAGCAGCGTCGTGCGCGATCGAAATCACCGCTATCTGCAGCGGCGTAAGCAATCCGGAGTAGGGCGTCAGTATTAGGCATAGGCGGCTTATACGGCACATCAGCGCGATCTAAAATGTCCGCTCCGGGGTGTCGCTAGCCGAACGGCAGGTTTTGTCTGGACTAGCGAGATAAAGGACGCCGTCACGCAGCGAGGTGGGCAAGCGCAGCGGCGTGTTTTCTGCCGCGGCGCTGATCTCTCCAGTTTCAGACCCCCTCTAGACCCCTGTTAGACCCCATCTAGAGGCGTTTAGACCCCCTCCAGACCCCGCTCAGACCCCCCGCAAAAGCGATGTTTCACGTGAAACATCGCCGCAGCGTGGGTTGCTAGGTTATCCGAAAGCGGGGCGGTAATTCGTCTCGCCCCATTCCTGACGCTTGGTCCATTCGCTCATCGGTTCAAGCTTGCCTTCCAACTCGGGGAAGCGCTCGTAGACGTGGTCCATATCGACCGCGAAGGGTTTGGTCGGTGCATCGTTGTTGTAGTCGTAGAACGCCTCGATACCCTTGGCGAAATCGGCGCGCATTTCAGGCGGCATGGTGTCGCCCGCGGCCTCGACAAGATAGCGCCCGAACTCCGCCGGAGTGCAGGGATCGTATTGAATTTCCTTGCCTAAAGCCTGGCTGAGGCACTCGGTCACCTGCTTGCCGACCAGCCGTTCCGGCCCGCCGATATTGAGCCACGCGCCCTCCATATCGGGTCGCTCCAAGCTCGCCAGCATGAACCGGGCAACGTCATCGAGGCTGATCCAGTTGGCCTGCAGATTGGGGTTGTGCGGATAGACGTAGCGGCCTTCGTTGACGATGAACGGCCGCGCCCAGTTGGTCAGCAGGTTGTCCATGAACAGGACCGAGCCGAACACCGTACCCGGCGCGCCCGAGCGCCACAGGGCGTTGATACCCTTGGTGTTTTCGCCGTAAGTGAAGGGATCGCCCGGCTTGTCGGGGATCCAGCTCGAGGTGTTCCAGACCACGCGCTTTACATTCAGGTGGGCAGCAACCTTTCCAACCTCGCCAATCAGATAGGCGCGGTCGGCGCGGGCCTGCAGCGGGTGGGTGTAGAAGATGTAGTCGGAACCTTCGAGCGCGCCTTCGAAGGTGGAGGTATCGTAGAGGTCCATGGCACGCACTTCCACCCTCTCCACGCCCTCGATCGGCGCGCCTTCGAGTGCGTCGGGCCGACGCGAGATCGCGCGCACGTCGTAGCCGGCGGCGAGCGCCTGGCGCACTTGTGCAAGGCCCTGCCTCCCGCTTGCGCCGATCACTGTGATGGTTGCCATTTGTTGTCTCTCCCTCTCTTTTATGGGTCGGAGACTAGGTAGCCCCCTCCTCCCGCGCACCGCGCCAATTTGATAGCCAGAGCCTGTTTGACCCTGACAAAATGACGGGGTTGCCGTAGCGGCGCGCGGGCCGGACAGTGCGGCGATGGACAACCGCTTCTGGCGCATTGCGCGCCGCCCTCATGGCACCGATTTTGCCGCAGCGCTGGAGCTGGCCGAGGCCCCGCTGGCACCGCTCGCCGCGGGCGAAATCCGCATCCGCAACACCCACCTGTCGATGGACGCCGGAACCCGTATGTGGCTCTCGGACCGCGAGGATGGCTACCAACCGCCGCTCCCGGTTGGCGGGCCGATGACGGGACTTGTACTCGGCGAGGTGATCGAGACCCGCGCCGAGGGCTTTCAGGCAGGCGATCTGGTGCGTGCCTTCGGGCAGTGGGCCGATGTCTCGACAGTCGACGCAGTGATGTCGGGCGCGCTGCTGCTCGATCCCTCGGTCGCGGACCGGCGCGCGTGGTTCGGGCCGCTCGGCATGAACGGGTGGACCGCGCTGTGGGGCATCGAGCAGACCGGGGCGGCCAAGCCCGGCGAGCGGGTGCTGGTCTCCGCCGCGGCGGGCGCGACGGGCATTCTCGCGGTGCAGATCGCCAAGTTGCTCGGCTGCGAGGCCTGGGGGATTGCGGGCGGCGCAGCGAAATGCGCTTACCTGACGGGCGAACTCGGGATTGCAGGCGCGGTTGATTACAAGGCGACCAACGTCGCAGCGCAGCTCGATGCAGCCGGCGGTTTCGACGTCTATTTCGACAACGTCGGCGGCGGGCTGCTGGATCAGGTGCTCACCCGCATGAACCACTATGGCCGGATTGCGGTGTGCGGACTGCTGGCCGACTACACCTCCGGCAGCCGCACGGCTCCCCGCGAATTCGATCAGGTGCTGATGCGGCGCCTCAGGATCGAGGGCTTCTTCTCGCCCGACTTCATGCATGAGGGCCCGGCGCTGACCCGCCGCCTGCGCGAATGGACGGAGGGCGGCGAGCTCGTCATGCCTTATGACGTGACGCACGGCCTCGAGAACACCCTTGGCGCCTATGCCAAGCTGTTCACCGGCGGCAATACCGGCAAGGTTATCGTGGAGCTGGACACATGATGGGTTCCCTCGAAGACCGCGAAGCCATCCGCGACATTCTCGCCGCCTACGCCCACGCAATCGACCGGCGGCGGTGGGGAATGATGGAGCGATTGTTTCACCCCGACGCGACCTTCAAGTTCGGTCTGGTCGAAGGCGACTGGCGCGGCTTTGTCGAGCAGGCGCGCGCGATCATCGACCCGTGTCTCGCCACCCAGCACCAGCTCGGCCAGACGATCTTCGGCTTCGAAGGCGCGCTAGGGTTCGGGGACGTCTGCAACACCGAAACCTACATGACCGCGATGCACACCATCCCGCCGGGTTACCCGATGACAGCGGCCTTCCCTGATAAGGGTGTGATCTATTCGGGCATCGTCGCCGGGCGGTATGTCGACCGCTTCGAAAAGCGGGGCGGACCCAATGGCGCGGAGTGGCGCATCGCCCAGCGGACCGGCCTTTATGACTGGCGCGAGTTCCGGGTGGTGGAGGGCGTCGACCTGTCCGACACATCCGAAGGCGCGGCCGGATACCACGACGAACGCGATCCCTCGACCGCGGCCGTGAGGCAGTGGCTCGGCTAAGGCCGTTTGAAGGCGAACACGCCCAACATCGTCGCAACCTGCTCCTTACCGCGCCAGATGCCGCCCGAGGTATAGGCCGTGCGCCCGCCCAGCCGGTCAATCCGCACCCGCGCCTCCAGCCAATCGCCAAGCCGCGCGCCGCTGAGGTAATTGACCGTCAGCGTCACGGTCGAAGGCGTCAGCCGGGGACGCTCGGCGTCGAACACCGCATGGCTCAGCGCCACGTCGGCGAAGGTCGAGATCACCCCGCCATGCGCCGCGTCCTGGTAGTTAATGTGGTGGGGGCAGATGCGCAGGCCCACAACCCGCACGCCCTCGACCTCAGGCCCGAGGTAGTACGGACCGCCGTGATCGAGAAAGCCGGGGGTGAAGTCGGCCGGTTCAAAGCCTGCGGAAATGTCCATGCCCCACCCTACCGCGCCGGCGCGCTCGCGCCGCTATGAATTGTGCCAATGACAGGGCCGGACACTGGGTCTATTTCCGTCGGCATGGGAGAAAACACAGCATTGGCAGCGGAGTCCTTCTGCGACGTCGTGCGCGGGCACGTGCAGGCGCAGGGCGACATCATCGCCTTCACCTACGGTGACGAGGAAATCAGTTTCGCCGCGCTCGACGAGGGCGCGGACCGGGTGGCAAACGGCCTCATCGCGCTGGGCGTAAAGCCGGGCGACCGCGTGGCCTTCCTCGGCAAGAACCACCCGCTGTATTTCGAGGCATTCCTCGGCGCGGCACGCATCGGCGCGGTGATGACCCCGGTCAACTGGCGCCTCGCCCCGCCTGAGGTCGCTTACATCCTCGACAATTGCGAAGCCCGCGTAGTGTTTGTCGGCGAAGGCTTTGCGGAAGCTCTCGCCGTCGCCCGCGCCGAGGCGACCCGCATCGAACAGGTGATCGGCATCGATGCGCCCGACTACCCCGGCACCGACTACCGCACCTGGCGCGGCGGCTTCCCCGCGGCGCCCCCCGCCCACCGCGTGTGCGCGCAGGACGACGCGCTCCAGCTCTATACCTCGGGCACCACCGGCAAGCCCAAGGGCGCGGTGACGACCCACGGCTCGATCCTCTCCAGCCGCGATGCGACCGCAAGCGGCGAGGACATGCGCAAGTGGCAGGAGCCGATCCCGGGCGATGTCACCTTGCTCGCCATGCCATGCTTCCACATCTCGGGCACAGGCACCGGTATCGGCACGATGGTGGCGGGCTCCAATTCGATCGTGCTGCCCGAATATGATCCCACCAAGGCGCTGGACCTGATCGCGAACTTCAACATCTCGAAGATTTTCCTCGTGCCCGCCGCGATCCAGATCCTGCTCAATCATCCGCGCGTGGCCGAGACCGATTTCAGCCGCCTCAAATACATCACCTACGGCGCCTCCCCGATCCCGCTTGAACTGATGCGCGAGGCGATGCGCGTGATCGGCTGCGGCTTCGTGCAGATGTACGGAATGACCGAGACGAGCGGCACCATCGTCGCGCTCGATCCCGAGGATCACGTGCCCGAAGGCTCGCCCCGGATGCGATCTGTCGGCAAGCCGCTCGCCGGCGTCGAGATCAAGATCATCGACGAGGCAGGCAATCTTGTCCCGACCGGCGCGGTGGGCGAGATCGCCACGCGCTCGTCCAAGAACATGCGCGGCTACTGGAACAACCCGGATGCCACCGCCTTGACCATCGACGCCGAGGGCTGGCTGCGCACCGGCGATGCTGGCTATCTCGACGAGGACGGCTATCTCTACATCCACGACCGGGTGAAGGACATGATCATCTCCGGGGGCGAAAACGTCTACCCCGCCGAGGTCGAGAACGCGCTCTATTCGCACCCCAAGGTCGCCGATGTCGCCGTGATCGGCGTGCCCGACGCGAAATGGGGCGAGGCGGTCAAGGCCTGCGTGGTGGTGAAGGCCGGCGAGGAACTCACCGAGGCCGAACTTGTCGCCCACGCGCGGACGCTGATCGCGGGCTACAAGTGCCCCAAGACGGTCGACTTCATTCCCGCCCTGCCGCGCAATCCATCGGGCAAAATCCTGCGCCGCGAGCTTCGTGCGCCGTACTGGGTGGGCAGGGACAGGGCTGTCAACTGAGGTGCTCGCCGTTCGCCAGCTCGCTTACAAGGTGAACGACCTTGAGGCGGCGGCGGCGGCGCATCACAGGCGCTTCGGCTCGGGGCCGTTCTTCGTTGCCCGGCACATTGCGCTTCAATCCTCGCAGTATCGCGGGAACGAGACGCCCTTCGATCACTCGTCGGCCTATGGCCAGTGGGGCAGCGTGATGGTCGAGCTGGTGGTGCAGCACAACCCTGAGGGCTCCGCGCTTCACGAGATGTATGCCTGGGACACCGTAACCGAAGGCCTGCACCACGGCGCGGTGTTCGTAGACGATCTGGCAAAGGCGATTGCCCGGTTCGGGAACGAGGGCGCTCCGCTGGTGCAACTGTCGGTAACCAAGGGAGGCTCGGCCTTTGCCTTCGTGAACACGCGCCAGCCCCTCGGGCACATGCTCGAACTCTATGAACCGACAACGCAGCTGACGAAGTTTTACGCGATGGTAGAAGATGCAGCGCAGGGCTGGGACGGCACCAACATGATCCGCGAACTCGGTTAGAGGCTGGAGCCTAAATTCCGGAAGGCGCGTCCAACCCGGCATGGTGATGCGCCGCGACCAGCGTATTGCGGAGAAGCACGGCGATGGTCATCGGCCCGACCCCGCCCGGTACCGGTGTGATAGCGCCCGCCACCTCCAGGGCCTCACCATAGGCGACGTCACCGACGAGGCGCCCTTTGGGCTTGTCTTCCGTGGGCGGCAGCCGGTTGATTCCGACGTCGATCACGGTTGCACCCGGCTTGATCCAGTCCCCGCGCACCATCTCCGGACGGCCCACCGCGGCAACCACGATGTCGGCACGGCGCACCACTTCGGCGAGGTCCTTGGTCCGGCTATGCGCCAGTGTGACGGTCGCGTTGGCGTCGGTGAGGAGCTGCGCCATCGGCTTGCCGACGATGTTCGAACGGCCGATCACTACCGCATCAAGGCCTGACAGGTCGCCCAGCTGGTCCTGCAGCAGCAGCAGGCAACCGAGCGGCGTGCAGGGGACGAAGCCTGCCTGGCCGACCGCGAGTCGTCCGGCGTTGATGACGTGGAATCCGTCGACGTCTTTGTCCGGGTCGATCGCGGCGATCACCGCCTGCTCGTCGAGCCCGCGGGGAAGCGGCATCTGCACGAGGATGCCATCGACCGCCTCGTCACGGTTGAGCCGCTCGACCAGCGTCAGCAGCTCGGCCGCGCTCGTCTCAGCGGGGAGGCGATGCTCGAAGCTGGCGATCCCGGCTTCCTCGCAAGCGCGGCCCTTGGCGCCGACATAGACTTGGCTCGCCGCGTCCTCGCCGACCAGCACCACCGCAAGGCCCGGCGCGCGGCCGACGGCCTGCGTAAAGGCGGCGGCATGCTCGGCCACGTGGGCGCGCAGGCTCTCGGCGAAGGCCTTGCCGTCAATCCGCGCCGCTTCGCTCATGAGGAAGCGATCGCCGGCACCAACCGGCCAACTGCGGCCAGAATGAGCATGAACACCATCGGCGAAAAGTCGATTGCGCCAGTATCCGGCATCAACCGCCGGATCGGGCGAAGAACCGGCTCAAAAAGGCGGCTAAGCGCGTCGTGCACCGCGCCCGCGAACTGGTTGCGCGGGCTTACCACGTTGAAGGCGAACAGCAGCCCGATGATGAACCAGATGATCAGCAACATATTTGCGGTGTTGATGATCATCACAAGAATGTCGGAGAATGCGTCAAGCATTGTGTGTCGTTTCCAATGCAAAGGGCGCGAGCCCAGTGATGTCCCTGAGGAGGCGTATTAGCCTGTTAATACGCCTCGCGCCAGCCCCGGTTCCCGCAGGGCTAAGGTGGTTCCCGCAGGCGCTCAGGCCCGCACCAGCGTGCCGGCACCGCGCGCAGTGAAGAATTCGAGCAGCATCGCATGGCCCACGCGTCCGTCGAGCACCACCGCAGCCTCGCAGCCAGATTGTACTGCTGCCACGCAGGTCTCGAGCTTGGGGACCATACCGCCGCGGATCACGCCTTCCTCGCGCAGTTTGGCGATATCGGCGGGGGTGAGATCGGTGAGGAGCTCGCCATTGGCGTCCAGCACGCCTGCCACGTCGGTCAGCAGAAACAATCGCGCCGCACCCAGCGCCGCCGCGATCGCGCCTGCCATCGTATCGGCGTTGATGTTGTAGGTCGCCCCATCCTCGCCCTGCGCGATCGGGGCGATCACCGGGATCATCCCGGCGGCGACCATCGTGTCGATCACGGTGGTATCGACCGCAGCCGGCTCGCCGACGAAGCCCAGATCCACGACCTGCTCGATATTGCTGTCAGGATCGCGCGTGGTGCGGCTGACCTTGCGCGCAGTCACCAGCCCGCCGTC
>JANNWO010000120.1:0-15679 GCA_031408395.1 Sphingomonadales bacterium | reverse complement strand
CCGAGGTACCGTAGCGGCCCTTGTACCATTCCCACGTCACGTAAGCGCCGCGGCTGGTGGCGTTCGAGCCTTCGGTGTTCGAGAACTGCTTGAGCCAGCCGTCGTGCTGGTAGTCCGAGCCGATCCCGTGGCTGACATGATGCGATTGCACCTCGCCGCGCTCGAGATTGACGAAATGGAAGCGGGGCTTGGCCGAGTGCAGGCCGAAATCGGCGATGCCGACGATGTCGTGCTTCCAGATCGCGTTGCCGGCACGCACCAACTCGCGCCGGGCGATATCGAAGAGAATGCGGTCGCGCGGGGAGCCAGCAGCGACCGACGCGAAGACGCGCGGTGGCAAGGCCAGTGTCGCCCCGAGAGCCAAGGTGCCTTTGAGAAGGTCGCGCCGCTTCATTACAAAGGAACGTAAACCTTAGTGCTTACGTTCCCAACCCGGGCCGCCGCATCTTATCGTAGGTTAGTCTCATTTCGTCGCCGATGGGGCGGGAAACGCGGCGTTCTGCGCGGCCATCGTCAACATTGACGCCGCATGGCGGGCCGCGACGAGGCGCGGATCGTCGCCATAACCGCCGCCAAGCGCGCTTGCGATGGGCAAGCCGCGCCGCCGCGCTTCGCTCAACACAAAGCGGTCGCGCATCGCCAGCCCTTCATCGGAAAGCGCCAGCCGCCCCAGTTTGTCGTCGATATGCGGATCGACTCCGGCTTGGTAGAGCACGAAGTCGGGGGCGAAATCGGTTATGATCTCCGGCAGGTGGCGGGTCAGCGCTTCCATGAAGCCGCCGTCGTCGGTGCCGTCGGCCAGCGCGATGTCGAGGCTGGAGCGGGCCTTCCTCACCGGGAAATTCTTCTCGGCGTGGAGCGAGAGAGTGAAGATATCCGCGCGCCCTGCGGTGAGGCTCGCCGTGCCGTCGCCCTGATGCACATCGAGGTCGACAATCAGCACGCGCGCCGCGTGACCTTCGGCAAGGAGGCGGTTGGCGGTCACCGCGAGATCGTTGAACACGCAGTAACCCGCGCCGGTGTCATGCAGCGCATGGTGGCTCCCGGCGGCGGAGTTGGCGGCGTAACCGTGCGTCCGGGCGAGCTGCGCAGCGAGCCAGGTGCCGCCGCTGGTGTGCCGCACGCGGGAGGCGATGGCGGGGGTGACGGGAAAGCCGATCCGCCGCTCCTTGTGGCGGGGGACTTCGGCGCGGAACACCTCGTCAACGTATTCGGGACAATGCACCGCCTCAAGCCATTCGCGCGGCATGGGTTCGGGCGCGTGTTCGGTCATTGGCGCTCCGCTCGCGCGCAGCTCCTCCATGACGAGGTAGTACTTGTCGAAGCGAAAGCTGCCGCGTTCCGGGCGCGGAGCCATATAGTCGGCGTGGTGGACGACGTGGAGCATGGCCCCCTCAGAGCCAGCCCGAATGCTGGCCGAGGATCCTGATGCCAAGGCCGATCAGGATGATCCCGCCCGCGCGCTCCGCCCAAGCGCCCCAGCTCTCACCCGCGATCCGGCCGAGCAGCACGCCCGCAGCGCTCATCACCGCGGTGACGATGCCGATCAGCGCCGCGGCGAGCAGCGGCGCGACGTCGAGCGTGGGCAGGGTGAGCCCGGCGGCCAGCGCGTCGATGCTGGTGGCTAGCCCGGCGACCAGCAGCGTCCGCCCGGTCAGCGCACGCGCCGCTTGCTCGTCGCCGACATGGCCGCCCAGCATCCTCACGCCGAGGAAGGTGAGCAGGCCGAATGCGATCCAGTGGTCGATGGCCTCGACATAGACGAACGCGACCGTGCCGATCCCCCAGCCGATCAGCGGCATCACCGCCTGAAACACCCCGAAGGTCAGCGCGATGGCGATACCGCCGCGCAGATCAGGCCGAAACCGCGCGCCTTGAGTGAGTGCAACCGCAAAGGCGTCCATCGCAAGAGCGAAGGCGAGGAGGAGGGAGGCAAGCACGGTTTACAAAGCCGGGGCCGGCGGGGTCTCGGCCAGCGCGGCGAGCTCGGCGAAGATCGCGTCTTCGCTACGGCTCCCGGCGTTGCGCCAGCTGGCGGCGGTTTCCAGGTTCACCGCGTGGCCATCGGCGGCGAGCACCAGCAGCGCGGGTGTGCCGGGGATTTCGGCAAGGCCGAAGCGGCGGGCGATCTCGAGGTTGCGGCCCTCGCCGGTTTGGGGAACGCCGACGTCGACATAGACGACCTCGTAATGCGCCGAGACCAGCGCGGCGAAGCGCGGGGTTTCAAGCCATCCGGCGAGCGCGCGGCTGTCGTGGCACCAGTTGGCACCCATCACCAGCAGCACGCGCTTGTCGTTCGTGGCGGCGCGGGCGAGCACGGCGTCGACATCGGCCATCGCATCGGGTGTGACGGCATAGGCGGCGGCCTCGGGATGAACCGGCCCCTCGCCAGACGTCGCCGCGCAGCCGGCGAGCGCCAGTGCCAGCATTACGGCAATGGCGAGGCGGATCACTCTGCGGCTTCGACGGCTTGCTGCGGCGCGGCGTGAGGATCGAAGGCGATGGAATCGCCCGCGTCGATTTCGGCGGCCTTGGCTTCGACCAGCCGGACGATGTGGTCGAGCATATCCTCACTCTCTACCGTGTGGTCGGTCACACCGCGCAGGTAGACCATGTGCTTGCCCGCGCCGCCGCCGGTGAGGCCGATATCGGTCTCGCGCGCTTCGCCCGGACCGTTGACCACGCAGCCGAGGATCGAGAGGCTCATCGGGGTCTTGATGTGTTCGAGCCGCGCTTCCAGGGCCTCGACCGTGCGGATCACATCGAACCCTTGCCGCGAACACGAGGGGCACGAGACGACGCGCACGCCGCGGGTGCGCAGGCCGAGGGCCTTGAGCATCTCGAAGCCGACCTTGATCTCCTGCTCGGGCTCGGCCGACAGGGACACGCGGATGGTGTCGCCGATCCCGGCCCACAGCAGGCTGCCCATGCCGATCGATGACTTGACCGTCCCGCCGATCAGCCCGCCGGCTTCGGTAATGCCGAGGTGCAGCGGGCAATCGACCGTTTCGGCAAGGCCGTGATAGGCGGCGACCGCGAGGAATATGTCGGAAGCCTTCACCGCCACCTTGAACTCGTGGAAGTCGTGGTCCTGCAACAGCTTGATGTGGTCGAGTGCGCTTTCGATCAGCGCTTCCGGGCAGGGCTCGCCGTACTTCTCGAGCAGGTCTTTTTCCAGACTTCCGGCGTTCACGCCGATGCGGATCGCGCAGCCATTGGCCTTCGCGGCGCGCACGACTTCGGCGACGCGCTGGGCCGAGCCGATATTGCCGGGGTTGATGCGCAGACAGGCCGCGCCCGCATCAGCTGCTTCCAGCGCGCGCTTGTAGTGGAAGTGGATGTCGGCGACGATCGGGATGCGGGCGGCGCGGGTGATTTGCTTGAAATCACGCGTCGATTCCTCGGTCGGGCACGACACGCGGATGATATCGGCGCCCACGTCTTCGCAGCGGCGGATCTGGTCGATCGTCGCGCGCACGTCCTCAGTGGGGGTGTTGGTCATGGTCTGCACGGTGATGGGAGCATCACCGCCTACGGGGACATTCCCCACCATGATCTGGCGCGATTTGCGCCGTTCGATTGTGCGCCAGGGCCGAATAGAAGACATACGCGCTCATATAGACGCGCGAGGGTGACGGGGCAATGACCCGTCGACGCGCTTGACATGCAGTGGCAGCGCGGCAGTCTGGCCGCTATAGGAGAGAGACCATGCTGACCGACACCTCGATCGAACTGCGCAGCCCAGCGCCGAGCCTGCTGATGCGCTTCGTCAAGTGGGTGGTGGCGCGCCGCCCAGCGGTCTTCCCGCATGACGAGGCGGGGTTCCACCGGATCATGGCAGGGCGCACTCTGCCGCTCGACGCGCCGATGCCAGAGGGCTTCCGCAGCCGTTTCATCGTCGAGGAGCGCGAGGTGCTGGGCTCCAAGGTGGTGACGTTGCATCCGAAGACCGGGCCGAGCTCATGGCACATGCTCTATTTCCACGGCGGCGGTTTCGTGCGGCCGATGTTCAAGGAGCACTGGCCGCTGGTCGCCGAGATGGTGACGGTGTGCGGGATCAGCGTCACCGTGCCACTCTACCCGATGGTGCCTGAAGAGCCCTACACCGCGCAAGATGCGCTGGCGGACGCGGTCTATGCCGAGCTTGCCGCGACGCATGACCCTGCGCGGATCATCCTCAACGGTGACAGCGCGGGCGGGCACATGGCGCTGGTTCTGGCGCTGCGGCTGGTGCGAGACGGCGGCCCGCTGCCCGGCAAGCTCGCGCTCTTCGCGCCGTGGCTCGATCTCGGGCTTGCCGACCCCGCGATCGCTGCGGTCGAACCGCATGACATCATGCTCAAGATCGGCACCCTGCGCGCGTGCGGGTCGCTGGTCGCGGCGGGCCGAGCGATCGACGATCCCGCGGTCAGCCCGCTCTACGCCTCAGCCGAAGAGCTCGCAGCACTCCCCCCGACCCGCATCTGGACGGGGCGGCACGACCTTTTCATCGTCGATTCGCGCAGCTTCCTGATGCGCCTGCGCGCCGCCGGGGTCGACGCCAAGCTCTACGAATACGAAGCCGCGCCGCACGTCTTCATGGCAATCACGCCGACGCGCGAGGCGAAGGACGCGATCGGGTTGGTGCGGGAGTTTATCGCGGCTTAGCTGGGGAACTTCGCGCCAGTCAGCTCCTCGCTCAGCTTCCAAAGCTGGTCGGCGAAGCTGGGATTTAGTGCGTATGAACGCACGCCGCCGCTCGTGGACTCGTCATCCTGCTCGGCGACGTGGCAGTCTTCGCAATAGACCCCGCCCTTGCCTTCGAGTGCCTCGGCAGTCGCCGCCCAGCAGCTGGTCGCCGCGCCTTGCGGGATGGTCTTCCACGCGAAGCTTGTGTCGCGCGATGAGATGCGCGCCATCAGCGCATCGCGCATCTCCTGCGTCATGTGGCGGCCAAGATTGGTCTCGATCCCGCCCGGATGCACCGCATAGGCATGGATGCCGAGCACCGCGAAACGCTGCTCGAGGCCCACGGTAAACAGCACGTTGGCGGTCTTCGACTGGCCGTAGCTCGACCACGGATCATAGGCGCGATGCTGGTAATGGGGGTCTTCGAAATGGACCGGGCCCATGTGGTGCCCGCGGCTCGACAGGTTGACGATCCGCTTGGCATCGCCGCGCTCGATCAGCGGCATCAGTTCCGCCGTCATCGCAAAGTGGCCGAGGTGGTTGGTGCCGAATTGCCGCTCGAAGCCATCGGATGTGTGCTCGAACGGCGTGGCCATCACGCCGGCGTTGTTGATGAGGATGTCGATTTTCTCGAACCGCTGGCGCGCGCGCGAGGTGGCGGCGCGGATGCTTTCTAGCGAGCCCAGATCGAGCGTGATGGTGTCGAGCTTTGCATCCGGAACGGTCTCGAAGGTCGCAGCGACCGCTTCATCGAGCTTGCCCTGATCGCGCCCCGCCATCACGACATGCGCGCCCTTGGCCGCCATCGCACGGGCGGTCTCCTGCCCCAGCCCCGAATTGGCCCCGGTGACGAACACGGTCATCCCCGACAGGTCTTTGCCTTCCAGCACCTCGTCGGTGGTGCTTCCCCAGCCGAATCCGCTCATGTCCGTCTCCTTCGGTTATAGCTTCAGTTCAAATAGGAATTCGGGATCGAGTTGTTCCCCTACCCTGAAGGTAATGTCGGCGATCTTGCCGAAGCCGTAGCGCTGGTAGAATCGCTGCGCGCCAAAGTTTTCGGCATAGACCGAAAGCAGGATGGCATCGTGCTCCCGCTCGCGCGCAACCTCAAGCGCCCAGTCCATGAGCCGTGCGCCAATTCCGGTGCCGGTATGGCCGGGTAGCGCGTAAAGCTGGCCGAGCTCGATCGGATCTCGCGCGTCGGAATAGGCGGTGTAGTGGCTGGGATGGCGCAGTTTGCAGAAGGCGACGAGCGCGGCGTCCACCTCGACAAGCCGGTGCGTGCAGCTGTCGCCCGTAATCTCGGCGGCGACGGCGGCCTCGCCATGCACCTCGGCGATGAAGGCGGCGAGGTCCTCGGGGTTATAGAGGTCCCCGAAAGCGGCGACGAAGGTTTCGGTGCCGAGCTTGGCAAGTGCGGGTGCATCGGCGGTGGCGGCGGGGCGCAGGATCATCGTTCCGGCCCTAGCGGCTGGCACGCGTGCTGTTAAGCTGGCGAAACGCGCAGGGCCGCGTTACACCCTGCTCTCATGAAGAAAATCATCGCGCTGATCGCCCTCGCCCTCATGACCCAACCCGCCCTTGCCGAAGACGCTGCGCCCAAGTGGTCGCTGGCAATCCACGGCGGGGCGGGCACGCTCGATCCGGCGCGGATGACGCTCGAGAAGCGCACTGCCTACGAGGCCGCTCTGCAAGCCGCGCTCGATGCGGGCTCTGCGATCCTCAAGGACGGCGGCAGCGCAATGGATGCGATCAAGGCCGCGATCATCATCATGGAAGATTCGCCGCTGTTCAATGCGGGCAAGGGCGCGGTGTTCACGTGGGACGGGACCAACGAGCTCGACGCCTCGATCATGGACGGGCGTGACCGCAGCGCGGGCGCGATTGCCGGGGTCAAGACGGTCAAGAATCCAATCCTCCTCGCCGACACGGTGCGCACGCAGAGCGAGCACGTGTTCCTCGTCGGCAAAGGTGCCGAGGAGTTTGCGGTATCGAAAGGCTTTGCAGTCACCCCGCCCGAATATTTCGCCACCCCTGCGCGGCGCGAGGCGCTGGAGCGGATGAAGGCGGAGAAGCTCTCGGCTTTGGATGTCGATCACAAGTTCGGCACCGTGGGCGCGGTGGCGCTCGACCAGAGCGGGAACATGGCCGCAGGCACCTCGACCGGCGGGATGACCGGTAAGCGTTGGGGCCGCGTCGGCGACGCGCCGATGATCGGCGCGGGGACCTATGCGGATAACCGGAGCTGCGCGGTCTCTGCGACGGGATGGGGTGAGTACTTTATTCGGGTCGGTGTGGCGCACGAGATTTGCGCGCGGCTGCGGATGGTTAGAGCAATGAACTGGCTCTCTTTAGACCAATCTAAGCCGCTTAAAGAACCTGCGGCCGAAGAGAAAGCGGCCATTTCGCAATACATCGCTGACGCGGTCATGGGCGAGGTTAAAGAGCTAGGCGGCGATGGCGGGGTGATCCTCGTCACGCCCGAGGGCCATGCGATCTTCAGCTTCAACACCACCGGCATGTATCGTGGCCGCGCGACCAGCGCGGGGGTGCGCGAAGTGGCGATCTTTGGCGGCGAGGATCGGGATTCGACCACGCCGAACCATTGAGCCAGTTTCTCCCCTCCCCATGGGGAAGGGCCAAAGCAAGTTCAGTAAAGCTTGCCAACCAGCGGCAACCCGCGCTCGGGCTCAGCGAATTCCTTGATGACCCGGCCCACTGCCGCGAGCGTTGCCTGCGCTGCGGGGTCGATCTCCGCATGGGCCTCGCGCGCGACGAAATAGGTCGCGAAGGTGATCGGCGGCTCGCCCTTCGGCCCCTCGGCGAACCCAAGGTCGACATAGATCGAGCCCATGCCGGCGGCGAGCGAGGTGCCGGTCTTGTCGCCGGCCACCCACCCTTCGGGCAGGCCTGCCCGGACGCGGTTCAGGCCGGTCTCGGTGGCGATCATCCATTCCTTGAGCTCGGCGCGTGGCGCATCGGGCAGCACGTCGCCGTAGAGCAACTTCGCCACGGTCCGGGCCATGGCAGCGGGCGTCGTGGTGTCGCGGAACTCGGTGACGGGGACGAAGTTGAGCGCAGGCTCGTTGCGGTCGAGGCGGCTCACATTGTCGCCGATGCTGCCCCAAAAGGCGGTCAGTGCCGCCGGACCGCCGAGTTCGCGCAGCAGCACATTGGCAGCGGTGTTGTCCGACGTGGTCTGTGTCGCGCGGGCCAGTTCGCGCATCGTTGCACCCTCGGCGAGGCGCTCCGTCGTGAAGGGCGAGACGGGCAGCAGCTCAGCCTTGCGCCACATCACCCGGCGCTCCGCGTCGATCCGTCCCGCGGCGTCCATCGCCAGCACCATCGCCGCCAGCGAAAGTTTGAACGAGGAGCAATGCCCAAAGCGGCGGTCCTGATTGATCCCCACGGCCATGCCGCTGGCGCTGTTGTAAAGTTCGACCCCCAGCGTGCCATTGCCCGCCGCCTCGATGATCCGCAGCTCTGCCGCGAGCCTGCCGATGGGGCTCTGGTCGGGCGGAATGCAAGCGCTCGCACCCAGTGCCAGCGTTCCGCCGATGAAGTGCCGCCGATCAATCTTCATGAGAACTTGTCCGCCTTGCGCTTGCCGAAGCGCATGTCGCCTTCGAGCTTGGCGCGCAATTGCGCATAGAACGCCTCAAGGAAAGCGCGCTCGTCGCCCGCGCCGGGGTTCCAGCCGATCTTTCGGCAGATCGCCGCATGGACGGCGGCAAGCGCGTCGGGTTGGGCGTCGCGCAGCATCCGCTCGAGGGTCTGGAGCTCCTTTTCGCCATAGACCGAAAGCTCGACCTCGCCGAAGTTGTAGCGCACTCCGGTGACCTCGCTCGCGCCTGCCGCAGTGGCCGCACCCTGCGCCGAGAGAACGGCGGCCAGTTTGGCGCGAGGGCGCTCGACCACCCAGGTCCCGGCGATGATGTCGCCTGCCCGCAAGCCGTCGCGGTTGAAGAAGGGGAACAGCAGGAACAGCGCGAACCAGCCGGTCACCACCCAGCCAAGGATGCCGATATCGTCCCCCCTGTCGGCCATCGCCAGAAGCACCACTAGCGCCACCAGCGGGTAGAAGATCTCGATATCGCGCAGCAGGTTGCGCGCGATCACCGCCTCTGGCGTTAGGCGCATCGCGCCGCGCGCGGCGATGCGGATGCCGACGATCCGCTTGCCCAGCGTCGCGCCGCGCGGCCCCAGCTCCTGCACCAGGAAGTAGCCGTACCACGCGGCAAACACGAACAGCGCCAGCACAATGCCCAGGAACTCGGCGGCGCTCTGGTTGAGGTTGTCGGGATCGAGGGCGGTCCCGTCGAGCACTCCGGCGGCCAGCCACAGCAACAAAAGTTGTACGGCGATGATGCTGAAGACGAGGATCATCACGTCGATGATCAGCGCACCCGCACGGGCCCCGCGCGCGGCGAGGGTGATCGGCAGCGTCAGCCCCTCGGGCGTCACGAGGGTCCGCGCACGCTTGTCATCGCGCAATTGGGCGGGCGAGGTCTTGCGCGCGCTCATCCGGCCTCCGGCGATCCGGCATCCCCGAGCGGGGCGGCGGGGCGGTAGAGGACAAAGTAGGAGAGCCAGATAATCAGCATCGTGCCGCCGATGACGAAACGGCTGCCGGTGTCCTCGACCAGCTGGCGCGGAAAGGCTTCGAGCAGCGCGGCGACGACCATCATGATCACCACGCCGACCATCACGACGGCGCTGCGGCGCCCGGCAGCGGCGGCGGATTCGAGTACCGGGAGCTTGCCGGGGAACGCCATAGCCCGCCCGATATGCAGCCCCGCCGCGCCCGATAGAAGGATGCCGAACAGCTCGGTTGTGCCGTGGACGCTCAGCCATGCGGCCAGCTCGACCGTGAGCCCCTGTCCGTTGAACAGCCACAATAGCGCGCCTAGCAAGGCCATGTTGTGCACCAGCAGCATCAACGAAGGGATGCCAAAGGCAAAGCCCAGCGCGAAGGCAAGGATGCACACGCCCGAGTTGTTGCTGAACAACTGCGCGGCAAAGCCGGCGAGCCCGAATTCCCCTTCCTTGTAGCTGAGGCTTTCGAGCAGCTGTTCGCGGGTCGCGCCCGGCACGCGCGGGTCGCCTCCGCCCGCCGGGAAGAGGCGGTAATACCAGGCCTCGTCCCGCGCCACGAGCAGCCAGCCGACGACCGTGCCCGCCACCATCACGAACAGAGCGATGCAGATATCGAGCCACAGCGCGCGAACGGCCCTGCTCCATCCGCCCATCAGGAACCCGCGCAGCCAGCGCACAAAGCCCTGCCGTGGGCCGTAGACCTGGAACCATGCGCGCTGCACCAGCGCCTCAAGATAGGCGAGGGTCGCCGCGTCCAGCGAAGTCTCGCGCGCCACCGAAAGGCTCGAGGCGGCGGTGCGGTACAACGCCGGGAGCGCCACGAGGTCATCGTCGGCGATGCGCTTGAGGCCGCCGCGCTCCATGCGGGCGAGAATGTCTTCGAGCCTGCGCCATTCACCCTCGCGCTCCAGCCGGAAGCGGTCGGAACGCAGCGCGGCGCTCTCGATATCGGGCGGTGCGGCAACCGCGCCGCGCCCGAACCACGAGGAAATCATGGGCGCCTTCATCCAATCGCCTCGCTCTTACGGATCGCCAGATAGCGATCGATCAGCCGGGGGCCGATGGTTTCCCACGGAGCTTCGAGCACGTCGATCCCCAAGCGCCGCAGCCGGGTCAGGACCAGTTTGCGCTGCTGCGCGAGGCTGTCAGCGGTGACCGAGCGGGCGAGCGTCGCGATGTCGCCCGGAGGTGCGGCAATCAGGTTCTCGACCTCGCTGTCTGTCATGGTGACGAACAGCACGAGGTGCTTGTTCACCAGCCGGCCAAGGCTTTCGACCATCAGTTCGGCCGCGGTCGGATCGGTGAAGTCGGAAAAGATCACCACCAGCGAGCGGCGCTGGAGCTTGGCGGTGAGGGTCGCGAGCGCGAGGGTGAAATTGGGCTCGGTGGATTCGTAGTCAAGCCCGGCCGCGGCGCTTTGCAAGCGGTGGAAGGCGCGGGCATCACCGATGAAAGGTGTCATGATCTGCGGGCGCCGGGCAAAGCCGAACAGTGCAACCTTGTCGCCGCCCTTCAAGGCGACATAGGCGCAGGTCAGCGCGGCGGAGACAGCGCGGTCGATGCGCGGGAGGCCATCGACCGGCTCGCACATCGCCTGCCCGCAGTCGAAGGCGAAAACGATCTGGTTATTGCGCTCGCTCTCGTTCTCGCGGGCGAACAGGCGGGTGTGGCGCGCGCTCGCTTTCCAGTCGATGCGGCGGCGGTCCATGCCGGCCTCGTATTCGCTGAGCGCCTCGAACTGCGTCCCCTCGCCACGGATGCGTCGGGCGATGAGGCCGATCTGGGCGTTGCGCAGGAAGGCCTGCAAGTCGGGCGAGCGCACCGGCGAGAGGTCGGGCCAGATCCGCACCGACTTGCCCAGCGGGTAGCTGACCTGCCGCGCGCCGAGCCGCATCGGGCCTTGCCAGCGGATCCACGCGCGCGAGACGATCGCGGTGCCGCGGCGGGTGGGTTTGAGCACCACCTCGCCGCGCCAGCCGGGTTCGTGAGTGAGCGGGGCAAGGGGGATGGTCACGCGGCCCTCGCTTGCAAGTCGCGGGTCGCAGGAAAGCGCGGCCTCGGCCATCGAGGGCGGGCGGCCCACGAAGCGCGCGGTGACGGCGAGCGTGCTCGGCTGGCCGACCTCGATATCGTCCGGCGTGCGCAGCTCCCAGCTCTCGAGCCGCCCCGCAAGCACCGCATCGAGCGCCACCAGCGCAACCAGCACGGCTCCCAGCACCGGCGCAATCACCCAGGCCTGCGGCGAGGCGGCGGCGATCACCACCGCGACCGGCGCTAGGCCCGCCGCCAACCACGCCGCGCGTTCGGTCGGCGCGACGATCAGCAGCGGCCTGAGCGGCGCGAAGAGCGTTGCAAGGAGGGCGAGGACGCGGTTCATCGCCTTAGCGAGGTGCCTCGGTCGCTTCGACGAGATCGGCAACGAGCGCTTCCATATCGCGCCCTTCGATCTCGGCGCCGGGCGACAGCGTGAGGCGGTGGCGCAGCACCGGCACGGCGAGCGCCTTGACGTCGTCGGGGATCACATAGGCGCGGCCCTCCAGCGCAGCGCGGGCGCGAGCGGCACCTGACAGCAGCACGGCGGCGCGGGGGGATGCGCCCACGGTCAGCTCGGCATGGTCGCGGGTGGCGCGCACCAGCCGCACGACATAGCGCACGATTTCCTCGGCGACCGCCACCTGACCCAGCGCCGCGCTTGCCGCGCCGATGCCGGCGCCGTTGGTCACTGCGGTGACGCCCAGATCGGCAGGACGCTGCGGGCCGGAACGTTGGCCATAGGTAGTGACGATCCGCGCCTCCTCGGCCTCGGAAGGGTAGGGCACCAGCAGCTTGAACAGGAAGCGGTCGAGCTGCGCTTCGGGCAGCGGGTAGACGCCCTGATTCTCGATCGGGTTCTGGGTGGCGATCACCATGAATTGGTCGGGCAGGGTGTGCGTTTCGCCGTCCAATGTGACGCGCCGTTCCTGCATCGCTTCCAGCAGCGCGGCCTGCGTCTTGGGCGGGGTGCGGTTGATCTCGTCGGCGAGCAGCAGGTCGCGGAAGATCGGGCCGCGGGTGAGGGTGAACTGGCTGGTCTGGAAGTTGAACAGGTTCGACCCCAGGATGTCGCCCGGCAGCAGGTCCGGAGTGAACTGGATTCGCCCGAAATTGAGCCCCAATGCTGTCGCGAAGGTGTTGGCGAGGAAGGTCTTGGCGGTCCCGGGCGGGCCTTCGAGCAGCACGTGGCCTTCCGACAAAAGCGCCACGAGCAGCATATCCACCATCGCTTCCTGCCCGACAATGGCCTTGGCGGTTTCGACGCGGATGGCGCTCGCTAGGCTGCGGACGTCGTCGAGTGTCATGGTCATCGGGTCATTGTCCCTGTTGCAATTTGGTGTTGAGATCGTCGAGCGCCTTGGCGGCGGCGAGAATATCGGCGGGCTTGTCGGCCGCCTCAAGCCGTGCGGCGCGGCGGGAGAAGGGCTCCTCGCCCGGCAGGCGGCGGGCGAGCGCGGCGTCGATCGCCTCGGGATCGGGCCGGGCGAGGCCGAGCCGCTCGGCCAGCCGCCTTGCGGAGAGCGCGGCATAGGGCTTGGGCAGCAGCGCAAAGCGGCGTGCGCGGATGATCAGGCTCGCCCCGTTGGCGATCAGCTGGCGCTTGCCGAAGGCGATGTCGGGGCCGCTGCTGCTGGCGGCCGGGCCGAACCGCTGGAAGGCGCGCCAGCCCACGATCAGCAGCGCGACTAGCAGGCTCAGCGTCGCAGCAAGGAATGGCGGGCGGAAGGCGAGCGTCAGCAAGTTCTCCGACCCGCCGAAGCCGTTCAGGGTCATGTCGAAGGTCACGTCGCTGATGTCGCCGCCGTAGGTGAGCTCGTCGACCAGCGCCATCGCCGCAGCCGCCCGTTCGCGATCGGCGAGGCCGTAATTGTTGGCAAGGTCAGGCTCGGCGACGAAGGCGACGGGATAGGCGTCGTCGTCGGGCTGATTGTTCTCTCCGAGCTGGACCTCGAAGGCGAGGGTGCGACCTTGTCCGTCACTGATGAGCGTGCGGCGCGCGCCCTTGACCTTGGCATACAGCACCGCCGGAGTCGGCAGCTTCCCGGTATTGTCCATCCCGCTCCACCGCGCCGGAACCGCGCCTTTCTGGGTGCTGTCCAGAACGAGCGCGAAGGTGTAGGGCGCGGGCATCTCGGAGGGCCACGCGCTCATTTCGGGCGAGGACAAGTTCACCCAACCGCGCTTGAACTTGGCGCGGACCTCGGCCGGCAGGTTGGGTGGCGGCGCGTTTGCCCACCACTTGGGGACGATCACCAGCGTCGGTCCGCGATAGCGACGATCGTTGAGGACCTTCGCTAGCTCGTCGGGATCGACGAAGAGCGGCGGGGTGAGCACCAGCAGCCCCTCGGTCTCGAGCCCCGCGCGGTTACGCGACCGGTCGCTGTTATAGCCCTCCGCCTCGACCAGCCGCACCAAGCCGGAATAGCCGTTGAGCCCGTTCGAGGCGGCATGGGCCTGACCCGTACCCTGCTCTCCGCCGAAGGATGCACCCGAGCCGATGAGGTAGAGCATCGCAAGAAACAGCACGAAGCCGCCCGCGACCAGCGCGAGCGCGCCGCCGCGCGAGAAGGCGGGGGGAGAGGCGGCAGAGATGGCGGCCACGGCGGTCATGCAGCGCGGCTTCGCGTATCGAGCCGTGCAAGGGCGAATTCGGCATAGGCGGCGCGGGCAGCTTCCCAGTCGGCGCGCTCCAGCGAACGCAGCGCGAAGAGCGAGCGTTCGACCCGCTCGGCGATCACGCGGAAGGCGGCGCGCGCGGCATCGGGCAGCGCCGGGAGCGCGGCCAGCTCGCGCGCGGTGCTTGACGGCTCGACCCAGTCGGGGCGCGCGGCGGAGATGTGGCCGACGCTCCGCTGGAGCAGGAGGTGCGCCGCATCGTCGAAGCGGCCCTCTGCGGCGAGCCGGTCGGCATCTTCAAGCAACGCTAGGCTGGCGGCGGTATCGGGCCGCCATTCGTCGGCCGCCGCATCAGCCTGAGCGCGCTTTCCCTTGCGCCCAAAACCGGGGCCGAGCAGCCGGGCGAGCAGCACCAGCGCAATGATCACCGCCAAGCCGAGCAGCACCCATTGCAGCCACCACCACGCTGAACCCAGCGCCTGACCGACCGGTCCAAGCAGGTCGGCGAGAAATTCGAAAAGCTTGTTCAGCATCCGCTCGAACCAGCTCGGCTCGCGTGGCGGGATTTCGGGGATCGGGACGGGGGCAAACTGGACGTTGCCGTCAGCACGCAGGGCTTCCCACCCGGCGGGGGGCGATCCGCCTGAATTGGTTAACGATTCGGAAGAGTTCGTTGCGGCCGCTGCGGTCATCCCGGTGGCGGTGGTGGCACGCTGCTCGGCCCGGCGCAACGGGAAACCGCTTGGCCCCCGCTTCAGCCGCGCCCTAACCGCGCCTCAGCCGTGTCTCAACCGCGTTTCAACCTCTGGCGCGGCCCTGTTCGTAGCTGCCGAGGATGCGCAGTTCCTTCGAATGGAAGGCGCATTCCTCGAGCGCTCGGTCCACCGCCGCATCGCCCGGCGCGCCGATGATGTCGGCGTAAAAGGTGGTCGCGGCAAAGCTGGTGCCTTGCTGGTAACTCTCCAGCTTGGTCATGTTAACGCCGTTGGTCGCAAACCCGCCGAGCGCCTTGTAAAGCGCGGCGGGGATGTTCTTCACCTCGAAGATGAAGGTGGTCATCACCGGCTTGCCCGCCAGCGCGCCTGCTGGCAGCGGCTCGCGGGCGAGGATTACGAAGCGGGTCATGTTGTCGGCGCTGTCCTCGACATTGCGCTCGATGATGGTCAGCCCGTAAAGCTCGGCCGCTAGCGCCGGGGCGATGGCGGCCACCGAAAGGTCGCCGCGCTCCGCCACATAGGCCGCCGCGCCCGCGGTGTCGGCATGGCTCAGCGGCACGATGCCGCGCGCGCGAAGATAGTGGCGCGACTGGCCGAGCGCCTGCGGGTGCGAATAGGCCGCCTCGAACGTGCGCCCCGGAACATTGGCGCCCAGCGCCATCAGCGCGTGGTGGATCGGCATGAAGTATTCCGCCACGATATGCAGGCCGCTTTCCGGCAGCAGGAAGTGGATGTCGGCGACCCGCCCGTGCTGCGAATTCTCGATCGGAATTATTGCCGCGCCCGCGCGCCCGTCCTTAGCCGCTTCGAGCGCATCCTCGAAGCTGAAGCAGGGAAGCGGAGCGAGATCGGGGCGGGCTTCGGTGGCGGCGCGGTGCGAGTTTGCCCCCGGCGAGCCCTGGAAGGCGATCGCGCGCGCAGGGTCGGCCGCAGCGGCTGTTCGCATCCGGTCGACGATTTCGAGAGCAGGGCCGGGAAAGGATCGCATCTTGCCCGCGCCTAGAGGCTGCTTGCAAAAGGCGCAAGAATTCGTGGCACGATCGGTCTTG
>JANNWO010000119.1:0-15626 GCA_031408395.1 Sphingomonadales bacterium | reverse complement strand
GCCATGGGTTTTCCTGTGAGACTGATTTTCGCGGGCAAGCGATAAGGGCGCGAGGGACGGCGCGCAAGGGGGCTCACGGCTGGCGGTTTAGCGAGGCAGCAGCAGGATGCGCTGGGCGAGGCCGAGGAACTTGCCGTCATCCACCGCGGCGGCCTCGTTGTTCCACCCGGCGGTCAACACCCAGTCGCGCCCGGCCTTGTCGGTGAGTAGCCAGGTCAGGTTGATCACCCCCGGCTCCGAGCCGCCCTTGTAGCCGACATAGCTCCAGTTCTTGAGGATTGTCTCGCTTGCAACAGGGTTGATCGCCATGATCTCGAACACCTTGGGGTCGGCGGTGCGGCGCATGAAGGCGAGGAGCTTGGCGAGATCGGCGGGCGAGGCGTACCATTCGATGTCGAGGGCCTTGGGACCGCCCGCAAAGGCGGCGGTGACCTGCCCGATCGTCCGCTCTTCACCCGCGATCTCCTTGAGGATCGCTGCCCGCCGCTCGGTGTCGCTCTTGCGCCAGCCCGCGATGCGCGGCTCGTCGCTCGCCTTGAGGACGAAAAATTCGCGGGTGGTGAGGAAAGGATCATTTGCGCCCGGGTTGGCGTGGCCGCTGTCCCTCATCGCCTTGAGGATGCGTGTCCGTCCCAGCGCGGCGATCAGCTGGTCGGTCGCGGTGTTGTCGCTGATCGAGATCATCAGGCTGGCGAGCGTGTGGACCGTGACCGGAGCGCCCTTGGGCCAGCCTTGAAGTTGGCCGCTGGGGAAGCTCTTCTGGTCAAGCGCCACGACGTCGGTCCACTTGCGCCGCCCCGCCTTCACATCCTCGGCCAGAGCGGCGAGCACGTAGAGCTTAAAGGATGATCCCAGCGCGAGCGGTGTGTCGGCGTTGATGCTGACAAGCGGCGCGCCGGCGTCCAGCGGGGCGAACCAGGCGTTCACCGTCCCCGGCAGCGCGGTGATTTCGGCGGCGATTTTCTCGGGCGTATCGCCCGCCAGCGCGAGCGGTTCGAGCGAGGTGAAGAGCAGCCCGCTTACCTGGTCCCCGTCGGAAGGACTGATGGTGATGGTTCCCTTGGCAATTCCGCGTTCGAAGCGGATCACGATGGCCGCCTGAGCTCCATCTCGCGGAATGAGGCTCTCGACCGCGACGGCCGCGCCCAGCTGCGCGGTAATGCTGGCGCCAACGACGGCGAGCTGTGCGGGCGGGACTGCCTTGAGGAAGCCCTCAGTGAAAAGCTGCGCAGGATCGGCCTTGCCGTTGATCAGCGTCACAACCTCGTCAGCGCGGGTCTCCAGCGGTGTGCGCCCGGCAGGCGCGGTGGTGGGAGGCGGGGCGGCGGGGGGTGCGGGTTGCTGCGCCGCAAGCGGCGTCATCGAAAGGCTCGCAGTGGCAAAGGCAAGCATCACAAGCTGGGGGCGCCGCATCATTCTCTCCCGTCGCTCGCCCCTTCGGCGAATCGCGCACCATGAATGGCAGGCCGCTTGCCCACATTCCAGCACTGCCGTGCGATAGACAGGCGTTCGGCGGCAAGGCAGGGATGCGGCATGAATGTCGACTTCTTTCGCAAGGCGGAGTGGCTGGGGGCAAGCCGCGCGCGTGGCTACATGCTCCTGCTGGCGCTGGTGAACGCGGTGACGCTGGCGTTTCTGGTGCTGACCGCGACGAACGGCATCGACCGCAACGGCTTCCTGCTCGGAACCGATTTCATCAGCTTCTGGACTTCGGGGCGGATGCTGCACGAGGGAGCGAATGTCTACGACATCGCCGCCCACGTCGCCGCCCAGCGCGCGTTCTACACGCTGCCGGGCGAGTACACCGCGTTCTTCTATCCGCCCAGCTTCCTGCCCTTCGTTTGGCCCTTGGGCTTCCTGCCCTATTTCCCCGCGCTGGCAGCATGGCTCACGCTGACCGGCGCGGCGTGGCTGACGGCGATGCGGGGGTGGTTCGGGGCGTTGGGGCTGAAGGGACCGGCGCTGGTTGTCATCCTCGCCTTCCCGCCGGTGATCGTCACGCTGACCCACGGCCAGACCGCCTTCCTTGTCGCCGCTTTTCTTGGGGGCGGATTGCTATTGGTGGAGCGGCGCCCGTGGCTGGCGGGGCTTTTGATCGGGTTGGCGACGATCAAGCCGCAGTTCGGCCTGCTTATCCCCGTGGCTTTGCTGGCGAGCGGGCAGTGGCGCACCGTTGCAAGCGCTGCTGCCTCGGCGCTGGCGCTGGCCGGGCTGGCGGCGTTTGCCTTCGGGCCGCAGGTGTGGAGCGACTGGCTGGCGATCACGCAGGCGGCCGGGAGCGCGACAGGCGACGGCAATATCGGGTTCGCCAAGATGGTGAGCCTGTTCGCGGGTCTGAGCCTTGTCGGTGTGCCCAGCGGGGCGGCCTTTGCGGTGCAGGCGGCAGCCTCGCTGGCGGCGGCGGCAGTAGTGGCAAAGGCAAGCTGGCGGCGGCCGTTCACCCCCGGGCTTGCCGCGATGGTGCTCGCGGGCGCGCCGCTCGCGACGCCCTTCGTGCTCGATTACGACCTGCTGCTGACCGGCTTCCCGCTCGCCTACCTTTTCGCCCGCGCACGCGCGCATGGCTTTGCCGATTGGGAGCGCATCACCATGCTCGCGACCTTCGCCGCCGCCGCCTTCGCCCGGCCGCTCGCGATCGGGCTGGGCGTCCCGATCATGCCGCTGGTGCTGACTGCGCTGTTCGTGATGGTGTGGCGGCGGGTGAGGGCCGAGGCTTAAGCGTCGATCAGGTCGCGGTCGATTTCGCCTGCGCGGTTCTGGATGAAGTTGAAGCGGTGTTCGGGATTGCGCCCCATCAGCTCGTCGACAAGCCGCGCCACGCCCGCGCGCTGCTCGAATTCCTGCGGCAGGGTGATGCGGATCAGCCCGCGCGTCTCCGGCGCCATCGTCGTTTCGCGAAGCTGCTGCGGGTTCATCTCGCCAAGGCCCTTGAAGCGTGACACTTCGACCTTCTTGCCCTTGAACACCGTCGTCTCCAGCTCCGCGCGGTGCGCGTCGTCGCGGGCGTAGCGGCTCTCCTTGCCCGCAACGAGCCGATAGAGCGGCGGCTGGGCGAGGAACAGGTGCCCGGCGCGTACGATCTCGGGCATCTGCTGGAAGAAGAACGTCATCAGCAGCGTCGCGATATGCGCGCCGTCGACATCGGCGTCGGTCATGATGACGATGCGGTCATAGCGCAGCGTGCCCGGATCGCAGTTCTTGCCCGTTCCGCAGCCCAATGCCAGCGAGAGGTCGGCGATTTCGGAATTGGCGCGGATCTTGTCGGCGGTGGCGCTGGCGACGTTGAGGATCTTGCCGCGGATCGGCAGGATCGCCTGCGATTTGCGGTCGCGCGCCTGCTTGGCGCTGCCACCCGCGCTATCGCCTTCAACGATGAACAGCTCGGTCTCGCGCTTGCCTTCGCCGCTGCAATCGGTGAGCTTGCCGGGCAGGCGCAGCTTCTTAGCATTGGTCGCGCTCTTGCGCTTGATCTCGCGCTCCTGCTTGCGCTTCAAGCGCTCGTCCATGCGCTCCATCACCTCGCCGAGCAGCGCCTTGCCGCGCTCCATATTGTCGGTGAGGAAGTGGTCGAAGTGATCGCGCATCGCGTTCTCGACCATACGCGCAGCCTCGGGCGAGGTGAGGCGGTCCTTGGTCTGCGACTGGAACTGCGGATCGCGGATAAACACGCTGAGCATCACCTCGGCGCCGGTCATCACGTCGTCGGCGGTGAGGTCCTTGGCTTTCTTGGCGCCGACCAGCTCGCCGAATGCGCGAAGCCCGCGGGTCAGTGCGGTGCGCAGGCCCTGTTCGTGCGTGCCGCCATCAGGCGTGGGCACGGTGTTGCAATACCAGCTTGTCGACCCGTCCGAATACAGCGGCCAGGCGATGGCCCATTCGGCGCGGCCTTGTCCGATGCCGCCGATCTGCGGAAATTCCTGCGACCCGGTGAAGGGCTGGGCGGTGACACATTCGCGCGTGCCAACCTGTTCCGCGAGGTGATCGGCGAGCCCGCCGGGGAACTTGAACACGGCTTCGGCCGGCACATCGTCGGTGGCGAGGCTGGGGGCGCACTTCCAGCGGATCTCTACCCCGGCAAACAGGTAAGCCTTCGATCGGGCGAGCTTGAACAAGCGCTTGGGGTTGAAACTGCGGTCGCCGAAAATCTCAGGATCGGGGACGAAGCTGACGGTGGTCCCGCGCCGGTTGGGCGTGGGGCCCAGGTTCTGGATCGCGCCCGTCGCCAACCCTTGCGAAAACTCCTGCGCATAGAGCTGCTTGTCGCGCGCCACTTCGACCCGTGTGTGGACCGACAGCGCGTTGACTACGCTCACGCCCACGCCGTGCAGGCCGCCGCTGGTCGCATAGGCTTTCCCTGAGAACTTGCCGCCCGAGTGCAGGGTTGAAAGAATCACCTCCAGCGTGGATTTGCCGGGGAACTTGGGATGCTCCTCTACCGGGATACCGCGGCCGTTGTCGGCGACCGATAGCCGGTTGCCTTCGTCCAGACGCATCTCGATGCGTGTTGCATGGCCCGCGACCGCCTCGTCCATCGCATTGTCGAGCACTTCGGCGGCGAGGTGGTGGAAGGCACGGTCGTCCGTCCCGCCGATATACATCCCCGGGCGGCGGCGCACCGGCTCCAGCCCTTCAAGCACCTCGATCGCTGAGGCGTTGTAATCGCCGCTTGATGTCGGTGTGTTGGTGAAGAGATCGTCGGGAGTGGGGTCTGCCATGGGCGGGCTTATAGGCCCGCGCGCGCAGGCCTCACAAGCCACCCCCCGGTGTTTTACGCATGAATGCCAGCGCGCCAGCTGCTGCGCACCACGCGCCGGATTTGCTCAGGCGCCGCGCGGGCTTGACCAAAGGACTATGAGGCAAGCCCACCGTCCTTTGGTGTTACTTGCCGAAGCCGGTCGGCGCGGGATCGATCGGTGTCACATCACCGCCCTTGACCTCGCGGACTTCCAGCGCGCGCTCGACAACGCCGTTGCGGCTGAAGCGGAACGCACCGTCCACCCCGAGGAAGCCGCCCTTGTCGAACAGCTCGTTCTTGGGGAAGGGCGTGCCCACCTTCCAGTCACGAGCCACGCGCAAGGTCAGCAGTACCGCGTCGTAGCCGAGCGTCGCGGCGCGGTATGGCTGATTGCCGAAGCGCGAGGCATAGCTTTCGGCAAAGCGCGCGAAACGCTGGTCCGACACCGCCGAGAACATCGCACCATTAAGGGCCGGCGACTTGGTCAGCGCCGCCTCGCCGCTCCACAGTTCGGTGCCGATGATGCGGGTCCGGGTGCGGCCCTGCTTGTTCAATTCGCCCGCCGCATCGATCCCGATCCGCACGCTATCGGCGATCAGTACGGTGTCGTAGCCGCCTGCCGCACGCAGGCGTGATGCCGCGCTGACGATCGAGGTGTTGCCGCGCGCATAGCTCTCCTTACGGGCGAGCGAGCCGCCATAGTCGCGCAGCGCGTTCTCGAGCGCGGAGACGGCGCGGGCGCCGTAATCGCCCTCAGGCGCAAGCACGGCGAAGCGCGCTGCGCCCTTGCTGCGGGCATATTGGACCGAGCGGCGGATCGATTGTTCGGGCAGGTGGCCGATCACGAAGACATCGACGCTGGCGACAGACGCATCGTTGGCGAAGGCGATCACCGGCACCCCGGCGGGGCGAGCTGCGGCCTGCACGGCGGACACGGCATCGGCGTTGAGCGGGCCGAGGATCAGCTTGTTGCCATCGGCAATTGCTCTGCGCGCCGCGCTCGCGGTGCCTTCGGAGGTATCATAGGTGGTGATGCGCAGATTAGCGGACTTGGTGTCGAGCAGCGCCATCGTCGTGGCGTTGGCGATCGCCTGACCGACCGCAGCCGCATCGCCCGACAGCGGCACAAGCAGCGCGATACGGTGGCGGCCGGTGTCGGTGGGGAGCGCGGTGGCCGAAGGTTCGGGCGTGGGCGGGGGTCCGGCGGTCGCGGGACCGGCAGTCTTGGGAACAGCCGCGCACCCGGCCGCAAGCAACGCCGCACCTGCCAGCGCCACGTTGCGCGCCTGCAAATGCCGCGCCGCTTTACCGACCCACGCGACCCAATCGGACCTCTGCCAAAGCTTCATCCTTGCCGACCCCTCAACCGTGCTTCATGAACCGCCCCGTGAGACCCCACGAGCTGCCATCCATTCCCGCAGGAACCCTTGAGCCCGGGCTGTATATCGTCGCGACCCCCATTGGCAATCTTGGCGACATCACGCTGCGCGCCATTGCGGTGCTGCAAAGTGTCGCGCTGGTTGCCTGCGAGGACACGCGGGTCGCGGGCAAGCTTCTGAAACATATCGGGATAAAGGCGCGGCTCCAGCGGCTCGACGATCACGCGCCGCCCGAAGTGCGCGCGCGGATCATCGACGAGGCGAGGCATACGGCGGTTGCGCTGGTAAGCGATGCGGGAACGCCGCTGATCTCGGACCCCGGTTACCGACTGGTGCGCGAGGCGCGTGCGGCGGGGATTACGGTGACGAGCATCCCGGGCGCCTGCGCAGCGGTGTCGGCGCTCGCTATCGCCGGGCTGCCGAGCGATCGGTTCCTGTTTGCAGGCTTCCTGCCGGTCAAGGACAAGGCGCGGGTCCAGGCGCTCGAAGGCCTCGCCGGAGTGGCCGCGACACTGGTGTTTTACGAAACCGCGCCGCGCCTCGAACGCTCTTTGCTTGCGATTGCCGAGTTATGGCCGGACCGCGAAGTGGCGGTCGCGCGCGAACTTACCAAGATGCACGAGGAGTGCCGCTCCGGCTCCGCGGCAAGCCTTGCGGCGCACTACGCGGCGCATCCTCCCAAGGGCGAGATCGTGCTGCTGATCGGGCCACCTTCAGAGGCTGAGGCGCCCGTTCTCGACAGCGACGCAATGCTGCGCGCCGCTCTCGCCGATGCGGGGCCGGGCAAGGCCGCAGGGCAAGTCGCCAAGGCGACCGGCATCGACCGTGCGGTGCTCTATGCCCGCGCGCTGGAAATCAAGGGCGAATGAGCATTCCTCGCAGCCCCGAGCAGCGCCACGAAGCGGACCAGCGCGGGCGGCAGGGCGAGGCCGAGGCGGCGATGTGGCTGGTGCAGCAAGGCTGGCGGATCGTGGCAGAACGCGTGAAGACCAAGGCAGGCGAGATCGACCTCGTCGCCCGCAAGCCCGGCCTCGTCGCCTTTGTCGAGGTCAAATGGCGTGCGCGGGCGGCGCTGCTGGGCGAGGCCATCGACGAGCGCCGCCTCGCGCGGGTTGCAGCGGCGGCGGAATCGGTGATGCACCTCTACGCGACCGAGGGCGAGGACATCCGCATCGACGTCATCCTGCTTGCACCCGGCCTCAAGCCGACCCACATCGAAAACGCATGGATGCCCTTTTGAGGCAGCCACACCCCTTCGGAGCCAAATGAATGACATTGCGCGTCGCTGTCCAGATGGACCCCATCGACCGGATCAACATTGCTGGCGACAGCTCCTTCGCGCTCATGCTGGCGGCGCAAACCCGCGGCTATGAGGTGTTTGAATACAACGTCGAAAGCCTCACGCTTGATGAGGACGACCGCCTGTTTGCCCACGCCTTTCCGGTGACGGTGCAGCGGGTCGAGGGGAACCACTTCACCCGCGGCGAAGAGGTGCGGTTGGATCTCGGCAAGGATGTGGACGTGGTGCTGATGCGGCAGGACCCGCCGTTCCACATGGGCTACATCACTGCCACGCACCTGCTCGAGCGGATCGGACACGAGACGCTGGTGGTCAACGATCCGGCGAACGTGCGCAATTCGCCCGAAAAGGTGATGGTGCTGAACTATCGCCGCTTCATGCCGCCGACGCTGGTGACGCGCTCGGTTGACGAGGTGCGTCGCTTCATGGCGAAGCACGGCGCGATTGTAGTCAAGCCGATCCACGGCAACGGCGGCAAGGCGATCTTCCGGATCGGCGAGAATGCCGAGAACCTTACCGCGCTGTTCGAGGTGTTCAACCAGACCTGGCCCGAGCCGCACATGGTCCAGCCCTTCCTCCCCGAAGTGGCCAAGGGCGATAAGCGCATCGTGTTGATCGACGGCGAGATCGCAGGCGCGATCAACCGGATTCCCAGCGAGGGCGAATTCCGATCAAACCTCGCGATGGGCGGCTCGGCCCAGCCCACCGAACTGACGGAGCGCGAGCTGAAAATCTGCGCGGTGCTGGGCCCCGATCTCAAGCGCCTCGGCCTGACTTTCGTGGGCATCGACGTGATCGGGGGCCAGTGGCTAACCGAGATCAACGTGACCTCGCCTACGGGCATCGTGGTGATTGACCGCTTCAACAACACTGATACGGCAGGCATGATCTGGGACGCTATCGAGCGGCGGCTGGCGACGCGCCGCGCCCCTCTTTAAAAATGTGGCTGCCTGACCTGCCCCTGCCAAACGGACCGACCGAGACCCCATGACCGACTTCCTCCTCGAACTGCTCGACAAGGGCGGCTACATCGGCATCTTCTTCCTGATGATGGCCGAAAACGTGTTCCCGCCGATCCCTTCCGAAGTGATCATGGGCGGGGCGGGGCTGCTGGTCGCCAAGGGGCAGATGACCTTCGGCACGGTCTGGGTGGTCGCCACCGCCGGGACGGTCGTGGGCAATCTCTTCTGGTTCTATATCGGCAAGGCGTGGAGCGAGGAGCAGCTAAAGCGCATCATCGACCGCTGGGGCCGCTGGCTGACCTTCGAGTGGGACGAATTCACCAAGGCCCGCAATATCTTCCGCAAATATGGTGACTGGATCGTGTTCGCGCTGCGCTTCTCGCCGATCCTGCGCACCATCGTCTCGCTGCCCGCGGGGCTTGCGCACATGAAGCTGTGGCGCTTCTGCCTGTTCACCTTCCTCGGCTCCGGCATCTGGAACGCGGTGCTGATTTTCGGCGGGCAGGCGGCGGCACCGCTGGTTGATCGCTTCGAAAAGTTCGCGGGTTACGGCGTGGTCGCCTTCGTCATCGCAGGCGTGGTTTTCTACATCTACCGCGTGGTGACGTGGAAGCCCGCCAAGGCCCACGAGGCGGAAGACCAGGCCTAACCGAGCGCTTAGCCTCGGGCCTAACCGCGCGCATAACCTCGGGCCTAGCCTCGAGGATGCGCCTTGCGATAATTCTCCAACAAGGCCGCCGCATCGACGCGGGTGTATATCTGGGTTGAGCCGAGCGAGGCATGGCCGAGCAATTCCTGCAAGCTGCGCAGGTCCGCCCCCGCACTCAGCAGATGCGTTGCGAACGAATGCCGCAGCGCGTGCGGCGTCGCCGTATCGGGCAGACCCAGCGCACGCCGCGCCTGCGCCATCGCGCGCTGCACCATACCGGGTGAGAGCGGCCCGCCCTTCATCCCTCGAAAAAGCGGTTCATTCGGCGTGATAGGCCAAGGGCAGACGCGCATATACTCTGCGAGCGCGGCGCGCGTGATCGGCAGCACCGGGACGACGCGCTGCTTGCCGCCCTTGCCGGTCACCTGCAACACCTCGCCCACGCCTGCATCGCGGCCTGTGAGCGACAGCGCCTCGGCGATCCGCAGGCCTGATCCGTACATCAGCAACAACACCGCCCGGTCGCGCGCGCCGGTCCATTCGTCCGCCGCCAGCCCTTCGACGAGATCGGCGAGATTGATCGCCTCGTCAGGCGTAACCGGGCGGGGTAGGCCTTTCTTGAGCCGCGGCCCCCGCAGGCGCGGCGGCGCGGGGTCGGGATCACCTGCCTGCTCGCGGGCGAAGGCAATGAAGGCCTTGCACGCCGACAGCTCGCGCGCGGTGCTGGCATTGCCTAGCCCCTCGGCGCGGCGCGCAGCGAGGAAGCTGCGCAGGTGATGCGCCTCGATCCGCGCGGCATCGGGCCAATCCGCGATCCCCTGCGCCGCCATCAACCGCGCAGCGGCCGCGACATAGGCCCGCACGGTGTGAGGCGAGCGGCGGCGGTTGTCGGCAAGATAGGCACGCCAAGCTTCGAGGAGCGCGGGTGCGCTCATGCGGCGACCCCCCTCATGCCACCACCAGCGCGTCGGCAACCACCTCGCCGAGCAACGCGTCGAGCACGCCCCGGCCTGCCGGAGCGACGCCGATGCGAGTGTCCTCGGTCCACATCAGACCGAGCCCAACGAGGCGCGCGAGGGCGGCTTCCTCGATCAGACCAGCGCGCGGGAGCGCAAAGCGGGCGGAGAGCGAGGCGAGGTCCAAACCTTCGGTCAAACGCAGCCCCATCAGCAGCGCCTCGGCCGCCTGATCGGGGATCGCGAGCATTCGCGCCTCGGCGATGCCGTTGCCTTGCTTTGCGACCGCTTTGAGGAAGTTCTCGGGCTTCTTGTGCCGAACCGTTGCCGCGCCGCCGCGCCGTCCATGCGCGCCGGGGCCGATCCCGGCATAATCCTGATAGCGCCAATAGACGAGGTTATGGCGGCTCTGCTCGCCTGTGCGGGCGTGGTTGCTCGTCTCGTAGGCCGGCAGCCCCGCCGCCGCCGTCAGCGCCTGCGTGATGTCAAACAGCTCGGCGGCCGCATCGTCACCCAGCGGAGTGAGCCGTCCGCGCCGCACATCGCTGGCAAAGCGCGTGCCGGGCTCGATGGTGAGCTGGTAGAGCGACAGGTGCCCCGTGCCGAAGCCGAGCGCGCGGGTCAGGCGCTCCTCCCACAATTCCGGCGTATGGCCGGGGAGGGCATAAATGAGGTCAAAGCTCACCCGCCCGAAATGCGCCTGCGCGGTGTCCAGCGCGGCCAGCGCTTCGTCCGCGCCGTGGAGCCGTCCGAGGAACTTGAGCTCGGCATCGTCGAGCGACTGCACACCCAGTGACACGCGATTGATCCCCGCCGCCGCCAGCGCGGCGAAGTTCGCCGCCTCGACCGAGGAGGGGTTGGCCTCGAGCGTAATCTCGATCCCTTGCGCAAAGCCCCACAGGCGCTCCGCCTCGCCCAGCAGCGCCGCGACCAGCGCCGGCGGCATCAGCGAAGGGGTGCCGCCGCCGAAGAAGATCGAGGTGAGAGGCTCGAGTCGGCCGGCTTGGGCCGCCACCTCCGCCTCGGCGCGCATGTCGGCGATCAGCGCGTGCTGCCACGCGGCGATGTCCACGCCCTCGCGCACATGCGAGTTGAAGTCGCAATAAGGGCATTTTTTGGCGCAGAAGGGCCAGTGGATATAGAGCGCGCGGGCCATCAGTGCGCGTTCCGCAGCCGCGCAAGACACCACATTCCGCCGACTCCAACCAACGCGAAAGCCGCCCCCCCGCCAAGGAACATCCCAAAGCTATCAGCCTCTTCTGGGGCCCATGCCGGGATTATGAGAACGACCGCAGCTACCAGTGCGGCGGCCCATACCAGCCCGGCCCGCATGGCGAAGGGATGGCGCCGCCATACCAGCCACATGGCCAGTGGCCCTAGCAGCGCATAGGTAGTCTGAAAGCCGGTCATGGCCCGCTGGACCATCGTCTCGTGTCCGCCGATATTCTGTCCGACGTTCTGCAGGCCCTGCACGCTCACCGCAGCAACCTCACACAGCCCGACGAATGCGCCGAGCCCGAGCAGAAGCTTGAGCGGCGCGCCAAGATTAGTGCCTTTGATCATGCTGCGTGCCTAGCGAGAAAACGGGATGGCGGCCAGCGCGGGCCACGGGCCGAATTTTCAGATCGGATTAACCGTTGGCGGATAGACCAATGGGCATGCGCAGTTCCTCGCCCTTGTCTTTGTGCCTTCGCCTTTGCGGACTTGCCCTGCTCGCCGCAGCCGCGCCCGCGTTGCCGCAAGCCTCGCACACGCTTTCGACCGTAGAGAGCGATTGGCTCGAAACGCATAATGAAGCGCGAAGTGAGGTCGGCATGGCCCCGCTCGCGTGGAGCGACCGGCTTGCCGCCGATGCTGACCGGTGGGCCGAGCACCTCGCGGCAAATAACCTTTACGACCACGCCTCGCCGGACCAGCGACGCGGGCAGGGCGAAAACCTGTGGCGCGGGCCTCGCGATCAATGGTCGGCCACCGAAACCATCGGCTTCTTCGTTGCCGAAAAGCGCGACTTCCACTTCGGCACCTTCCCCGAAATCTCGCGCACCGGGCGCTGGAGCGATGTCGGGCATTATGCTCAGGTGATCTGGCCCGAAACCCGCGAGGTCGGCTGCGCCATCGCTCGCACGCCGCGCGACGAGGTGCTTGTTTGCCGCTACTGGCCGGGAGGCAATGTCTGGGGCCAGCGGATTGAGCGGCCCGAACACCTCACGCGCCGCTAGATACTCAGCCGAACTGCTCCGCGACCAGTTTAGCGAAGGCGTCGGCGCGGTGGCTGATGGCGTGCTTTGCCTCCGGCGCGATCTCGGCGAAGGTCTGTGCCGCGCCGGCGGGCACGAACACCGGATCATAGCCGAAGCCCAGCGCGCCGCGCGGCGGCCAGGTGAGCGAGCCTTCACAGCGGCCTTCGTAGATCGCGTAGTCCCCGTCGGGCCATGCGATGGCGAGCACGCAATGGAAGGTCGCCGTGCGGTCGGCACCTTCTCCCTTCTCGGCGAGCATCCCCTCGACCTTGCCCATTGCCATATACCAGTCGCGGCCCGGAGCGCCCTCGAACCACTGCCGCTCGGCCCAGTCGGCGGTGTAGACGCCGGGACGGCCACCCAGCGCCGCGACGCTGAGCCCGCTGTCATCGGCCAGCGCCGCAAGCCCCGAAGCCTCCGCCGCAGCCCGCGCCTTCAGCAGAGCGTTCTGGACAAAGGTCGTTCCCGTCTCGGCAGGCTCCGGCAGCCCAAGCGATCCCGCCGAGAGGCACTTGACCCCGTAAGGATCGAGCAGCGCGGAAATCTCCTTGACCTTGCCCGCATTATGCGTGGCAATCACCAGCGAGCCTGAGCCGAGACGGCGTGTCATTTCACCGCGTCCAACTGCGCGGCAAATATACGGTCCGCGCCGATGCGGGCGAGACGCAGCAGGCGCAGCAGGGCTTCCTCGTCATAGGTCGCCCCTTCGGCAGTCGCCTGCACCTCGGCGATCTTGCCGCCCGACAGCAGCACGAAATTGCCGTCAGCGTCCGCGTTCGAATCCTCGTCATAATCGAGGTCGAGCACCGGAGTGCCCTTGAAGATACCGCACGAGATCGCGCCGACCTGTGCGGTGATGGGGTCGTGCTTGATATCGCCTGATTTCATCAGGCCGTTCACCGCCAGACGCAAAGCGATCCATGCGCCCGATATGGCTGCGGTGCGCGTACCACCATCCGCCTGGATCACGTCACAGTCCAATGTGATCTGCCGCTCGCCGAGCTTCTGCAAATCTACCACCGCGCGCAAGGAACGTCCAATAAGACGCTGAATTTCTTGCGTACGGCCCGATTGCTTGCCCTTGGCCGCCTCGCGCTGCCCCCGGGTGTGCGTGGCGCGCGGGAGCATCGAGTATTCGCCCGTCACCCAGCCTTCGCCCTTGCCGCGCAGCCACGGCGGAACGCCGCGCTCAACGCTGGCGGTGCACAGCACCTTGGTGTCGCCGAAGCCGATCAGGCACGAGCCTTCCGCGTGCTTGGTGAAACCGGTCTCGATCGTGATGGCGCGCATTTCATCGGGCGCGCGTCCTGAAGGGCGCATGGGTTTGTCCTTTGTTGTCTGCGGCGGCGCTAGGCAAAGAGCGGCTGTTCGACAAGCTTGAGCCGAACGGAATTTGAGAAAGCTGGCGATACCGCTTAAGCTTGCCTCATGTCCTCGCTTCCCGTCACCGAACTCACGAGCCGCGCGCGCGACATTTTCCGGCGCGTGGTCGAGGAATTTATCGAGAGCGGGCAGCCGGTCGGGTCCAAGACGCTCGCCGCCGACGGCACGCTCAACCTCTCGCCCGCCTCGATCCGCTCGGTGCTCGCCGATCTGGAGACGGCGGGCCTGCTCGCCGCGCCGCATACCAGCGCGGGGCGGCTGCCGACCGATGCGGGCCTGCGCATCTTCGTCGACGGCATGATGCGAATCGCCGAGCCCACGCGTGAGGAACAGGCGGCGATCGAGAGCCGGCTGGCTGAAGCCGGCCCGGTCGAAGCGGCGTTGAAGCAGGCATCCGCGATCCTCTCCGATCTTTCGGGCGCGGCGGGGATGGTGCTGGTCGCCCCGCGCGAACAGAAGCTTGCCCAGTTCAGCCTTGTCGATCTCGGGCAGGGCCGTGCGCTTGCGGTGCTGGTGGGCGAGGACGGGGGCGTCGAGAACCGCATCGTCGCCATCGGCGGCGCGCCCGGTCCCGGGACGCTCGAGAGCGCGTCGAACTACATCACTGCGCGGCTCGCCGGGCGCACGTTGGTCGAGGCGTCGCAGGCGATGCGCACCGAGATCGGCAACGGCAAATCCCAGCTCGACGATGCCTCGCGCGATCTGGTCGAGCGCGGCCTCGCTGTTTGGAGCCAGGATGCAGCCGCCCGCCCGGTGCTGATCGTGCGCGGCGCGGCCAACCTCCTCGACGAAAGCGCGGTCGGGGATATCGAGCGGGTGCGGATGCTGCTCGAGGATCTGGAAAACAAGCAGTCGGTTGCAGAGCTCCTCGATTCGGCGCGCGAGGCCGAATCGACGCGGATTTTCATCGGCTCGGAGAACCGCCTTTTCTCGCTTTCGGGCTCCTCCGTCATCGCTTCGCCCTATCGCGACCGCGAGGGGCGGGTAGTCGGCGTGTTGGGCGTGATCGGCCCCACGCGGTTGAATTACGCGCGGGTTGTCCCCATGGTTGATTTGACCGCCCGCTCGCTGGGCAAGCTGATCGCTTGAATGGAAAGCCACACGACATGACCGAGAATGAAAAGCCGCTGGATCAGGCGGCCGAAGACGAATTGAAGGGCGTGCCCGAGCATCTGCGCGAAGACGGCGATGAGCCGGAGACCGACGGCCTTGCCGCCGCGCTCGAATCGCTGCGCCGCGATTTGGAGAACGCCAAGCAGGACGTGCTCTACGCGCAGGCCGAAACGCAAAACGTGCGCCGCCGTCTGGAGCGCGAGAAGGACGAGGCGCGCGCCTATGCCGCGACCGGCTTCGCGCGCGATATCCTGAGCGTCGCCGACAATATCGCCCGCGCGGTGCAAGCGATTCCCGAAAGCCTTCGTGCCGACGACAGCATGAAGGGCCTCGTGATCGGCCTCGAAGCGACCCAGCGCGAGATCGAAAAGGTCTTCGCCAGTCACGGCATCACCCGCATCGCGGCTGTCGGCCTGCCGCTCGATCCCAACCAGCATCAGGCGATGCTCGAAGTGCCGACCACGGACCAGGAGCCGGGCACGGTTGTCTCGGAAATGCAGGCCGGGTGGATGATCAAGGACCGGCTTTTGCGCGCGGCGATGGTGGCGGTGGCGAAGGCGCCCGAATAGGGTCCAGCGCGGTTTCACGCCGCGCTCCCCTCCCAGCGCGGTGAGCTGCGGAACATCGGCGGGCGATCTCCGGTTGGTCTTCATACCAACGAACACGGAGAGACCTGCATGACCTATCGCATCACCACATCGCTGCTCTGCGCTGCCGGAGCCCTTTCGCTCGGTGCCTGCGCTGACAATTATGCCCTCGAAGGCGCCGGTGTCGGCGCGGTCGCGGGCGCGGCGGTCGGGGCTGTCACGGGCGGCGATATCGTCACGGGCGCTGCGATCGGCGCGGCGGCCGGCGGCGTTGGCGGGACGCTGCTCAAAAAAAATAACGGCGAGTGCTACCGCGTCGACC
>JANNWO010000118.1:0-2525 GCA_031408395.1 Sphingomonadales bacterium | reverse complement strand
CACGTAGATCACGAGGTAGCGCACGATCAGCAGGGCCAGCACGGCGGTGCTGGCCCTTCGGTCACGAATCACCGCGGCGGCCAGCATCAGGACGATCAGCACCCCGGTCAGAACCAGATTGAGCGGCGCGAGGAGCAGCGCGGCAAACTGCGGGACCGAGAGCAGGAAGATATACTGCACCGCGACCATCGCGATCAGCATCGCGAACACCACCCGCCGCACGCGGAAGTAATGCGTGTCGAGATCGCTGAATTGCTCGGGGTTCGAGGGGAATACGAGGCGGCTCGCGAGGAAATAGGCGCTCGAAAACACCAGCACGCCGAACACTGTTGCGGTGCTGGCGGTCACAGCGTCACGCACCCGCCACGCGAACACCCAGAAAGACAGCAGGTCGAGGATCACGAACAGCGCCAGCATCGGGGTCAGCCACCCGATCGCGAACGCCTTGTCGTCGGCGTTGCGGGCGAGCTTGAACTCCAGCGTGCGCCCGATGCCGGTGAGCAGTTCAACCAGCGAAAGGCCGAGCACGAGGCTGTAGAGGACAAACACGAACTCGAACTCGCTCACAGGTCTGTTCCCGGAAAATCGACCAAGGTGTCATAGGCGGCCTCGTCCGCCACGCCGGCAACATGCGCGCCGCTGCGCAGCATGAAGGCGTGGCGCACGATCTCTGCCTGTTGCTCAAGGCCGTACCGCGCAAGGTGCCATCCCGGTTTCAAGGCATAGTCGTAGCGGCACCACGGATGGCGGCGCAGCACCAGATGCCAGCGCCCAAGCGTCTGGGCCTGCCACACATGGGTCATCTCGTGAATGAAATGCGCTTGGCTTTCGAGCGGGACAGTTGAGAAATCGTCGCAATAATGCGCTGCGGCCGGGTGGAAGTGGAGATGGCCCATTGGTGCCATCGTCACACCGCGCGGATGGAAGGGGAAGAACTTGCGGCGCTTCACCGTCACACCCACGTAATTGATCGCCGTGCCGAAAATGGAAGCGGCAAGCGCCACCTCGCCCGGTGTCAGCAGCCGCGCAGCCCCGACAGGGCAGGCGGGGGCAGGGATCGCCGCTTCCTGTTCAGCCCGCGCGATGCTCAGCGTTCTTCCCCGGCGGCGCGCACGGGAGCCGCGACGCTCACCGTGCTACCGTTCGAAAGGGTGAGCGTCACCTTGGCCGTGCCGCCGGGCTTGAGACCGGCTGCGGGGTCCATCGCCATCACGTGCAGGCCTCCGGGGGCGAAGGTCAGCGGCGTGCCTTTGGTCAGCGGCACGGTGTCTGCCATCGTCATGCGCATTTGCCCGGCGCTCTCGGCATAGTCGTGAATCATCGTCATCCCCGCACCCTCAACCTCGACCTCGATAAGGCTTACGCCGGCCGCTCCCGAGTAGGACAGGTCGAAATAGACCGCCGCCGGATTGCCCGCGACCGGCGCCAGCACTACGCGGGCATTGCTGACCGTCAGGCCCGGCGCAGTTGCCTGCGTTGCGGTCTTTTCTGGCGCATCGCTCGCTTGCGAACAGGCGGCGAGCAACGGGAGCAGGGCAGCAGCTGAGGCCATCAGGACGGCGCGTCGAAACGAATTCACGAGTGTTGTCTCCTTGTGGAATGCTCGGAAAACTACGGGAGCGGCTCTCTTGTGCCAAGCGAAACCACACCTATATCCGCCTCACAATCGAGCCGCCAAGGCGCTTTGCCGGTAACCGGGAAGCCGACGGCAGCGGTGTCCAACAATTGTCCTAATGGATGGGGTAAAAATGGCTAAAGTTATCGGTATCGACCTCGGCACCACCAATTCCTGCGTTGCGGTCATGGACGGCGGCAAGCCCAAGGTTATCGAAAATTCGGAAGGCGCGCGCACCACGCCGTCGATCGTCGCCTTCACCAAGGATGGCCAGCGCCTGATCGGCCAGCCCGCCAAGCGTCAGGCGGTCACCAACCCCGACAACACCCTGTTCGCGATCAAGCGCCTGATCGGCCGCCGCTTTGAAGACCCCATGACCAAGAAGGACATGGGTCTCGTCCCCTATACGATCACCAAGGGCAAGAACGGCGACGCATGGGTCAATGCCGGCGGCGAGGACTACAGCCCGTCACAGGTCTCGGCCTTCATCCTCCAGAAGATGAAGGAAACCGCCGAGAGCTATCTTGGCGAGACCGTGACGCAGGCCGTTATCACCGTGCCCGCCTATTTCAACGACGCCCAGCGTCAGGCCACAAAGGATGCCGGCCAGATCGCCGGCCTTGAAGTGCTGCGCATCATCAACGAGCCGACCGCGGCCGCGCTCGCCTACGGAATGGACAAGGAAGATGGCAAGACCATCGCCGTCTATGACCTCGGCGGCGGCACCTTCGACGTGTCGATCCTCGAAATTGGCGACGGCGTGTTCGAGGTGAAGTCGACCAACGGCGACACCTTCCTCGGCGGCGAAGACTTCGACATGCGCATCGTCGACTATCTGGCCGATGAGTTCAAGAAGGAGCAGGGCATCGACTTGCGCAAGGACAAGCTGGCCTTGCAGCGCCTTCGCGAA
>JANNWO010000117.1:0-2785 GCA_031408395.1 Sphingomonadales bacterium | reverse complement strand
TCCTCGCCCGGCGCGGCGCGCGGGCCGAACAGGAAGGGGTGGATGTGCAGCGGTCCGGGCGCGCCGTCGCCTGCGGCAAACCCGTCGAATTGCTCGCCGCCCATCAGGATGTCGGACTGTGTCCAGTGCACCGCGAGCGGCATCGCGTGTTCGATGGTGATCCGCGCCATCAGGGCGAGCACCGCAAGCCGCCGCTCGAACTGTGCTTGGGTGGCGCCTTCCTTGGGCCGCCCAAGCTGGCTCAGGAATGCCGCGATCTCGGGATTTTCCTCGACCCCGCCCATCACCCCATGCGAGACTTCGAGCAGAATATGGGTCTGCGACCGGATGATCCTGTCGCGGATGTCGGGGGTGGCGATGCCGTTGAACGGCGAGGAGAGCGCCCCGCGAAACGCGTCGGCAGACGCAGGGCGGTCGACGTATTCAAAGTTGATCATCAGCTCTTCAGCCCCGCCGAACAGGCGGTAGAAGAGGCCCGGATTGGCTTCGGGGATATTGAACTGCGCGCCGCTGCGCATCCCCTCGATCCGAGTGAAATCGCGCACGATGGCTTCAAGATCACGGATTGGCCGATCGAACAGCAGCGCAGCCTGAAGGCGGTTGGGATAGAGCATGGCGCGAAGGACCCTGAGGGGTGGAGACAATCACGTCAGCCTACTGCCTTAGGGTTAACCAGCGGTTGAGAACGTCACTCAGCCCGGCTCATCCGCCATCGGCAATCCCGCATTCGGCAAGCAGATCCTCGATCGCCTTGGCGACAGGGAAGAACCCCGCCTTGGCGAGCGGCCAGGTGGCGCGGTCGAGATCGCCGAGCAGGGTGACGACCAATCCTGCGGCGGCGAGCGGGGCGAGGTCGGGCCACAGCGCGTCGCGGGTCCATCCGGTGGGGAGATAGGGCAGGGCTATGCGCTCGATCCCCGCATCGGTCAGCAGCGGCGCGAGCGGCTCGCCTGCGCGCCATTCCACCGCCGGACAACCGAAAGCGGCGGCCGCTTCGGTCATGCCGTTCGCAAGAGCACCTTGCGCAAATTCGCGGGCGAGAGCGCCGGCCCCGCCGGGCGAGCGCGCCTCGGGCCGGGCCGCGCCGATTACCAGCGCAGGCTTTGCGGGGAGGGCGAGCGGTGCGCGGTGCGCGGCCTCGTCATGCAGCAGCAGCACGAACGGCCGCGCGAGGTCGGCGGCGCTGGCGGGGGCGGGCAGATCGAGCTTGCGGCGCGCATAGTCTTGCAGCTCGCTGAGCGGCTCGGCGTGCTCGGCAAGGCCGTCGGCAGCCAGCGGCCCGCCCGCTCGTGCGGCGGTGTAGCGGGCGATGTTATCGGCCCGCGCGAGGTAGTTCTTGCCCTTGGTATGCAGCCCCGCGACCCACCGCCAAGACAGCGTATTCGACGCGGCGTCGGCGTCCATCAGGTGCTTGAGAAAGAAATCCGCGCCCAGCTGCCAATCGAGCTTCAGGGTGAAGATCCAGATGCTCGCGAACCACATCCGCGCATGGTTGTGGAGGTAGCCGGTCTCGGCAAGTTCGCGCACCCAAACGTCGAAGGCCTCGATTCCGGTGCGGCCTTCGGTGGCCTGCGTATAGGCAGTGCGGATGCCGGAATTGTTCTGCACAAAGGCGAGCGCAGCGTTGCGTCCGGTGCGATAGTCGTCCCAGATCTCTGGGCGCTGTTCGAGATAGCCCTTGAAGTAGATGCGCCAGAACACCTCGGCGATGAATTTCTCCGCAGCGCGCGGGCTGTGCTGGCCGAGCACCGCCGACAGCACCTCGGGCTCACCGATCAGCCCGGCATGGAGCCACGGCGATAGCTGCGAGACATTGCCGCGCCCGCTTGTCGCGGGGCCGTCGTCGGCATTGCGGGTCTCGGCATAGCGGCGGCCGGCGGCGGGGAGAAACCGGGCGAGGCGGGCCTGCGCGGCCTCGCGGGTGGGGGCAATGTCCATGCGCGCCCAATCCCTTGGCCGCCGCATGGTTCCGGCCTATCGTCGCGTACGGGATAACAGGAGCCAAAACCGATGAACCGCCGCCCTTACATCTGCGCCGCGCTGTTGCTCGCCAGCGCCTGCACCCCGACCCAGCAGGACGGCGTCGATCCCAAGGGCAAGACCTTCGATGCGGTGCGCGGCGATGAGGTCGTCACCCTCACCGGCACCGAACCGTTCTGGAATGTGACAATCACCGGTGACGCAGCCCGATACAGCAACCCCGAACATCCCGAAGGCTTCGACTTTGCCGTGACTCGATTTGCCGGAAACAACGGCCTCGGCTTTTCGGGTACATTGTTTGCTGAGCCGTTCACTGCAACGCTCACACCGGGTACCTGCAGCGACGGGATGAGCGACCGGCGCTTCCCCTTCGTCGCCACTATCGCTTTGGGCGGGGAGACATTGGAAGGCTGCGGCTATACCACCAGCCAGCCGTTCACCGGCGGCGAGACGGCGCCCTGAGGCGCTGCTGAAAGGGGAGAGACGCCATGACCATCACCGGAGGCTGCCTGTGCGGCAAGGTACGCTACACCTGCGAAAGCGATCCGCTGCTGTGCGTGACCTGCCATTGCAAGAACTGCCAGCGGCAGGCGGGCAGCGCGCTGTCGGTGATTGTCGGCGTGCCGGAAGATGCAGTCGCATTCGATGGCGAGCTCACCACCTATAACGACACCGGAGACAGCGGCGCGAGTGTGCGGCGGCAGTTTTGCGGAACGTGCGGATCGCCGGTCTTCACCCGGGTCGATAGCCCGCCGGGCATGATGTTCATCAAGGCCGGGACGCTCGACGATACGAGCATCCTCAA
>JANNWO010000116.1:0-16943 GCA_031408395.1 Sphingomonadales bacterium | reverse complement strand
ACGAAAAACAGCAGCATGAACAGGAGAACGAGCCCGTCCTTGATCCCCACGAGGATCTTCCACACCTTGCCGACGAAGCTCATCCAATGTCCCTTATGCCTAGGCCAGCCGATCTAGGGGCTTTGGCGCGCAACTTCTATCGGAAAGCTTACCCGCCGGGGTTGAGCAGCGCACAAGCCTCGACTAAGGGCATGGCTTTAATGACATCGACCGATCTTTCCGCTTCCGCGGGCCGCTTTCCGGCCGGTCGGCTGGCGTTCCCGCACCGCGACCTCACCGGCATTGGCCATTTGCAGCGGCACGAGATCCTCTATCTGCTGCACGAGGCCGAACAGTGGGTCGCGCTCAACCGCCAGCGTAACAAGCATTCGGACCTGCTCGCCGGCCTCACGATCATCAACGCCTTCTTCGAAAATTCGACCCGCACGCTCTTGAGCTTTGAGATCGCGGGCAAGCGGCTCGGAGCCGACGTCGTCAACATGCACGCCGCGCAAAGCTCGGTGAAGAAGGGCGAGACGCTGATCGATACTGCGATCACATTGAACGCCATGCGCGCCGATGCGATCGTGATTCGTCACGGATCGTCGGGTGCCACCGGCCTGATCGCGGACAAGGTCGATTGCCCGGTGCTCAACGCGGGCGATGGGAGCCACGAGCATCCCACGCAGGGCCTGCTCGACGCGCTGACGCTGCGCCATGCGCTCGCCGAGCGGGGCGAAGGGGCAGAGGACTTCACCGGGCTCAGGATCGTAATCTGCGGTGATATCCTGCATAGCCGGGTGGCGCGCTCGAACATCCTGTGCCTCACCGCGCTCGGCGCCCAAGTCCGCGTTTGCGCGCCGCCCGCGCTGATGCCAGCCGGGGTCGAGGCGATGGGCGTCGAGGTGTTCCACCGCTTCGACGATGCGCTCCAAGGGGCTGAGGTGGTGATGATGCTGCGGCTCCAGTCCGAGCGGATGAGCGGGCAATTCGTCCCTTCGGCGCGCGAATTCCGGCATCTATATGGCCTGACAGCGAAACGCCTCGCGCTCGCCGCGCCGGGTGCTTTGGTGATGCACCCCGGGCCGATGAACCGGGGGGTAGAGATCGACAGCGAGGTTGCTGACCTTGCGGGCCGTTCGCTGATCACCCGGCAAGTCGAGATGGGGGTGGCGATCCGCATGGCGTGCCTCGACGTCCTGACGCGCGAGGCGCGGGGCGTGGAGGGCTGGGCATGAAGCAGACGCAGCCTCTCACTATCGTCAATGCGCAGCTCGTGACGCCTTCGGGGCTGGTGCAGGGCGCTCTGCGCTGCGCGGACGGGGTGATCCTCGTGCTCGGCAGCGACACTCACGCGCAGGAGGGCGACGAGGTCGTGAATGCGCGCGGCAAGCTGCTCGCGCCCGGAATAGTCGACCTCGGGGTCTTCGCGGTCGACAAGCCCGCTTTCCATTTCGGCGGGATCACGCGCGCGGCGTTGATGCCCGATCAGTCGCCGCCGCTCGACCTGCCGAGCCGCGTCGGCTTCATTGCCAAAAGCGGAAAGCCCGACCTGTGGGTCCACCCGCTCGCCGCCGCGACCCGCGGCCTTGAAGGGCGTGAGCTTGCCGAGCTGGCGCTGATGCAGGAGGCGGGGGCCAAGGGTATCGCCACCGGGCGGCGCTGGATCGCCGATAGCGGCGTGATGCTGCGGCTGCTGCAATATGCCGCGATGCTCGGCCTGGTGGTGGTGACGCACGCCGAGGACGGCGCGCTCGCCGGAGAGGCCGCTGCCACTGCGAGCGAGATCGCGACCCGGCTCGGCCTTCCCGCCGCGCCGGCCGAGGCCGAGGCGCTGGCGATCGCCCGCGACATTGCGCTTGCCGAGATGGCGGTTGCGCGGCTGCATATCCGGCAGGTGACGACGGCGCGGGGCTTCGATCTGGTGCGCGACGCCAAGGCACGCGGGGTTCAAGTGACCTGCGGGATTACGCCTGCGCATTTCATGCTCTCGGACTTGGCGACGGCCGACTTCCGCACCTTCACCCGCCTCTCGCCGCCGCTGCGCTGCGAGGCCGATCGGCAGGCGGCGCTCGCCGCGATTGGCGACGGGACGGTCGATGTTATCGCCAGCGGTCACGACCCGCGCGGGCCCGAGGACAAGCGCCTGCCCTTCGCCGATGCCGCGCCCGGGATGGCGGGTGCAGAGACCTTGCTGGCGATGGTACTCGGACTTGTGCGGGACGACGTGATCAACATGACCCGCGCGTTCGACTGCCTCGCCCGCAACCCTGCGCAGCTTCTCGGGGTGCCTGCCGGAACGCTTGCCGAGGGACTCGAAGCTGATCTGGCGCTTATCGATGCGGACGCACCGTGGATCATCGACCGCCGCAAGATGGAGGCGACCGCCGATAACACGCCCTTCGACCGGCAGGGTGCGCAAGGTAAGGTGCTGGGTCTGTGGAAGGGCGGGGTCAGGTTCGTCGGCTGACCGCCGAATCGGGGGCTCTTTCAGCAAGTACATGCAAAGGCCAGTATTTTCGGCGTGAACAAGACCCGTAGTATTTCCTACACGCGCAACAAGACAACTCCCGGACAGCCATGGGGCCATCCGGGAGCAAGGTTGCTCATTCGGGGTACCGAGAAAATCTTAGCGGCGCGAAGCGACCTGCACTTCACGCTTCTGCGCCACAGCGCCGGCGGGCGGGGTGGTGGCGGCATAGGCGAAGCAGCCGCGACCGGCTGACTTGACCGTGCCGCACATCGACTTGGCGCTCTGCACGCTGAAGCCCTCGGCAGCGATGCGCCAGAAGGTCCGGCCATTTACGACCGCCTGGGTGATTACCGGTTTGCGGTCCTTGAGCTGCGGGAACTTCGACTGCACAACCTTCCAGCCACGCTCGGCCTCGATCTTGCTGTCGTAGGACCCGAGCTGCACGAGGTGCGTGGTCGCACCCTTGTCGCTGGAAGGCGAAACGGCAGCAGCGGTCGCGGCCATGCGGCGCTGCGGCCCAGCCTTGGCAACACGCGGTGCGGCGGGCGCACGGCGCGCCGAGGCGGCGGGAAGCTGCTGGACGACCGGGTTCGAGACATAACGCAGGGCGGTGTCGACGACAGCGACGGTCTCGACCGACGGTTCGGGTGCGGTGAATGCCTGCGTGAAGGCGGCGGACTGCTCGGCCTGGGCAACCTGTACGGGCTCGGCAGCGGCGACCTCGACCGGCGCCTGGGCGGCGGCTTCGGCAACCATTACATCTTGGGTCGGGAAATTGGCGAGCGCGAGCCGCTGCGGCTGGCCGCCGTCGGCACGCGGGCTCACGTCGAGCATGGTGGCGATGCGCTGCTGGAACATTTCCGGCGCGGACATCGATGCCCATTGCGACATGCGCGCATCAAGCTGGTCGGCCGGGATGTCCTGCTCCGCCATCACCCGCGCCATACGCCAGTTACCGGCGAGCGCGTAGGTGTAGGCGAGGTTCTGGCGCAGCTTGGGCGAGGCTTCCTCGCTCGCGCGCACGGCATTGACGAGCACGCTCGCGCCGCGTTTCGGCTCCCCGGCAAGCGCCAGGGCGAGGCCGAGGTCGGCGGGGTCGATCGCCTGCGAATATTCATCCAGCGCCGCTACCGCCGCGCGGCCTTCGCCGAGCGCGATTTTGGCGAGCGCGAAGCTCAACACAGTGCGCGGGTTCTCGTCACCGAGGTCGAGCGCATCGCCGAAGCTGGTCGCGGCCGATTCGAAGCGGCCCGCTTCAAGGTAGGCGGCACCCAGCAGGGCGCGGTAACCCGGGTTGCGCGGTTCAGCCAGAACGGCGGCCTCGGCATGGACGATGGCCTTGTCCACCTGCCCCTTGGCAAGCGCGGTTTGGGCGCTGTTGAATGACAAGTCGGCGCGCGGTGCGGCCGAGGTCATGCAGCCAGTCAGGGCGAGCCCTGCGATGGCGGTGGTGACAGCCAGCGCTAGGCGCGGCGCAGTCAGGCGTCCGGTCTTGATGCTGCGGTCCATGATCAAATTCCCCCGTTTATCGTCGCGGTTCAGGTGGTGGTCGGTCGGTCGGTCCGTCCGCGCCGTCAGTGGCGCTTCAGGTGGTTGGCGATGACGTCGAGATCGCCGTATTCGGCGAGCAGTCGGTCGAGTGCTTCGGTGACGAGTGCTTGCGCGCTCACCCCCTGCATGGTGGCCGCGAGACGCAGCTTGAGATGGCGGTCGGCATCGAGCCGAAGCGTGAAGGCAGCGCGGCGGCCGGACTGCACGGCGGGCACGCGGGCCTTGTTGGCAGCGCGCTTGAACGCTGGTGCAGGCACGGCAACAGGCCGTTCGAAAGCGACGGGCGCGAGCGGAGCGTAGAGCACGCCGTTCTGGTCCTCGTCTTCTTCCTCGTCTTCGTCGTCGTAGTCGGCGGCGCCGAAGGCTTCGCCGTAAACGGGCTCGTCCTCCTCGTCATATTCCTCTTCGTGGCCGTCCGGGCCGGTCATCACCGCATCGGCGAGCACGCGCTCTTCGAGCCGGCGCTGCTGGCGGCGGACAATCGGGCCGGGGCCGGCAGAATCCATGTCGGGCGAAATGTCACCGTGGATCGGCACCACGTCGGCGCCGCCGCCATGATCGCCCCCATGCTCACCGGCGTAGTCATGGTCGCCCATATCGTTCCAGCCGAGATCCTCGAGCTGTTCCTCGCCAATCTCCGTCTCGTCAACAACGAGCGGAGCGACCTGCGGGCGCATTGCGGGCTTGGCACCCCCTTTGCGGGCTAGCAGCGACGGGCCGAGCGAGGCGAAACCGGGTTCGGACATGGTCCTGTGACCCCTTTTCGCTTACTGGGCCACCCGGCGACCGAAGCCGCCGGCGGGACGCGGTACGCCGCCCATCTGCTGCGCCGCGCCGTTGGGGGCGGGAGCAAAGACGGTGCGGCGGAAGTTCTTTTCGAGCCGGTCGGCGATATAACGCCACAGCGCGGTAATTTCGGCGGCCGAGCGGCTTTCCGGATCGACTTCCATCACCGTCCGGCCGTCGATCATCGAGGCGGCGAAATCGGTGCGGTGGTGAAGCGTGATCGGGGCGACGGTGCCGTGCTGCGACAGCGCCACAGCGGCTTCCGAAGTGATCTTTGCCTTGGGGGTTGCGCCGTTGACGACGAACACCAGCGGCTTCCCCGCACGCTCGCACAGGTCAACCGTGGCACCCACGGCGCGCAGATCATGCGGGGAAGGGCGGGTCGGCACAACGATCAGTTCGGCGACCGAGATCACCGACTGGATCGCCATGGTGATGGCGGGCGGGGTATCGATCACCGCAAGCTTGAAGCCCTGCTGGCGCAGGACCTGAAGATCGTTGGCGAGCCGTGCGACTGTGGTCTGGGCGAAGGCGGGATATTCCGCCTCGCGCTCGTTCCACCAGTCAGCCAACGAGCCCTGAGGGTCGATGTCGATCAGCACGACCGGGCCAGCGCCTGCGCGCTGTGCCTGAACGGCGAGATGTCCGGACAGGGTGGTCTTGCCCGATCCACCTTTCTGCGATGCCAAAGCGAGTACACGCAACGCCTGGGTCCCCCTGCATTGAACCGTTGCGCGCCGCCCAATTGCAGCGCCTGACAACGGCTGGATGAACATGGGGATCGCAGGATACCCCTAATTTAGGGTTAACATCGGCGGCGCTGGTGCAATCAACTAACGGCCTGCCCGGAAGCCTCGGGGGCGCGGTACTTCGCTTGAGGCGGCGGCAACCATTTGCTAACTGTGATCGGGCTATGCCGTGCGCGACGAATTTCAATTCTCGCAAACTTCCAAGAGGCTAAAGCGATGAAGAGCATCATCATGTGGAAACCGGCAGGCATTGCGGCACGGGTCGCTCAGGGCGCACTGGCCGCGGCGGTAACGGCGCTGTTCGCCGTCCCGGCGCTCGCCGACGTCAAGGCTGGGGTCGAAGCCTGGAGCTCGGGCGACTTCGACCGCGCGGTGGTGGAATGGCAAGGCCCGGCCTCGGCAGGCGATCCTGATGCATTGTTCAACCTCGCGCAGGCCTATCGCCTCGGGCGCGGGGTTGAGGTCGACAATGCCCGCGCGCGCAGGCTCTACGAACAGGCAGCAAGTCTCGGCCATGTGAAGGCCGCGGACAATTATGGGCTGTTGCTGTTCCAGGAAGGCGAGCAGGCCAAGGCCATGCCGCTGATCAAGGCGGCGGCCGAGCGCGGTGATCCGCGCGCGCAATACGTGCTCGGGCTGTCGCACTTCAACGCCGATTACGCCCCGCGCGACTGGGTGCGTGCCTATGGGCTGATGACGCTGGCGAATGGCGCAGGCCTGCCGCAGGCGCGCGATGCACTGGCGCAGATGGACAAGTACGTGCCGCAAGCGCAGCGCGTTCAGGCGCAGACGCTCGCCCGCGAGCTTGAGGCCGGGGCACGATCGCAGCTCTCTGCCGAACTCGCCGCGGCCGAGCTGGGAACGCGCCCCGCGGAGCAGACTCCGGCTCCCGCTCCTGCTCCGGTGGTGGCGGCGGTAACGCAGCCTGCGGCCACGAAACTGCCCGCACCCAAGCCGGCCGCCGGGCTGACGCTGGCGTCGGCGCCTCAGCCCGCTCCCAAACCTGCAGTCCAGCTCGTCCGTAAGCAGGGCCGCTGGCGGGTCCAGCTCGGCGCATTCGGCGTCGCCGGCAATGCCGAAAAGCTGTGGGGGCAGGTCGCCAGCAATGCGGCGCTCAGGGGCACGACCAAGACGCTTCTGCCGAGCGGCGGCCTAACCCGCCTGCTCGCGACGGGTTATTCCAGCGAGGCCGAAGCCACCCGCGCGTGCGCCTCGCTGAAGAGCGAAGGCAAGGCCTGCGTCGTCGCCGGACAGGGCTGAGCCTCGGCGAAAAGCGTGCACCGCTCGACCGGCGGGCCTTTTCATGGCCTGTCGATTCGCTAAACTCCCCCGCGTCAACATGCCTGGGGGGATCAAGCCATGAACCAGACGATCACGCCGGATGCGTCGCAAGAGATGCTCGGGGATGAGGCCGTGGCGGTCGCGCCCGTCGCCATTGCCGAACGTATTGATACGCTCGACTTTATCCGCGGCATCGCGGTCATGGGCATCCTGTGGGCGAACATCGTCGCCTTCGGTCAGCCGTCGATGGCCTATTTCACGCCCGGCAAGTTTCTCGTCCCCTCCGGCGATCCGGACGGCTGGATGTGGATCGTCCAGTTCATCCTCATCGACGGCAAGATGCGCGGCTTGTTCACGCTGCTATTCGGCGCCGGCATGGTGCTGTTCATGGATAGGGCCTGGGCGCGCGGCGCGACACGGGCGTTGCAGGCGTGGAGGCTCGTCATTCTGATGGGCTTCGGGCTCATCCATTTCTACTTCATCTGGTTTGGCGACATCCTGTTCGGCTATGCTTTTCTCGGGCTGATCGCGCTCACTTGTATGAAATGGGGCGCAAAGACCCAGCTCTGGGTCGGGCTGGGCGGTTATATGGTCGGCGCCCTGTTCTTTGCCTCAACGATCATTCCCTGGCTCATGGTCAGCTCGGACATGGCCGGCGCCGCGCCCGAACTCGCCGAGCAGCGCGAGGTGTTGATCGCCGGGATGGAGGCGCAGCTGGAGCGCGACAAGGTGCCGAGCGACGCGATCGCCTCGGGCGATTACGGCGCGCTCGTCGCACACCGGATCGGCGAGCAAGGTTTCGAGCCACTGACCAATTCGCTGCTGTTCGGGCTGGAGACGTTGCCGCTGATGCTGATAGGCATGGCGCTTTATCGCTTCGGTTTCTTCTCGGGCGGGGTGGCGCGTGAGCGGCTGGTGTTGTGGGGCTGGCTCGGGGTGATCACCGGCGGGCTTGCACACCTCGCAATCGGATTGGTGATGCAGGCCGACGGTTTCAGCATCTACGGGACGCAGGCCGCCTTCTTGGGCATGAGTGCCTTGCCACGGCTCGTGATGACGGTGGGCATGGCGGCGTTGCTGGTCGCCTATTCGCCCGGCGCGACCGGCTGGCTCGCCGAGCGTGTGCGCGCAGCGGGACGCGCGGCCTTCACCAATTACCTCGGCACCTCGATCGTCATGATGTTCGTGTTCCACGGCTGGGCACTGGGGCTATTCGGGCAGCTCAACCGCCCGCAGCTCTACATCGTGGTGGTGCTGGCGTGGATCGTCATGCTCGCGTGGTCGAAGCCGTGGCTGGAGCGCTACAATTACGGCCCGCTTGAGTGGCTGTGGCGCTGCCTGACTTATCGCAAGCTGTTCCCGCTAAAAAAGTAGGCAGGGGCCCAGGCGCCATCCGCAATCGGTATCCTTGGCGACCGCAAGCGCGAACGCGCGCCCGCAGCGATGCGCCCATGAGGGCGCGTGAGCGAGGATTTCGCGGGCCAGAAGCGCGCGGAACACGAAAAGTCTCTTGTTAATGAGAATTGCTCGCATATATTGGCTCCTGCAAACGCTTCGCAGGAGTGATTCGAGCGGCCATGTATATCTGCATCTGCAATGCGATCCGTGAGAATGATTTGCGCAAAGCCGCGCTGACCTGCAACGGTGATGCAGAAGCGGCCTATGCCTGCCTCGGCAAGCGCCCCAACTGCGGGCAATGTCTTGAGGAAGCGCAGGAAATCATCAACGCCGAGCGAGCCGCCGCTAAATGCGACATGTTCGCAGTAGAACCCGCCTGAGCCGCGATTGCGAACGCGTCGCAAACCGCTGAATCAAAAAGATAATTTTTGACCGCCCCTTGCCGACTTGCCCGGGCAACGTGTACACTGAGCGCAATGCCGCCATTGGCGCTTTGACTTCACGCAAAGGACATCCCCATGAAGGGCGACCCCAAGGTCATCGACTATCTCAATCAGGCTCTCACCAACGAGCTGACCGCGATCAACCAGTACTGGCTGCATTACCGCGTCCTCGACAATTGGGGTCTCAAGAAGCTGGCCGCCTACGAGCGGCACGAATCGATCGAGGAAATGGAGCACGCCGACAAGCTGGCCGAGCGCATTCTGTTCCTTGAGGCGCTGCCCAATTTTCAGGCGATCCACAAGCTCAAGGTCGGCGAGAATGTCGAGGAAGTGCTCCGCGCCGACCTCGCGCTCGAGCATGAAGCGATCCCTCTGCTCAAGGATGCGGCGGAATATTCACGGAGCGTCAAGGATCACACCTCGGCGGGGCTGTTCGAATGGATCCTAAAGAATGAGGAGGAGCATGTCGACTTCCTTGAAACCCAGTTCGAGATGATCGAGCGCATGGGCCTGCACAATTATTGCCAGCTGCAAAGCGCCCCGGCCGGCGATAGCTGAGCCAATTACTGGGCCAATTACGGGAAAGCCGCAGGACTGATCAAAAAAGGGGCAGGGCCGGATGCGGCGCCTGCCCCTTTTGCGTTCGGACCTTGGGTCCTTCCGCTAGCGGGCGCGCTTGACCAGAGCCGCAAGCTCGCGCGCTGGCACCACCTTCTGCGGGCCGGCATCCGAGGACGAAATGCGGGTGCCGTCAGGCAGGTAGCTGAAGGCGACAAAGCCGGAATCGACCGCCGTGTAGGCCTCGCACACCTCGTGGGTGGCCATCCGGTCGTAGAAGCCCATCATGATGGCGACGTTGGTGGCTTCATCGCTGGTCCACTGCGCAGCCGGGCGCTGGGTGTGGAATCGCACTTCGGCCACGCCGGTGTTGCACAGCGCATTGCCGTTCCTGCGCCAGCTCACCGCGACTTCGATCCAGAACCCAGGCGCGAGCTTGGAGAGCAGCCGCTGGTTGACCGGCGCGCCGGCCGATGAGCGCACCTCGAGTGTAGAATAACCGGCGAGGATTTCCGCAGGGAAAGGCTCGCCATCCAGCCGGCTGATCGTGAGCTGGCCGACCTGCGTGACCAGAAGATTGCCGGCCAACCCACCCTTCAATGCGCTGAGCGCCGCGATGACATCCGTCGCTCTAGTGTTCCAATCGGTCGTCACCATGCCGGGTGCGAGCATGTGGCCGATCATGGCATCAAGCTGCGGGACGGCCTTGGGATCGTTGGACTTGGCGCGCATGTCCTCAAGGATCTGTGTGTCGGTCCGGCCCGCGAAAGGGCGATCGGTGCTCTGCGCCGCGGCGTGTGGCGCGGTCAGAACCATCAGCGCCAGCGCCGCAGCCAGCCGCCATGCATTTGTCGTACGTGCCATGTCTCTCACTCCTTCGTCGGCTGCGCGCCGCGCGCTGCGAGCCGGGTTTCAAGCAGGAAGAACCCGAGCCCTGTGACGAGCAGCGCCATCGTCAGCACCCACAGGAGCGCGATGACCGTGCCGATCTGCGCGTAGATATAGGCTGAGATGAACAGCAGGCCGATGACGAGGCTGATCATCACCGCTGATGCGGTCGAGAACATGATCGCGCCCTGCATGAGCTTGCGCCGCCGCATCAGCCACGAAAGCTCGCGCGCCTGCTTGGCGGTGCGCTGGCCCTCCATCTTCTCCTCGATATTCTCGACGCGCTTGGCGATCCAGATCATGCGGCTCATGATGACATTCATGATCGCCCCGATGGCGGAGAGCAGGAACGCGGGCGCAAGGCTCAGTTGCACCACCTGCTGCACGCGCGGTGTGGAAGCGGTGCGCTCGAGAATATCGGCGGCGAAAGGCGTGTTTAGGGCGGCGGCCAGAAGCTCGAGCGGCATCACCCGTCCTTGGCGTAGGGGTTCTTGTTGGTCTTGAGCGTCACCCGCACTGGCACCGCGTCAAAGCCGAGTTTGGCGCGTATGCCGTTGATGAGGTAGCGCTCGTAACTCGTCGGCAATAGGTCGAGCCGCGAGCCGAAGATCACGAAGCGCGGCGGGCGGGTGCCGGCCTGAGTGATGTAGCGCAGCTTGATCCGCTTGCCGCCCGGAGCAGGCGGCGGATTGGCCTCCAGCGCGTCGTCGAACCAGCGGTTGAGGGCCGCGGTCGATACGCGCTTCGACCATGCATCGCGCAGATCGAAGGCCCCTGCGAGCATCTGATCGAGGCCCTTGCCGGTCTTGGCGGACACGGCGAACAACGGCAGCCCGCGTACCTGCGCCAGCCCATCGTCGAGCGCGCCGCGGATGCCGTTGAACAGCTTGCTAGGGTCTTCGTGCCCCGTATGACCTGCAACGTCCCACTTGTTGATCGCGATCATCAAGGCGCGGCCCTCTTCGAGCACGTGGCTGGCAATCTTGAGGTCCTGATGCTCAAGGCCCAGCGTTGCATCGAGCAGCAGCACCACGACTTCGGCAAAGTCCACCGCTCGGCGCCCATCGGCGACCGAAAGCTTTTCGAGCTTCTCGGTGACGTTCTTCTTCTTGCGCATCCCGGCGGTGTCGATGAGGCGAATCTCGCGCTCTTCACCGCTCCTGGGATCGGTCCACATCCAGTCGACCGCGATCGAATCGCGGGTGATGCCCGCTTCCGGCCCGGTCAGCAGCCGGTCCTCGCCGAGCAGGCGGTTGATGAGCGTCGACTTGCCCGCGTTGGGCCGGCCGACAATGGCGAGCTTGAGCGGACCCAAGGGACGATCTTCCTCGTCCATCGCGGCAATTTGTGCGCGCTCGATCTCGTTGAATTCTTCCCACTCTTCGGCCTTGGCGCCGATGATCGGCCACAACCCGCCGAACAGGTCCGCGATGCCCTCGCCATGTTCGGCCGACATTGCCAGCGGCTCGCCCAGGCCGAGCGCGTAGGCTTCCATCGCGCCGCTTTCGCCTGCCGCCCCCTCGGCCTTGTTGGCGACCACCACCACGGGCACTTCCTGTTCGCGCAGGTAGCGGGCGATTTCTTCGTCCAGCGGCGTGAGCCCGGCGCGTGCGTCGACCACGAAGACTGCGGCGTCCGCGCCTTCAAGGCTGGCTTCGGTCTGGAGCCGCATCCGGCCGGGGAGCGTGTGGACGTCCTCGTCCTCCCACCCGGCGGTGTCGACGATGGTGAAGTGCAGCCCCGCGATGTTGGCGTCGCCCATGCGCCGGTCACGGGTCACGCCGGGCTGGTCATCGACGAGGGCGAGTTTCTTGCCGACCAGCCGGTTGAACAGCGTGGACTTGCCGACGTTGGGGCGGCCGATGATGACGACTTCGGGCTTCTTGGGGGAGGACATATGCGCCGCCAAGTGGGCGCAAATGCCGGTTTTGGCAAGCGCAGGGGCACAAAGCCCCGCGCCTCAACCCTTCTTGGCGACCGGCGGGTTGTCGCCGAGGTCTTCGTACCAGGCCTCGACCGGGCCGTTGAGCTTGATGGTCAGCGCCTGACCCTTGCGGTCGACCGCCTTGCCCGCCTGCACCCGGACCCATCCTCCGGAGATCGAATATTCTTCGATATCGGTGCGGACCCTGTCTTTGAAGCGGATGCCGACGCCGCGCTGGAGCTTTTCCGCGTCGAACTGCGGGCTGCGCGGATTGACCGACAGGTGATCGGGCGGCACGTCCGTACTGGAAGAGACGCCAGCGGCCGCGCTGAGGTTCTCGGGGGCGATTTCGGGGATTTCATCGGTCATGTCCGCGCCCTTAATCAGCATTGTGCCGGCCTTCAAGCGTGTTGCGCTTGCCCTTTCGCAGAGAGCGGGATAGAGGCGCACGCTGATACGCGCGGGGTGCCTTAGTCGGTTTCCCCGCGCGGCTTCGTTCGGGCATGCGGGCGTGGCGAAATTGGTAGACGCGCCAGATTTAGGTTCTGGTATCGCAAGATGTGGGGGTTCGAGTCCCTTCGCCCGCACCAATTCGCCGCGTGGCTCAGCCCGGCCTCACGGTATTCTAGTCAAAAAGGCTTTAGACCAGTTCCATGCAGACCCAGCAGACCGTCAACGAAGGGCTCAAGCGCGCCTATCTGATCACGATCCCGGCCGCCGAGCTTTCGGCGAAAATCGATGCCGAGATCAAGAAGGTCGCGCCGCAGGTGAAGATGCCCGGCTTCCGTCCGGGCAAGGTACCCGCCAACCTCGTCAAGAAGATGCACGGCGAAGCCCTGCACGGCCAAGTGGTCACCGACACGATCCGCGAATCGGTCGACAAGCTGCTGCGCGACGAGGCGCTGCGCCCAGCGATGCAGCCCGAGATCGGCCTCAACGAGGATTACGAGCAGGGCAAGGACGCTGCGATCACCGTGAGCCTCGAAGTGCTCCCCACGATCGACGCGCCGAGCATCGACGGCATCAAGCTTGAACGGCTGGTGGTCCCGGTGACCGACGCCCAGATCGACGAGGCGCTCGGTAACATCGCTTCGCAGAATAAGAGCTACAAAGACGCGGCCAAGACGAAGAAGGCGGCGGACGGCGATCAGCTCATCATCGACTTCGTCGGCAAGCTGGACGGCGTTGAGTTCGACGGCGGCAAGGCGGAAGACGCCGCGCTGGTGATCGGCTCGAACACCTTCATCCCCGGCTTCGAAGAGCAGCTGGTCGGCGTAAAGATCGGTCAGGAAAAGACCATCACGGTCACGTTCCCGGCCGAATATCAGGCCGAAAACCTCGCGGGCAAGGAAGCGACCTTCGACATCACCGTGAAGTCGGTGAAGGTCGAGAGCGAGACCACGCTCGACGAAGACTTCGCCAAGAGCCTCGGGCTGGACAGCCTCGACAAGCTCAAGGAAATCATGAAGGCGCAGCTCGAGCAGCAGACCGCCGGGCTCACGCGCACGCAGATGAAGCGCGCGCTGCTCGACCAGCTCGCCGCGGGCCACAGCTTCGAAGTGCCCGGCACGATGGTCGAGGCTGAGTTCGAGCAGATCTGGGCGCAGCTCCAGCAGGAAGCCGCGACCGACGAGGATCCGGCCGCTGCCCTCAAGCAGATCGACGACGAGAAGGACGAGTACAAGTCGATCGCCGAACGCCGCGTGCGCCTTGGCCTGTTGCTTTCCGAGATCGGTCAGGCGAACGGCGTCGAGATTACCCAGCAGGAAATGAGCATGCTGATCCAGCAGGCGGCGATGCAGTATCGCCCCGAGGATCGCGAGCGGTTCGTGCAGTACATCCAGTCCGAACCGATGGCCGCAGCCCAGATGCGCGCCCCGCTTTACGAGGACAAGGTCGTCGACTTCCTGTTCGACAAGGCCGAAGTCACGACACGCGAAGTGACGGTGGAAGAACTTCAGGCCGCGATCGAGGCTGAGGAAACCGAAGCCGCGCCCGCGCCGAAGAAGGCTCCCGCCGCCAAGAAGAAGGCGCCTGCCAAGAAGGCCGAAGCGGCTGCCGAGGAAGCTCCTGCTGCCGAAGCGAAGCCTGCCAAGAAGCCGGCCGCCAAGAAGGCTCCAGCGAAGAAGGCTGACGCGGCTCCGGCTGAAGAAAAGCCCGCTGCGAAGAAGGCCCCGGCCAAGAAGGCCTCTGTCAAGAAGTGATCAGAGCGCGGCGGAGCGATTAACGCTCCGCCGGCTTCCACGGTGCGAATGTTGGCGCGGGCAGCTTGGCTGTCCGCGCTTTTTCGTAGACCGCGCCCGCCTTCAGAACCTCGTGGTCCTGCCACTGGCCGCCCATGATGCTGAGACCGACCGGCAGGCCTTCGATGCCGCCCATCGGCACAGTGATGTGCGGATAGCCCGCGATCGCGGCAAGATAGCCCGCGCCGCTCTGGTCGCCCGAGCTGTCGCCGTTGACGAGGTCGGTGCTCCACGTCGGGCCGCGTGTGGGGGCGACGAGGAAGCTGACCTTGTTTTCGGCCAGCAGCTTGTCGATCCCCTCGGCGCGGGTCAGGCGGCGCAGGGTGGCGAGGTTCTTGGCGTAGGCCTCGGCGTCGGTGGTCTTCAGCGCGTCTTCGAACAGGTCCTGCCCGAACCAGCGCATCTCCGCATCGGCATTGGCGCTGTTGAAGGCGACCACGTCGGCAAGACTGCGCGGCCCACCGGTGCCCGGACGGCCCGAGAGATACTTGTCCATCTCGACCCGCAGCTCGAAGAGCAGCACCGGAAGCGATGCCTGCCACATCTCGCCGGGCGCGCTGTATTCGACATCGACCAGCTCGGCGCCCGCAGCCTTGAGGTCGGCAAGGGCCGTCTCGAACAGCGCCTTCATGTCGGCGCGGTTGCCGGTCGCGCCGCGTATCACACCGATGCGCACGCCCTTCAGCGATGCGGTGCCCAGCCCGGCGGTGTAGTCCGCCACGCGCTTGGCCTCCAGGGTCACCGGATCGGCGTTGTCCTCGCCAGCGATCGCGGTGAGCAGTAGGGCCGCGTCAAACACCGATGTCGTCATCGGCCCGGCGGTGTCCTGCGTCGAGGAAATCGGAACTACATTGGTGCGGCTGACGATCCCGACGCTAGGCTTGAAGCCGACGAGGCCATTGATCGAGGCGGGGCAGGTGATCGAGCCGTTGGTCTCAGTGCCGATCGCGCCCCACGCAAAGCCTGCCGCGATCGCCGCGCCGCTGCCGCTGGACGAGCCGCAGGTGTTGCGATCGGTGGCGTAGGGGTTGCGGGTCAGCCCGCCGACAGCGCTCCACCCGCTGGTCGAATCGGATGAGCGGATGTTGGCCCATTCGGAAAGGTTGGTCTTGCCCAGCACCACGCCGCCGTTCTTGCGAAGCAGCGTGATCATCGTCGCGTCGCGCCCGGTGGCATTGTCCGCGAGGGCGAGACTTCCAGCGGTTGTGGGCCACTCGGTGGTCTCGACATTATCCTTCACCAGCACGGTGCGGCCGCCCAGCGGCTTTTCGGTCATGCTTACGGCCACGGCGGCGGCATCCGGATTATAGGTGATGACAGCATTCAGCATCGGGCCCGCGTCGTCGAGCGCGCGGATGCGTTCGATTTGCGCGTTCGCGTCCGCACTGACGGCCGCCGGCTTCTCGCGGAGCACGACATCGCCCTTGCCTTGCTCGGCAAGCGCGGCGGTCGCGGTGGTGGACAGAAGGAGGGCGAGCGCCGGATGGGCAAGTTTGCGAAGTTTCATCCTGTTACGTTTGCCACGCCCACGCGCAGGCTCAAGGGGCAAAACGCCCCCTGCGCACAGGTTTGCCCTCCGGCAATTCACAGAGACAAGGTAAACGCCCTTGAAATTGCCCCGCTGCGTCCGACATAGCCGTATCGACACACTTGAAGGACACGGCACTGACATGATCGATCTGTTCGGCAATAGCGGCGAAACCTACGGCGCCCAGGGACACTTCACCCGCGACCCCTATACGGGCGCTCTGGTGCCGGTGGTGGTCGAGCAAACCAGCCGCGGCGAACGCAGCTTCGACATCTTCTCGCGCCTGCTGCGCGAACGCATCGTTTTCGTGACCGGCCAGATCGAAGATGGCATGGCCTCGCTCGTCACCGCGCAGCTCCTGTTCCTTGAGAGCGAGAACCCCTCCAAGCCGATCAGCATGTACATCAATTCGCCGGGCGGCGTGGTGACCGCGGGCCTCCAGATCTACGACACTATGCAGTACATCAAGCCGCGCGTGTCGACCGTGTGCATGGGGCAGGCCGCTTCGATGGGCAGCTTCCTGCTTGCCGCGGGTGAGCCGGGGATGCGCATCGCGCTCCCCAATGCGCGGATCATGGTTCATCAGCCTTCGGGCGGCGCACGCGGAATGGCCTCGGACATCGAGATTCAGGCGCGCGAAATCCTGCGCATTCGTTCGCGGATGAATGATCTTTACGTGAAGTTCACCGGCCGCAGCCTCGAAGAAATCGAAAAGGCAATGGACCGCGACACCTTCCTTGAAGCCGAGGAAGCCAAGGTCTTCGGTCTTGTCGACAAGGTGTTTGAGACGCGGCCCGAGAACGAGGAAACCGGCCTAGAGGACGGTTCGGGCGGGGCGCCTGACTGAGCGCGGCCGCAAGCTTCTGCCTCGCCCCTGCACCGGGCCGGGACAGGCTGCGACAAGGCGTGCGTTTTGCGCGCCTCAGCGAATAACGGCGCCATGGTAAGATCACGAAATCACGCGGCATGTGTTGATTCATCTGGTGCCATAGATACACTTGTCGAATCCGCCATGCGCATCGCGCAGCGCGCAAGGACGGATTTGAGGACACAGGAATGACCAAATTGAGCGGATCCGACAGCAAGAGTACCCTCTATTGCAGCTTCTGCGGGAAGTCGCAGCACGAGGTGCGCAAGCTTAT
>JANNWO010000115.1:0-9856 GCA_031408395.1 Sphingomonadales bacterium | reverse complement strand
CAACCCGAAATCGACCGCTGGATCGACGAAGGCGGTGATCGCCGCGAAGGGGATCGTCAGCTTGGCCGGCACCTGGTTGAAGGTGAGGCCGACCGAGAAGCTCTGCGGCAGCACCTCGAGATCCCAGAACTTGTTCTGGAGCACGATGGTCATCTCGTCGGGGAAACGCTCGCGCAGATGCGGCGGGATCGAGACGCCGGGCGCCCCGGTCTTGAAGGTGATATAAAAATGATGCGCCCCGGGCAGCGTACCGCCGCCGCCGACGAGCGAGCCGAGCACCCGGCCGACCACCGCGCGCAGGGCTTCCTGCACGATCTCGTCGTAAGGTATCAGGCTGTCGGGCGCGTCGCTTGTCATCACGGCAGATTCGTGGCGGCACATGCGGCCTTGGTCAAGCCCTTTGGCGTGTCTCATGCGATTGACTGATGCGGTTGACTGTGTAGGTTAAATCTCACGGGCGCTCTGTGCGCCTCCTGCTTGTCATGCGGGCCAAGCGGACTATAGCGCGAGGCATGGCCAGTATCCCCGCCCAATCGCTCAAGCGCACCGGCTCGGTAGAGCGCAACACCACCGAAACCGGAATCGCGATTCACGTCAATCTCGACGGAACGGGCGCCTATGACGTCTCCACCGGCATCGGCTTTCTTGACCACATGGTGGAACAGTTCAGCCGCCACTCGCTGATCGACGTGACCATGCAGATCGCTGGCGACCTGCATGTCGACCAGCACCACACCACCGAGGATTCGGCGATCGCGCTGGGGCAGGCGATCGCGCAGGCGCTCGGCGACAAGGCGGGGATCGGACGCTACGGCGCGGCATATTCGCCGATGGACGAGACGCTGAGCCGGGTCGCGCTCGACATTTCCGGGCGGCCATTCCTCGTGTGGAAGGCGAAGTTCACCCAGGAAAAGCTCGGCGAATGGGACACCGAGCTGATCGAGCACTGGTTCCACTCGGTTGCCCAGAGCGCCGGGATCACGCTGCACATGGAGCTGCTCTACGGCAGCAACAACCACCACATCTGTGAAAGCCTCTACAAAGGCTTCGCCCGCGCCATGCGTCAGGCGGTCGAGCTTGATCCCCGCAAGGGCGGCGCGATCCCCTCCACCAAGGGGCAGCTGGGTGGGTAAGCAGTGCGTATCGGCTACGCAGCAGCCGCAAGGCCGCCAAGGCTTTCTGGCGGCCGCCCGCAGCGGGCGCGGCTTTGCCGCGCGCAGAGCAAGGACCGCGCCCGCGGAGGCGGGTGCGGAAATCAAGAATGCCTGAGGTCATTGCCTTGGTCGATTACGGCGCGGGCAATCTCCATTCGGTCCACAACGCGCTGAAGGCCGCCGGAGCCGAGGTCACCGTCACTGCCGAGCCGAATGTCGTGCGTGCCGCCGACCGGATCGTGCTCCCCGGCGTCGGCAGCTTCAAGGCTTGTGCCGAGGGCCTCGCGGCGATCCCGCACATGATCGCAGCGATGACCGAGCGCGTCCACGTGGGCGGCGCGCCGTTCCTCGGGATCTGCGTGGGCATGCAACTGCTCGCGGACCGCGGGTTGGAGCACGGCGAAACGCCGGGGCTCGGCTGGGTCCCGGGCGAAGTGCGGCTGATCGAACCGACCGACCCCGCCATCAAGGTGCCGCACATGGGCTGGAACGATGTTGCGGTGCTGCCGCACGCACGTGACCATGACGTGATCGAGGAGGGCGAGGCCTATTTCCTGCACTCCTATCACTTCGCAGCGCAAGACCCGCACCATGTTGCCGCCATGACCGACCACGGGCAGGGGCTGGTGGCCGCAGTCGTGCGCGGCAACATCCTCGGCGTTCAATTTCACCCGGAAAAGAGCCAGGCCTATGGCCTCGGCGTTCTCCGGCGTTTTCTGGAGTGGTACCCATGAAAAGGAATTTGGCGTGATCGTCTTCCCCGCCATCGACCTCAAGGACGGCCAGGTCGTCCGCCTTTCCGAAGGCGATATGGACCGCGCCACGATCTACGGCGATGACCCCGCGGCGCAGGCGCTGATCTTCGCCGAGGCCGGCGCAGAACACCTCCACGTGGTCGATCTCGACGGCAGCTTTGCCGGTGAAAGCCGCAACCGCGCTGCGGTGGAAGCGATCGTGGAAGCCTTCCCCGGCTATGTGCAATTGGGCGGCGGCATCCGCGATGCAGCGGCGGTCGAGGGCTGGTTCAACCTTGGCGTGGCACGCGTGGTGATGGGCTCGGCCGCGCTCAAGAACCCCGAGTTCGTCAAGGACATGGCCCGCGAATGGGAGAACGGCATAGTCGTTGCGGTGGATGCGAAAGATGGGATGGTTGCGACCGAGGGCTGGGCGGAAGTCTCCGACGTCCCGGTGGTCGATCTCGCCCGCCGGTTCGAGGATGCGGGCGTTGCCTCACTGCTGTTCACCGACATCGGCCGCGATGGCATGCTGAAGGGCGTGAACATCGAGGCGACCGTTGATCTGGCGCGCCGAGTCGATATCCCGGTGATCGCCAGCGGCGGGGTGAAGGGCCTCGACGACATCCACATGCTCGCGCTCCACGCGCACGAGGGGATCGAGGGGGTCATCACGGGGCGGGCGCTCTATGAAGGGCGGCTCGATCTGGCGGCGGCGATTGCGATGGGGGCGCGGACATAACGATGCGCCTGATCGGCATCATGTTCGTGTGCCTCACCTTTCTGGCCGGGGTAACGGTCGGCACGGTTGAAATTGCGCTGATCAATGCTGTGCTATTTCTCGGCTTTGCACTGCTGGCGGCGCGATATCTTGAGCCACGATTTGGCAAGAACGGCGTGGTTTACGGCATGGCGGGGGCATTTTTCGCCAGCGTGTTGTGGCCTGCCGGGGTGTTGCTGATGCGTAATGATGCCGGGTGTCAGGGCGACAACTGCCTGCCCGCCGAGCCTTATGCCGCCGTTACCCTGAGCCGCGTCTCATGACCGTCCGCATCCGCGTCATTCCCTGCCTCGACGTCGCCGACGGGCGCGTGGTCAAGGGCGTCAACTTCGTCGACCTCAAGGACGCGGGCGACCCCGTGGAGCAGGCGCGCGCCTATGATGCGGCTGGGGCGGACGAGCTGTGCTTTCTCGACATCTCCGCCAGCCACGAAGGGCGCGGGACGCTGCTGGACATGGTGCGGCGCACGGCGGAGGTGTGCTTCATGCCGCTCACCGTCGGCGGCGGTGTGCGCAGCGCTGAGGACGCGCGCGCGCTGCTGCTGGCGGGCGCTGACAAGGTGGCTGTGAATTCCGCCGCCGTCGCTCGGCCCGAGCTGGTGGGCGAGATCGCCTCGCGGTTCGGCAGCCAATGCGTTGTCGCCAGTGTCGACGCGCGCCGCACGCCGCGCGGGAATTGGGAAATCTTCACCCACGGCGGCCGCAAACCCACCGGCATCGACGCAGTCGAATATGCGCTGAAGGTCGCAGGGCTCGGCGCGGGCGAGCTGCTCGTCACCTCGATGGACGGAGATGGGACGCAGCGCGGCTACGACCTCGACCTCACCCGCGAAATCGCCGACGCGGTCAGCGTGCCCGTGATCGCGAGTGGCGGGGTGGGCAGCCTCGAACACCTCGTCGAAGGGGTCACGAAAGGCCACGCCAGCGCGGTGCTTGCGGCTAGCATCTTCCACTTCGGCACCCACACCATCGCCGAAGCTCATGCCGCGCTTCGGGCAGCAGGCTTGCCCGCGCGCGGGGTTTGATCGAAAAGGCCTGCATGGACACCCTGACCCGCCTCGAAGCGACCATCGCCCAGCGCCTCACTGCCTCGCCTGATGCAAGCTATGTGGCGAAGCTCCACGCCAAGGGGCTCAAGACAATCGCCCAAAAGCTTAGCGAGGAGGCCACCGAGACAGTGATCGCTGCGCTCGCGGGTAGTGACGAGGAACTGGTTGGCGAGGCGGCGGACCTGCTGTTTCACTTGATGGTGCTGCTGGCCGAGAGGGGCGTGCCGCTGGAAGCTGTGCTCGCCGAACTCGACCGGCGCGAGGGGCTGTCCGGCCTCGCCGAAAAAGCCGCTCGCACGGAGTAGACAATGCCGATCGATCCGACCCTCCCCTACGACGACGCCAACATCTTCGCGCGGATCCTGCGCGGGGAAATTCCATCGAAGCCCGTCTACGAGGACGAATGGGCCTTCGCTTTTGAGGACATCAACCCGCAGGCCGAAGTGCACACGCTGGTGATCCCCAAGGGGCGCTATGTCAGCTGGGACGACTTCTCGGCCAAGGCGAGCGATGCCGAGATCGCCGGCTTCGTGCGCGCGGTGGGCGAAGTCGCGCGCGCCAAGGGCCTCGTTGTACCGGGCTATCGCCTCCTCGCCAATATCGGCCAGCATGGCGGGCAGGAAGTGCCGCACTTCCACGTCCACATCTTCGGCGGCGAGCCGCTCGGGCGTATGATTTGTAAGTAATGCAGCCCGTCCGGGCTGCATTTTCCTCGCTCACACGGCCTGAAGGCCGCATCGCTGCGGGCGCGCATTTGCGCTTGCGGTCGCTTCGCGACCGATGATCGCGCGGCGTTAACCTGCGCTCACCTCGGTTCGACAGCCGTTCATCGACAAAACGCACACACCGGACTTTGCAGGGATTCCCCGCTAGGCTAGGTGGCGCGTCATGGTTTCTCCCACTCCCCCCGGCGGCATCCTCGATGGTGCGCGGCATCTGTATGCCGTTCGCGTCTACTGCGAGGACACCGACCTTTCGGGGATCACTTACCACGCCAACTACCTGCGCTGGTTCGAGCGCGCGCGCAGCGACCTGCTGCGCCTGCTCGGCATCGACCAGCGCGCGGCGATCGAGAACGGCGATGGGGCCTACGCGCTTTCCGAGGTCAATCTGAAATACCTGCGCCCTGCAAAGCTTGACGATGATGTGGTCATAACCACCCGCTGCAACGAACTCGGCGCGGCCTCTTGCCGGATGCACCAGACTGCGTCGCGCCCAGGCTCAGGGGGTGATGAACTGCTCTGCGAGGCAAACCTCAGGGTCGGCTTTATCACTTTGGACGGCCGACCGCGACGCCAGCCCGCCGCTTGGCGGGACGCTTTCCAGACCTTCATGAATAAGGATATCTGACCCGTGACGCTCGCCCTGCTCAGCGCCGCCGCTTCCGCCGCCGGTACGCCTACGCGGCTCAACCCCGTCGACCTGTTCCTGCAGGCCGACATCATCGTTCAGGCTGTCATGCTGGGCCTGATCCTCGCCAGCGTGTGGGTGTGGATGATCATCGTCTCGTTCTCCCTTCGGGTCGGCGTGATGCGCAAGAAGTCGCGCGAGTACGAAGCCGAATTCTGGGAACAGCGCGACCGTGAGGCACTGCTGACCAAGCAGGCGCGCAAGGAAGTGCCCGCGGCGCGGGTCGCGGCCGCAGGGCTCGACGAGTGGCGCAAGTCCACCGCCAAGCAGCCGGTCGACCGTGACGCCGCCCGCCAGCGCATTGCCGCGGCGATGGACAGCCAAATCGCCGAGGAAGCCGACGCGCTTGCCGGACGGCTCAATTTCCTCGCCACCGTCGGCTCGGTGGCGCCCTTCGTCGGCCTGTTCGGCACGGTGTGGGGGATCATGAACAGCTTCTTCCAGATCGGCGCGCAGCAGAGCGCCAGCCTCGCGGTGGTCGCCCCCGGTATTGCCGAGGCGTTGTTCGCGACGGCTATAGGCCTGTTCGCGGCAATCCCCGCAGTGATCGCCTTCAACCGCTTCGGCGGCGCGGTGGACCAGTATGAGGCAACGCTGCAACGCTTCGCCGATAAGCTCCACATGGGGCTGAGCCGCGAGCTGGATAGAGCATGATGAACACCACTTCGTCATTGCGAGGAGCCGAAGGCGACGCGGCAATCCATGGACCGAGCTTGCTCCATGTTGCTCGGGTTGGTCATGGATTGCTTCGCTTCGCTCGCAATGACGAAGGGAGCGTTCAGTGGCCATGAACCTGTCTTCCCGCCGCCGGAGCAAGCGCACCCGCCGCGCAGCGATGTCCGAGATCAACGTCACGCCGCTGGTCGACGTGATGCTGGTGCTGCTCATCATCTTCATGGTGACGGTGACGCTGCCTGCGGTCGGTGTGCCGGTCGAACTGCCCGAGAGCCGCGCCGCGGCGGTCGAGGAAAAGCCTGACCAGATCACCATCTCGATCGACCGGGCGGGCACGATTTATATCGAAGACGTCGCTGTGGCGGCTGGCGGACTTCCCGCCGCACTCGAAGCGCTGGACCGCGGGGGCGAGCCGCCGCTGATCGTGCTGCGCGGTGATCGCAGCCTCGATTACGGCCGGGTGATGCAGGTGATGGGCGAGCTGGGGCGTGCAGGCTTCACCTCGATCTCGCTGGTCACCGATGGTTCAGTTTCGCCGCCATAGTCCGGGAGTGGTGATGGGTGACATGGCTTTCCGTAGCGACGAAAAGGTCGGACTTGCCGCAGCAGTGGTGCTGCACGGCGCGCTGGTTGCTGTCCTGCTGATGCAGGTGGTGCGGAGCGAGGTCACGGTGTTCCCCGATCGCATGACGGTGAGCCTCGCGACCGAGGTCGGCCTCGAATCCGCCGCGCCTGAGCTGGTCTCGGAAAGCCGCGCCTCGATTGCGCCAACGCTGTCGCCCGATCCTGCGCCCGCGCCCGACGTTGCGCAGCCTCAACCTTCGCCCCGCACACCGCCAACCCCGCCCAAGCCAGCAGTGCGCACCGCGGCCAGCCAGCCTGCATTGAGCCGCGACCGCTCGCGCCCTGACCGCACGCCGCCCAAACAGGCAGCCACGTCACCGCCCAAGGCTGCGACCAAGGCGGGCGGCGGGAGCCGCATCGGCGACGATTTCCTCGATGGGAAGGGCTCCTCGACGACCTTGCAGGAAACGCGGGCACCGGCGGCCAAGTTTGGCTCTGCCGAGCGCGCCGCGCTGTCGAGCGCGATCACCCGCCAGCTACGCCCGAACTGGAACGCGCCCTCGGGCCTCGATGCCGAACAGCTCGTCTCGACCGTGTCCTGGGATCTCAACCCTGACGGTACTCTGCGCGGCACGCCGCGGTGCCGGACCGCGACATCGAGCATCACCGCCAGCAACCGGCCCCAGGCCGCCTTGCATTGCGAACGCGCGATCCGGGCGGTGCAGCGCGCGGCCCCTTTCAATCTTCCCGACCAGTTCTACGATCGCTGGAAAGCGCTCGAGTGGCAATTCGACCGAAGGCTGTGACATGACCAAGAAGCTTTTCCTGCTCCTCTCCGCCGCGATGCTGGCGAGCCCGCTTGCCGCGCAGGACCTCGGCGCGCCGATCGGCGGCGATCAACCGGTCGAGCAGGTCGCCGTGGAAGGCGACGATGACGGCGGCCCGCTGCGCGGCACCGTCACCGACGAAAACGCATGGTCCGACATCGGCATCGCGATCCCCGCCTTTGCCACCGACCGCGACCGGCCGACTCCCGCCAATGAGGCCGGCACCGGCGCGCTGGGGCGCGAAGTCGCGCGGGTGATCACCGCCAACCTGCGCAACAACGGCTTGTTCAAGCCGGTCGGTCCCGACAGCCTGCCGCAGCCCGGCTTCCCGCAGATCACCGCACCTGCCTACGACACCTGGAGCGGCAAGGGCGCCGAGATGCTGGTGCAGGGCTATGTCCGCGCGCGCGACGACGGCAAGCTGGTCGTCGGCTGCTACCTTTACGACGTCGCGCTCAAGAACCAGCTGGTGCGCGAGGGTTGGGTGGTCGCGCCCGGCGACTGGCGGCGCGCTGCGCACAAGTGCTCCGACCTGATCTTCTCGCGCCTGACCGGCGAGAGCCCGTTCTTCGACAGCCGCATCGCCTATATCGCCGAGACGGGCCCCAAGGACCGCCGCGTCAAGCGTCTGGCGGTGATGGATAGCGACGGGGCCAACCACCGCTTCCTGACGCTTGGCAGCGCAACCGCGCTCACCCCGCGCTATTCGCCCGACTATTCGAAGATCCTCTACCTCTCATACGTCGACGGCAATCCGCGCATCTATGTCTATGACATCGGCACGGGCAAGCAGACGCTGGTGACCGAGAATCGCAACCCCACCATCGCGCCGCGCTGGTCGCCTGACGGGCGAACCATCCTCTATTCGATGGGCATCGCGGGCAATACCGACATCTATAAGATCCCCGCGACCGGCGGCACCGCAACCAAGCTGACGGACAATCCGGCGATCGATGTCGGCGGCTCCTACTCGCCCGACGGCACCAAGATCGTCTTCGAGAGCGACCGTTCGGGCAGCCAGCAGTGCTACGTGATGGACGCGGACGGCAAGAACCAGAAGCGCATCAGCTTCTTCGGCGGGCGCTGCGCCACGCCCGAATGGAGCCCGCGCGGCGACCAGATCGCCTTCACGCGGATCGCGGGCGACTTCAACGTCGCTGTGATGAACACGGGCGGCGGCGGGTTGCGGGTGTTGACGAAGGGATGGCAGGACGAGGCCCCGACCTGGGCGCCGAACGGCCGCATCATCCAGTTCTTCCGCACCGAGAAGAATACCGGGCGCTCTGGGATCTGGCAGGTCGATCTGACCGGCCAGAACGAGCGCCGCCTGCCAACACCGGTCGATGCTTCCGACCCTGCCTGGGGTCCGATCCGGCCCTGAAGATCACGTGAAAGGAAAAGAGCGATGAACAAGAAGATTGCCACGATCCTGCTTCTGGCCTCGGCCACCGGCCTTGCCGCCTGCGCCAAGAAGGCGCCCGTAGTTCTCCCGCCGGTCGCGGGTCCGACGTCGACGACGACCGAGACCACCACGCCGACGCAGACCACGGGCCCGACGGTCGGTACTCAGGGCCACTTCGCCCAAGCCGTCGGTTCGTCGACCACGATCTACTTCGACACCGACCGCTACGACGTCGATTCGCAGGATGCCGCCGCGCTCCAGGCACAGGCGCAATACTTCGCGCGCTATCCGCAGATCACGTTCACCATCGAAGGCCATGCGGATGAACGCGGGACGCGCGAATACAACATCGCGCTGGGCGAGAAGCGCGCGGCTTCGGCCAAGGCGTACCTCACCAGCCTTGGCGTCGATTCCAACCGCATTGCGGTGGTGAGCTACGGCAAGGAGAGCCCGGTGGCGCTGGCCTCGAACGAGGCGGCCTGGGCGCAGAACCGCCGCGCAGCCTCTGTCATCATCAACTAACACCAAGGGCGCGCCGGGCCTTGGCTCAACGCGCCCTTGGTCAAGCTCGTGCGGCGTTTGAGCAAATCCAGACCGTGATGCGGTAGCATCTCAGCGGTCTGGTAAAAACGTCAGCCGGCGAGCGGGCCGGGCGAAAGCTCGGTCTGCTCGGCGAGCGCCGGCGCCGGATGGCCGGACAGTTCACGCGCCGAGGTGACCACGCAAAGCCCGGCGAGCGCGAGCACGCAGAACAGGCTGGAAAGGGTCAGTTGCTGGCTCATCATCCGGTCTTTCGATTGCAGCGGAAGGTCCGCTGCCGCAGGTGCTATCGCAATGCAACATTTCACATTGCAACTGGTTCCCGTGTTCTCACGCCTTTCAATCCTGCTCCACCTCCCCTAGGTGGAGCGCGTGATGCCATCGACCAACAACATGTCCTTTTCGCCGTGCGGCGTTCGTCCATGAGCGGCGCGCGTCGGTCGACGGATTGGGGCTTCCCGCGCTGGCGGGGCTATGGCTCCTCGCAGGAAGCGACGCAGGTGCGCATCTGTGATCGCCACGGCTGTAACGAGCCTGGCAACTGCCCCGCGCCCAAGGCCCCCAACAGCCGCGATCGCTGGTATTTCTGCCAGAAGCACGCGGCCGAATACAATTCCCGGTGGGACTATTTCGAGGGCCTTGAGCAGTCCGAGAAGGACGAACGCGCCCGCGCCGAGCAACAGGAAAGCGCCGGCTATTCTGAAAGCGCCTATTACGGCTG
>JANNWO010000114.1:0-6528 GCA_031408395.1 Sphingomonadales bacterium | reverse complement strand
GTCACCACCGCCATCAACATCAGCACCAGCGCGATGCCGGTGCGGTAGGCCCACTCGGTCGCCTGCGGTCCGGCTGGCTTGCGGCGGATCGCCTCGGCCAGGTAGAACATCAGGTGCCCGCCATCGAGCGCGGGGATTGGCAAGAAGTTGATGAATGCCAAGTTAAGCGAAATGAGCGCGGCGAAGAAGACGAAGTCCTGAAAACCCAAGCTCAGCTGTTCGCCCGAGATCTTGGCGATCTTGAGCGGCCCGCCGAGCTCCTTGATGGATCGTTCGCCGCCGACGATCTGGCGGATGCCGGTGACCATCATTCCGGTGAAGTCCCAGCTCTGCTTCACGGCCAGTGGGATTGCCTCGAGCACGCTGACATCTTGAATTTCAGACCGCCCCCCAGCCGGCGCGATGCCGACCAGGCCTTCAGTGCTGACGTTGCCGAAATTGTCCTTGCGCTCGTTGCGAGCCGTGACGAGCGACACATCGATGCGCGCGCCGGCCCGCTCAACAGTGAACACCATGGGCGTCGCCGGGTTGATCAGGACCTTTGTCTTCAATTCAACGAAATCCCGGATTGGCTGTCCGTCAATCGCCACAACAAGATCGCCCACGCGCATCCCCGCCGCCTCGGCGACGCTGCCTTCGGAGAAGGCGCCAATGGTGCGCGAATCCTCGGCGCCGACGATTACCGGCTTGCCGATGATCGCGAAGAAGGCGGCGAAGATGCCGATCGCGAGCAACAGGTTGGTGACCGGCCCCGCCGCGACGATCAGCGCACGCTTCCACAAAGCAGCGTGCTGGAAGCTGCCTTCCTCGGCCGGGGCATCAGGGTCGGGCACGCTGGCCGGGTTCATGTCGCCCTTGAACTGGACGTACCCGCCCAGCGGCAGCGCGGAGAGTTTCCAGCGGGTGCCCTGCCGGTCGGTGAAGCCCGCCAGCTCCTTCCCGAAGCCGACTGAGAAGGCATCGGCTTTCACGCCGAACATACGTCCGACCAGCAGGTGGCCGAGTTCGTGCAGGGTGACGAGCGGGCCGAGCAACAGCGCGAAGCCGATCACGTACATCCAGAAAGGGGGCGATTCAAACAAGGGCAATGGTCTCCAGCAGGCTGAGCGCTTGCCTGCGAGCGGATTGATCGACGGCGAGCACTTCTTCTAGGTTCGCTGGTCGCGGCGCATCGTTACTGCGCGCAAGGGCCTCTTCGACCAATGCGGCGATGCGGGTGAACCTGATCTGACCGGCGAGGAAAGCGGCGACCGCGACTTCGTTGGCGGCGTTGAGGATCGCCGAGGCCGAGCCCCCTGCCCTGATCGCCTCGCGCGCCAGCCGCGTGGCCGGGAAGCGCTCTTCGTCCGGTGCAAAGAAGGTCAGCTCGCCGATGGCGGCGAGATCGAGCGGCGGCAGCGGCGTTTCCATGCGCTGCGGCCATGCCAGGCACGAGGCGATCGGCACGCGCATGTCCGAAGGGCCAAGCTGCGCGAGTGTCGAACGGTCGCGGAATTCGACCATCGAGTGGATCACGCTTTGCGGATGGATGACGATGCCGAGCCGGTCGAAGCCGACCGGGAAAAGGTGATAGGCCTCGATATATTCGAGCCCCTTGTTCATCATCGTTGCGGAATCGACGCTGATCTTGGCGCCCATCGACCAGTTGGGATGCGCGACCGCTTCGGCCGGGGTGGCGGCATGGAGCCGCTCGGCGCTCCACGTGCGCAAAGGCCCACCGCTGGCGGTCAGCGTGATCTTGGCGACATCCTCGATGCGGTTGCCGCTCAAACACTGGAAGATCGCGTTATGCTCGGAATCGGTCGGGAGCAGCGTCGCCCCGTGCTTGGCCGCCGCCTGCATCATCACCTCGCCCGCCGAAACGAGCGCTTCCTTGTTGGCAAGCGCAATGGTCCCGCCGCGCTCGATCGCGGCCATCACCGGGGCTAGCCCTGCGCAACCGACGATTGCCGCGACGGTCATGTCCACGGGCCGCGCCGCCGCATCGACCAGCGCCTGCCGGCCACCTGCCGCCTCGATCCCGCTGGAGCCGAGCGCCGCGCGCAGTTCAGGAAGGCAAGCCTCGTCGCCGACCACCGCCAGCTTCGCGCCGAATTCGATCGCCAGAGCCGCCAGTTCCGCCGCGCTGCATTGCGCCGTCAGCGCCTCGATACGCCATTGCGCGCGGTTGCGCCGCACCAGATCGAGCGTCGAAGCGCCGATCGAGCCGGTAGCGCCGAGCAGGGTGAGGACACGCGTCATAATTCCTTCATCCCAGCAAAGTGGGCACGGTGGCAATGACAAACAGCATGAAGAACACCGCGAGGAAGCCGTCGAGCCGGTCGAAAAGCCCACCATGTCCCGGAATGAGATTGCCGGAATCTTTCACCCCTGCCCGCCGCTTCATCCAGCTTTCGAAGAAATCGCCGACCTGCGCAACCACCGCGATCAGCACGCCGCCGACCACCGCCATCGCCAGAGCCAGCGCGCTGGTGCCGGGAGAGGCCGCAGGCCCGAAATCGGCGAGTTCGACCGCCACGCCGAGCAGCGCCGCCAGCGTTGCCCCGCCGCCAAGGCCCGCCCAGGTCTTGGCCGGGCTGATTTTGGGCGCGATCTTCGGCCCGCCGATGGCGCGTCCGGCAAAATAAGCGCCTATATCGACCGCGATGACCGGCAGAATGAAGACGATCAGCACCTCGAGCGGGCCGTAGCCCGATTGTAGCGGGTCGAAGGGCAGCACCTGCCGGCCGTTACGCACCGCCAGCATCGCGCATCCCGCGCCGCCGATGTACATCACCCCGCCAAAGAACCACAGCGTCTCGCCCAGCCCCTTGATGCCGAAGCGGCCGATCAGGCGGTTCCACTCCCACAGCACGCCGAGCGCAAGCAGCACCACAAAGGCTGTCCAGAACCAGCCGCCCAGCCATAGCGCGCCACCGGCAAGCACCAGCATGACGATCGCCGAGGCGAACCGCACCGGCAGGTCGGAGACGCCCGCCCTGGGATCGCGCACCCGCGCCTTACCGTCCGCCATAGCGCCGCTCCCTCCGCGCAAAGTCGCCAAGCGCCTGGGTCAGATGCGCAGGCTCGAAATCGGGCCACAGCGTGTCAACGAATAGCATCTCGGCATAGGCCGCCTGCCACAGCAGGAAATTCGACAGGCGGACCTCGCCGCTGGTGCGGATCAGCAGGTCGAGCGGCGGCAGGTCGGCGGTGTCGATATGAGCGGCGATGCTCTCGATGCTCACCTCGCCCGCGGTCGCCGCCTTGGCCGCAGCGCGTGCGATCTCGTGCTGGCCGCCGTAATTGAGCGCCACCGCCAGCGTCTGCGTGCCGTTCGCGGTCTGCGCCAGCGCGTCTTCGAGCATGGCGACGATATCGGGCGCGAGCGACTGCCAGTCGCCAATGATCTTCAGCTTTACGTTGTTGGCGACGAATTCGGGCAGGTCCGATTTGATGAACCTGCGCATCAGGTTCATCAGATCATCGACCTCATCGTCGGGCCGCTTCCAGTTTTCCGAGGAGAAGGCGTAGAGCGTCAGGCACTCGAGCCCGGTGCCATCGAGCGCACGCACCAGCCGCCGCACCGCTTCGACCCCGCGCTGATGCCCGACCGCGCGCGGCAGGGCCCGCTTCTTGGCCCAGCGGCCATTGCCATCCATGATGATGGCGACATGTCTGGCGCGCGATTGGTCCAAGCTATTTCCCATCATCCGTTACGCATTACTGCGTCAGGATTTCCTGTTCCTTCCGGGCCGCCGCCTCGTCGGTTTCCTTGACGTATTGATCGGTCAGCTTCTGGACCTGCTCCTCGGACCGCTTGCGGTCGTCCTCGGAGATTTCCTTCTTCTTCTCGTCGGTCTTGAGGCTTTCCATCGCGTCGCGGCGGACGTTGCGGATCGCGATCTTGGCCTTCTCGGCATATTGCCCGGCGAGCTTCGCAAGCTCCTTGCGGCGCTCCTGCGTCAGGTCGGGGATCGGCAGACGGAGCGTCTGGCCGTCGATGATCGGGTTGAGGCCGAGGTTGGCATGGGCGATGCCCTTTTCCACCGGGATCATGTTCGATTTGTCCCACACCTGCACGCTGAGCATCCGCGGCTCGGGCACGGTTACACTGGCGACCTGATTGAGCGGCGTCATCGCACCATAGACCTCGACCATCACCGGATCGAGCAAGCTGGCGTTGGCGCGCCCGGTGCGCAGACCCTGAAGGTCGCTCTTGAGAGCCTCGACAGCGCCCTTCATCCGGCGCTCGACATCGGCCTTGTCATATTGCGGCATGGCTGGGTTCCCCTCTATTCTTCAGCTGTCTTGAACGTTACTGGTCTTGCACGATGGTCTGGACGCCCTCGCCCGCGAGTACGCGCGCCAGATTGCCCTTCTCGCGGATCGAGAAGACCACGATCGGGATCTTGTTGTCGCGGCACAGCGCCACGGCCGAGGCGTCCATCACCTTGAGATTGTCTGCAAGGACGCGGTCGTAAGTCACGGTATCGAAACGCACCGCGTTCGGGTTGTGCTTGGGATCGCTGTCATAGACCCCGTCGACGCTGGTGCCTTTGAGCAGCGCGTCGCACTTCATTTCGGCAGCCCGCAGTGCCGCGCCGCTGTCAGTGGTGAAATAGGGCGCGCCGACACCGGCAGCGAAGATCACCACGCGGCCTTTTTCCAGATGACGCTCGGCGCGGCGGCGGATCACCGGCTCGCACACCTTATCCATCTCAATCGCGGACTGCACGCGGGTCGGCACGCCGCACTGTTCCAGCGCGTTCTGCATCGCGAGCGCGTTCATCACGGTCGCCAGCATCCCCATGTAATCGGCCTGCGCGCGGTCCATGCCCTTGGCGGCGCCCGCCATGCCGCGGAAGATGTTGCCGCCGCCGATCACGAGGCAGATTTCGAGCCCGGTGTCCTTGGCCGCCTTCACTTCCTTGGCAAGCTCAGCGACGAACTCGGGGTCGATCCCGTACTGCTGGTTCCCCATCAAGACCTCGCCCGAAAGCTTCAGGAGGACGCGCTTGATGGTGGGCAGTGACATGGGGCGGCTGACTTTCTGGCGGAAACTGGCTAGCGGGGGCCTTTATCGGGGTGTCGCCCAACTGCCAAGAGGATAGCGGCGAGAATGGGCAAGACAATGATGCGCAGGGCGGCCGTGATCTTGCTCGTGCTTGCCTGCGCGGTCGCCGCCAAGGCGTGGCATGACACGATGCGCGCGCCAGTGGTCGAGCGGCTGATGATTGAAAGCGCCGCCCTGCCCGCTGGGTCGAAGCCGGTGCGAATTGCGCTGCTTTCCGACATCCATGTCGCAGGTCCCGATATGCCCCCTGAACGGCTCGTGCGGATCGTGGCGCAGGTGAATGCGTTGCGGCCGGATCTGATCGCGGTCGCGGGCGATCTCATCAGCGAGAAGCGCACCGCCTCGCGCATCTATACGCCAAGCGAAGTGATCGCACCGCTCGGCAAGCTGTCCGCTCCGCTTGGCGTGGTGGTGGTGCCGGGCAATCACGACCACTGGGCGGGATGGCCCGCGCTGGCGGCGGAGCTGGCGCGCTTTCCGCAGGTCACCGTGCTGCGCAATCAGGCGGCGCAAGCCGGGCCGCTGGTGATCGGCGGGGTGGATGACGACTTCACGGGACGTGCCGATTTGCCCGCGACGTTCGCCGCAATGGTCGGAAAGGAAGGCGCGAAGATCGTGCTCACCCATTCGCCCGATATCTTCCCGCAGGTGCCGGTAGACGTCGATCTGGTGCTAGCCGGGCACACGCATTGCGGTCAGATCGCTTGGCCCTGGGGCGGCTCACCTGCGACGATGTCGGATTATGGCGATCTCTACGCCTGCGGCGTGACGCGCCAGCATGGCAAGGTGCTGGTGACCGGCGCGGGGCTCGGCACCAGCCTTTTACCGGTCCGCATGTTCACCCGCCCGGAAATCTGGCTGATAGAAATACGGCCGCCGCAGCGGTAGCTGCGACGGCCGTTTTCGTATTCGTGTGGGAGAAGGATCAGCCCTTGAGGGTCGCTGCCACTTCGGCGGCGAAATCGACTTCTTCCTTATCGATGCCTTCGCCGAGCTGGAAGCGTACGTAGTCGGTCAGCTTGATCGACTTGCCGGCGTCCTTGGCGGTCTTGGCGATGTATTCTTCAACCGTCGCCTTGCCGTCCTTGACGAAGATCTGGCTGAGCAGCGCGTTTTCCTTGGCGAACTTCTTCACCGCGCCTTCAACCATCTTGGCCTGCACGTCGGCGGGCTTGCCGCTTTCGGCAGCCTTTTCGGCGGCGATCTTGCGCTCGCGCTCGATCACGTCGGCGTCAAGTCCGTCGGCATCGAGCGACATCGGGAACATCGCGGCGGCGTGCTGCGCGATGTCCTTGCCCAGCGTCGTCAGCGTGGCGGCATCGGCATCGCTCTCGAGCGCGACAAGCACGCCGATCTTGCCGAGGCCATCAGCAGCCACGTTGTGGATGTACGGCACGACCAAGCCCTGCGAAACGCTCACCAGCTTGATCCGGCGGATCTGCTGGTTCTCGCCGATGGTGGCGACGTTCTCG
>JANNWO010000113.1:0-4018 GCA_031408395.1 Sphingomonadales bacterium | reverse complement strand
TGGCTCTCACCGGCCTCACGATCGCTGAAAACTTCCGCGACCAGGGCAAGGACATCCTGTTCTTCGTCGACAACATCTTCCGCTTCACGCAGGCGGGTTCGGAAATGTCGGCGCTGCTCGGCCGTATTCCTTCGGCGGTGGGTTATCAGCCGACGCTGGCCACCGACATGGGCAAGCTGCAGGAACGCATCACCTCGACCACCAAGGGTTCGATCACCTCGGTGCAGGCGATCTATGTGCCGGCGGACGATTTGACCGACCCGGCGCCTGCAGCTTCGTTCGCGCACTTGGATGCGACCACGACGCTGAACCGTGCGATCTCGGAGCTCGGCATCTACCCGGCGGTAGATCCGCTCGATTCGACCAGCCGCGTGCTTGAACCCCGCGTTGTGGGCGAGGAGCATTATCGCACAGCCCGCCGCGTTCAGGAAACCCTGCAGAAGTACAAGAGCCTGCAGGATATCATCGCGATCCTCGGGATGGATGAACTGTCGGAAGAGGACAAAACGATCGTCGCCCGTGCGCGCAAGATCCAGAAGTTCCTTTCGCAGCCGTTCCACGTCGCGGAAGTCTTCACCGGCATCTCGGGCGTGTTCGTGCAGCTCGAAGACACCGTGAAGAGCTTCAAGGCTGTGGTCGACGGCGAATACGACCACCTGCCCGAGCAAGCCTTCTACATGGTCGGCGGGATCGATCAGGTGGTCGAGAAGGCCAAGAAGATGGCCGAAGAGGCGTAAGGCGAAATGCCCCTCCACTTCGAACTCGTCACCCCCGCCAAGCTCGTCCGGTCCGAGGAAGTCCACATGGTGGTCGTCCCCGGCACAGAGGGCGAATTCGGCGTGCTTGAGGGTCATGCGCCCTTCATGAGCACCATCCGCGACGGCGCCTTGCAGGTCTTCAAGACCGCCAATGGGGCGCCGGAAGTGATCCAGGTCCGCGGCGGCTTTGCCGAAGTGGGCGAGAACGGCCTCACCGTCCTTGCGGAGCATGTCGAGGGCTAAGGCTCTCCGCCATACGAGACACAAGAGGGCGGGCCGATGGCTCGCCCTTTTTGTTTGTATCCCCTTCCCTTTCCTCCTCTGGCTCGGCACAACACGGCCAACGTTTCCCTGAGGAGAGGACGCTTGAAACTTGTCTCCACTTTCGCACTGGCTCTCGCAATGACCGTCGCATCCGCCACTGGCGCATCGGCAGCCGATGAAACCCCCGTCGCGGGCATTCCCGGGCCCGAACAAGACCCCTATATCTGGCTCGAGCAGGCCCGGAGCCCTGAGGCGCTCGAATGGGTCGCCAAGGAAAACGAGCGCACGCTGGCCGCTTTCGAGGCCGACCCGCGCTTCCAGCAGCTCAAGGCCGAGGCGCTAGCGATCTTCGACAGCGAAGACCGCATCCCGTTCGTTTCGATCCGTCCCGACGGTCTCTACAATTTCTGGCAGGACAAGGCGAACCCAAAGGGCCTGCTGCGCCGCACCACACTGGAGAGCTACCGCACCGACAAGCCGGTCTGGGAGACCGTGCTCGACGTTGACGCGCTCGCCAAGGCTGAGGGCAAGGAGTGGGTCTACCAGGGCTCGACCTGCCTGCCGCCAGCGCTCGACAAGTGCATGATCGCGCTCTCCGATGGGGGCGAAGACGCCACCATCATGCGCGAATTCGACATGACGACGAAGCAGTTCGTCGCCGGCGGCTTTGTGCTCGAAAGCAAGAGTCAGGGCGGGATCGACTGGATCGACGCCGACACGCTGATGGTCAATCGCGGCTTTGGCGAAGGCACGCTCACCGAAAGCAACTACCCCTTCACCAGCCGCGTGTGGGAGCGCGGGACGGTCGTCGCTGACGCCAAGGAGATCTACCGGGGCGAGCCGACCGACGTCTGGGCGAGCGCCAGTCTGCTGCGCGACAACGCCGGCACGATCCATGCGCGCATGGCCTTCCGCGGATTGAGCTTCCACGAACGCGCATTCTTCATCGAAAAGGACGGTAAGTGGCTCCAGCTCGACATTCCGAAGAAGGCATCACCCTTCGGGATCGTCGACGGGCATCTGCTCTATTCGACCGACGAGGACTGGACGGTCGAGGGTCAGACCTTCCCCGCCGACAGCCTGATTGCGGTCGATCTCGCGGAATGGAAAGCCAATCCCAACGGCGCGAAGAAGACCCTCGTCTGGGCACCCGGAGAGCGTCAGACCAAGCAGGGCGGCGCGGTGACCGGCAATGCGCTGTTCGTGACGCTGCTCGACAATGTCGTCGGCAAGGTGCTGCAGTTCAACTTTGAGAGCGGCCCGAACGGTGGGGCCTGGGTGAGCAAGCCCGTGCCCCTGCCAGACAAGGCGACGCTCGGGATCGCCGCCTCCTCGGACGAGACCGACCAGATCATGTACACCGTGACCGGCTTCCTCGAGCCGACCACGCTTTACTATACGGACGGCAGCGCAGCCCCGGCTGTGCTCAAGACCTCGCCCGCCTATTTCGCGCCCGATGGCATGGAGGTGGAACAGCACGAGGCGACCAGCAAGGACGGGACCAAGATCCCCTACTTTATCGTCAAGCCCAAGGGTATGAAGCTGGATGGCACCGCCGCCACGCTGCTGACCGGCTACGGCGGCTTCCAGGTTCCGCGCCTGCCCGGCTATCTCGGCTCGACCGGCAAGCTGTGGGTCGAGAAGGGCGGCGCTTATGTGCTCGCCAACCTCGCGGCGGGGGCGAGTTCGGGCCGAACTGGCACCAGACCGCAATCCGCGAGAACAAGCAGCGCACGTGGGACGATTTCATCGCCGTGGGCGAGGATCTGGTGAAGCGCGGCTTCACCAGCCCCGAGCATCTCGGCATCCAGGGCGGCTCGCAGGGCGGGCTGCTGGTCGGCACCGCCTTCACCCAGCGGCCCGATCTGTTCGGTGGGGCGATTGTGCAGATCCCGCTGTTCGACATGCTGCGCTATCACCTGATCGGCCGCGGGGCTTCGTGGATCGGCGAATATGGCGATCCGCGTATCCCTGAACAGCGCAAGTGGATCGAAGGCTATTCGCCGTACCAGAAGATCGTTGCGGGCGTGGACTACCCCTCGCCCTTCCTGTGGGCCTCGACCGCGGATGACCGCACCCATCCCGCCCACGCGCGCAAGGCGGCGGCCAAGCTCAAGGAACTGGGCCAGCCCTATTACTACTTCGAGGACACCACCGGGGGACACTCGGGCGGGGTCGACAACGACCAGCGCGCCAAGCTTCAGGCGCTGCAATTCATCTACCTGATGCAGCGCCTGATGGACCAGCGCGGGACCAAGTAACCCCTGCCTTCGCGGCATTCAAAAAAGGGGGCGGCTCCACCCGGAGCCGCCCCCTTTTGCGTTAACCTCTGCAGGGCAACGCGGCTGCCTGTAAACCAAGCCGACACTTTGCGCTCAACTCGTCGCGCGCGAGGCACGGCGCGTTTCAATAACGCCTTGTTAACTCTGTCTGGCAGGCTCCCGTTAGGGCTCCCCGTCAACAATTGGCCCATCGGGGGCAATGACGACTGACGAGGAACACAAGCGATGGCCTACCCCAGAAACGTCTCGATCGCCGATGCGATCAAGAGCTACTATCAGCTGCCCCGCACCCACCGCGTCCATTGGTCGAAGGCTCGCAAGGACGAAGTGGTGCGCGCCGTTCACGACCGGGCGATCAGCTTCCACGAGGCGCGCGAACGCTATCTGCTCAGCCGCAGCGAGTTCGAGCAGTGGGAGGCCGATTACCTCGCGGGCGGCGGCGAAGACGCACGCAAACAGGACGCCTGAAAAGCTACTTGCCCGCGACGGGGATCAGCACCTCGTTGCGGCGCAGAGGCCCGGGCACCATCGGCGCGTCGTAGAACGCGAACTCGGCCTCGCCCGCTGGCATCAGGCCTTGCGCCATCATCCAGTCCCGCAGCCGCGCCTCCATCAGCGCCAGATCGCTGGCCCCGCCATTGCCCGAGATACGGATCGCTGCCATGCGCCGCGCCGGCATCTGGGTGAGCGTGATGTCGGCAGGTGCGGGCGGGA
>JANNWO010000112.1:0-9807 GCA_031408395.1 Sphingomonadales bacterium | reverse complement strand
GGGGGCGCCCCCCCCCCCCCCCCCCCCCCCCCCCGCCCCCCACCCAATCGTGCTAATTTGGGGGGCGGGGGGGGGCGGCGGGGCGGGGGGTCTGCATCGCGCATCAACGGACCACCGCTGCGATCACCGCGACCGCCAGGCCCCAGACCACCAGCAGCACCGGCAGGATGAGCATCTGGATGGTGGCGTCCCGAGGAGCCAACCGCCCGGTGTGGGTCATGATCCCCTTGAGAGCGAATTCGCCCATCGTCTGCGGCGCAGAGGCGTTGCCCGCAAGGCGCGTCCAGATCGCCGGAACGCCGAAGCCTGCGACGATGAAAACGACGAAGATCGCCGTCGGGATCGCCAGCTCGGGATTGGCAAAGGCGGTGCCGACAACCAGCAAAAAGCCGAGATAACACGCCACGGTGGCCGCATAGAGCGCTTTGGGCAGGCCGAAATTGCGGTCGGTTTCGACCTGGGGACGGACGTGTGCTTGGGTCTCGGGCTGCTCGACAATGCGCGCGTCGCCGCGGGCGATGAGATCGTGGACGATGTGGCTCATGGGTGATCCTCCTTGCTGTTGAAAGGAGGATTAGCCGAGGCCGGACGCCTCTGCTTTGATACGGATCAAATCAGCCTTGCCAGCGGGCAAGATCGCTATGGTCCTGTGCGCGCGGCTCGATCCACGTCCACTGTCCGGCCCGCTTCTCGCGCTTCCAGAACCACGCGGCGCTTTTCAGGTGATCCATGCAAAAGTCGACAGCGTCGATCGCATCGCGGCGGTGGAGCGCGGCAGCCGAGACGCAGACGATCGGCTGGCCCGGACGCATCACCCCGACGCGGTTGACCATCAGCAGGCCCATCAGGTCGAAACGCTCGAAAGCGCGGTCGGCCAGCGCATGCATTCCCGGCAGGGTGAGCGGTTCGTAATGGGTGAGTTCAAGCGCCTCGACGCCCTTATCGTAACGCACCTCCCCGACGAAGGTGCACACCCCGCCGAGACCGGGATTGGCCTGCGTGAAGGGGCCGATCAGCATTCCCGGCATGAACGGCTGGTCGAGCAGGCGGATGTCGCGCATCGGTGTGCTCAGCCGCCGGAAACGGGGGGAAGCAGCGCGATCTCGTCGCCCTCGCCCGCGTGGAGTGTCGCCTTGTCCGCCAGCAGCGCGCCGTTCAGCGCAACGCGGTTCCTCGGATCATCGAGCGCTGCGGAGAGCGCATCGGGCAGCGCGGACTTTAATCCCGCCCAATCGAGCGGTGCGGCAAGCTGAAGCGACGGAGCGCCCGCAAGGTCGGCGAGCTTGCCGAGCAGGACGACGGTGATCACCCCGCTCAACCCCCCGTCATCGACATGTGCCGCGCCAGCGCCGGGGCGGCGCCGCGCGCGTCCATGCGGAAGTTGTGCTTCTCGGGCTTGATGCGCAGCGCCTCGCCCAGCGCGGCTGCGAGGTTGGCTTCAGGCGCGTCGGAGCGCAACGCAGCGCGCAGATCGACCTGCTCGCCCCCGCCAAGGCAGGGGTAGAGCTGGCCGGTCGCCGTTACCCGCAAGCGGTTGCAACCGGCGCAGAAATTGCTGGTGTGCGGCGTGATGAAGCCCAGCCGCCCGCCGGTCTCGGCGACATCGACATAGGTCGAAGGCCCGCCGGTCTTGTGGTGGCTCTCGGTCAGCGTCCAACGCTCCGCGAGCCCCGCACGCACGGTGTCGAGGGGCAGATACTGGTCGAGCCGCTCCTCCTCGACATCGCCCAATGGCATGACCTCGATCAGCGTCACATCGTGGCCCTGGGCATGGCCCCAGGCGATAAGATCGGGCAGCTCGCCCTCGTTCACGCCTTTCAGAGCCACCGCGTTCAGCTTCACGTTGAGCCCCGCCGCCTTGGCCGCAGCGATCCCACCCAGCACCTGCGGCAGCATGTCGCGCCGGGTCAGCTCGGCGAACTTGGCGCGGTCGAGCGTGTCGAGCGAGACATTGACCCGCCGCACTCCGGCCTTGGCCAGCGCCTCGGCGTGCTCGCCAAGCTGGGTGCCATTGGTGGTCAGCGTGAGTTCTGCGAGATCATGGCCCAGCCTGCGGCCCAGCGCGGTGAACAGGTCGATGATGTCGCGCCGCACCAGTGGCTCGCCGCCGGTGATGCGGATCTTGGTCACGCCGCGCGCGATGAAGCCGGTGGCGAGGTCGTAGAGCTCCTCGAGGCTCAGCACTTCCTTCTTAGGGAGGAAGGTCATGCGCTCGGGCATGCAATAGGAGCATCTGAGGTCGCAGCGGTCGGTGACCGAGAGGCGCAGGTAGGTGATGCGGCGCATGAAGGCGTCGACCAGCGGCGGCTGAGCCTCGCCTGCGTCGCGCAGCAGGATCAGATCGGGCTTGCGCGGCGCTGAGGGGCTGGCGGGCTGTGACACGCTATCATTCATCGCACGACAGATACTGCCCTGTCACCCCTCGCGCATCTGCCAAAAAGCGTAAGGTCGCCGCGCGGGCCTCGCCATGGTGACCAGCGACAATATTAATCCGCTTGGGCGCTGCCTCACGCGCCAGGTCGCGGGCGAGCGCGAGCCGCCAGTCGCGGTGATCGTGCGGCGCGGGGGGCAGGATGATTGCAAGTGCGCTGGCCTCATGATCGGCAAGGAGCGCGCGTGCTGCATCGAGGTAGAGCGCCATGAACGCCCCTGCCGCGTCCAGCGCGCTTTCCGGCAGCAAGCCAACCTCGAGCTCGCGCATCACGGGATCAGCCCCCGTGCTCCGGGCGCCGGTCGCGGTGAAGGGTGATGCCGATCTGCTCGTTCGCCTCGGCAATCGCGAGCTTGACGATCTTGACCGTCACCGCCTCGACACGCTTGTCCTGCACGAACAGAGTCTCGCAGATGTGATCGGCCACCGCCTCGATCAGCTTGAAGTGCACGCCCGCGGGCAGCCCACCGGAGGCGGCGAATTTGAGGTCCATGTAGTTCTTGCTGGCGTCGAGCGGCGTGTCCGGCTCGTAGCGATCCGCCACGACATAGCGCGCCGCGATGGAGATGCGCAGCGGCTGGGGCTGGCCGGTCTCCTCGGAATAGATGCCGGTGAGGACATCGACGACGAGATCATTGACTTCGAGGATAAGCGAATCGGTCATGGCAGCGCCCTTAGACGGGATTGCTCCAACGCGCGAAGATTGCGGTTGGCAGCAGCCGTCCGGCCCCAGATCCCTTGGCCCCTTCCTCGCGCACCGCAAGGTCGCCGTGCTCGATGGTGCCCGGCAACTTGCCGAGCGCTTCTTCCAGCAGGCCGGCAATCGCAAGGCTGCTCATCCGCACCGCGTAAACGGTGAGGAACAGGAAGCGGCTGCCTCCATCGAGCAAGCGCGCGCAATCGGTGACGAGGCCGGGGAGATGCTCCTCCAGCCGCCACACCTCGCCGTCGGGGCCGCGCCCGAACTTGGGGGGATCGAGGATGATCCCGTCATAGCGCCGCTCGCGCCGCACTTCGCGCGCGGTGAACTTTGCCGCGTCATCGACCAGCCAGCGGATTGGGCGATCCTCCATGCCCGAAAGCGCGGCGTTATCACGCGCCTGCGCCACCGATTTCTTCGACGCGTCGACATGCGTCACCTTGCCGTGCCCCGACAGCGCCAGCGAGCCGAGGCCGGTATAGCCAAACAGGTTGAGCGTCTCCGCCTCGGTCATTTCGCCCAGCTGTCCGCGCATCCAGTCCCATACCGGGGCCATGTCGGGAAAGAATTGCAGGTGCCGGAAGGGTGTCGGGCGGGCGGTGAAACGCACCTCGTTCCATTGCAGGTTCCAGCCTTCGTCCGGCAGGCGTCCGGAAAATTGCCCCGTGAACTGCCAACGTCCGCCGCCGTCCTCGTCCGATCCGGGGATGAACTCGCCGTCGGCCTGCCAGTTGTCGATGCGCGGTTGCCACAGGGCCTGGGGTTCGGGGCGGATGAAGGAGTGCGGGCCGAACGCCTCCCACTTGCGCCCTGCCCCGCTGTCGAGGAGCCGGTACGCGCTGTCTTCATTTGGCCACCCGGTGCATTCCATCACCAGCGGCTGCTGGACGAGGATCGCCATCAGTCGGCGCCGGAGGCCGCCGCGTGGCCGAGCACGTGGTCGCGGGTGGTGGCATAATCGCCTGCCAGCTCGATGAAGCTTTCCTCGCGCCCGAACAGATCGCCGACCCGCGCGGGGAGCGAGGGGCGCACGCCAATGGCGCGCTCGACCGCGTCGGGGAACTTGGCCGGGTGCGCGGTGGCGAGGGTGACGATCGGCGCGCCAGCACGCACGCTGGCGGCCACGGCCTGCGCACAGTGCAGCCCCACGCCGGTATGCGGGTCGATGACTTGCCCTGCCGCGCGATAGGCCCATTGCAGCGCACGGGCGGTCTCGACCTGATCGGCGCGCGCGCTGGTGAACAGCGTCGCGGCGCCTTGCCTCTGCGCGTTGGTGAGCTGCATCGTCTTGGTCGTCTCGAAGGCGTGCATCTGGGCTGCCATCGCGGTCCCGTCACGCCCGCCCGCATCGAACAGCAGGCGTTCGAAGTTGGAGCTGACCTGGATGTCCATCGAAGGGGTGATGGTTTCGGTCACTCCGCCCGCCGAATAGTCGCCGCTCGACAGCGCGCGGTGAAGGATATCGTTGATGTTGGTGGCGACGATCAGCCGCTCAATGGGCAGGCCCATCTTCGCTGCGACATAGCCCGCAAACACATCGCCGAAATTGCCGGTGGGCACGGAGTACGCAACCGTCCGGTCCGGCGCACCGAGCTGCAACGCGGAGGCGAAGTAGTAGACAACCTGCGCCATCAGCCGCGCCCAGTTGATCGAGTTGACCGCGCCGAGGTTCAGCGTCGCGGTCACGTCGCTATCGTTGAACATCCGCTTCACATGCGCCTGCGCGTCGTCGAAGCTGCCCTCGATGGCGAGGTTGTGGACGTTGGGCGCGCGCACCGTGGTCATCTGGCGGCGCTGCACGTCGCTCACCCGGCCCTTGGGGTGGAGCATGAAGATCTCGACCCGCTCGAGCCCCGCCACCGCCTGTATCGCGGCGGAGCCTGTGTCCCCGCTGGTCGCGCCGACAATGGTGAGGCGCTCGGAGCGCCGGTCAAGGAAGGTCTCGAACAGGCGGCCGAGCAGTTGCAGCGCCACGTCCTTAAAGGCCAGCGTCGGGCCGTGGAACAGTTCGAGCAGCCAGTGCTGATGATCCAATTGCACCAGCGGGGCCACCGCGGCGTGGCCGAAATCGCCATAGACCGCGTGGCAGATCGCGAGCAATTCAGCCTCGGTCAGGCTGGGCGTGACGAACGGCGCCATGATCCGCGCGGCAAGATCGGGATAGGCGAGGCCACGCATGGCGCGGATCTCGTCTATGCTGAAGCGCGGCCATTCGGCAGGCAAATACAGCCCCCCGTCGCTGGCGAGGCCGGCCAGCGTCACCCCTTCAAAATCGAGCGCCGGTGCGCTGCCGCGTGTCGAGACGTATTGCATGGGGCGCGATGCCTAGCGCCCGCGTCGCCGCAATGCCAGCACGTAGATAACGAGCGCGGTCAGGGCGAAGAAGAACCACTGCCCGGCATAGGCGAGGTGATTGTTGGGCAGATCGCCGGGATCGGGCTTGGCAAGCGGCTGGAGGCCGGCGACCGCCGGGTCGGCGACGAGCCTTGGCCCCGAGGCGATCACGCCGGTGAGTGTTCCGCCAGCGAAGGCGGGCTTGGCGAGATCGCGGCTGAACCCGAGATCAACCTTTACCGCGGCGTCTTTGCTTACCTTGCAAGTGGCCCGATGCGCCCAGCCCTTTGCTCCTGTCGCGGCCGTACCGGCGACCGGTTCCACATCGAGCACTTCGAGGCAGTCAATCTGGCTGCGGCGGAACAGCACGTCGTCGCCCTTTTGACTGAGGGGGAAGATAACAGGGTCGCTATCGCTCGCTGCTGCCACATATCGCGCGACAAGCGCTTCCTTGTCATTCAACCGCCCGAGCTGCCAGATGCCGAGCGCGATCATAGTGGCGACCGCCGCCAGCACGAAGATCGTCGAGAAGATCGGAATGCGGCGGGTCATGGTTGCTGGCGTTCCTCGAACTCGTGATAGACCCACATGGTCTTGTAGAACCGCAAGGCGAAGACGACGCCGCCCACCGTCACCGGCGCCCAGAACAGGAACGAGGCCCACAGCGGCGGCCGCAGCCATTCATCCACGCCGAGCGCAGCCAGGATCAGCGCCAGCGCCAGCAGCATCGTCACCACGCCCACGAACCGCCCGCCGCGTTCGAGGCCCGTGATGTCGAGCCCGCAATGGCTGCATTCATGCGCCAGCGCGGCAGGCGCGGCGAACAAGGTCTTCGCTCCGCATCGAGGGCACAAACCGGAAAGGGCAGCCCGGGGGAGTGGAACTCCTGACCCCGGCTGCCCCTTCTGTTCACTCGGACCTGCGGGGTCCGCGATCATCAGTGGTATTCAGCGCCCCAACCGCCCCAGACGTAGATCGAGACGAACAGGAACAGCCACACCACGTCGACGAAGTGCCAGTACCATGCCGCCGCTTCGAAGCCGAAGTGCTGGCGCGGGGTGAAGTGGCCGATATAGGTGCGATAGAGGCAGACCGCGAGGAAGATCGTCCCGATGATCACGTGGAAGCCGTGGAAGCCGGTCGCCATGTAGAAGGCGCTCGAATAGGTGTTACCGCCAAAGCCAAAGGGCGCCGCGGCATATTCGTAGGCCTGGATCGAGCTGAACAGTAGGCCGAGCAGGACCGTCGCCCACAGGCCCTGCTTAAGGCCCACGCGGTCGCCGTGGATCAGCGAGTGGTGCGCCCAGGTCACCGTGGTGCCCGAGCACAGCAGGATCAGCGTATTGAGCAGCGGTAGCGCGAAGGGATCGAGCACCTCCATGCCCTTGGGCACGAACTGCGCGATGGCGCCGGCCTCGCCGAACAGGCTGGTCGTCGCGCCAGTCGCCTCGTCAAAGGTCAGCGGCGCGGGGAACAGCGCGAAATCGAAGAAGCTCCAGAACCATCCGACGAAGAACATCACTTCCGAGGCGATGAACAGGATCATCCCGTAGCGCAGATGAAGCTGCACCACCGGAGTGTGGTCACCGCGCTGGGCTTCGACCACGATATTTTTGAACCACATGAAGAAGGTGGCGATCAGGCCGGCGAGGCCCGCCCACATGACGAAGCCGGCCGCTTGGCCGAAAACGTCCGGGTACAGGTTCAGCACCAGTCCGCTGGTAAGTGCCAGCGCCGAGATCGAGCCGATCAACGGCCAGATATCGGGTTCGAGAATGTGGTAATCGTGGTTTACTTTGCCAGCCATGTGGAAGTTCCCGTCCCTAGGATGTGCGGATCAATCGGTGCTCTTGGGGGCCGCTGCTAGCGGCTCTTGCGAGCGGTGGAAAGTGTAGCTGAGCGTGATCTGCTCGACGCCCTTCATATTCGGATCCTTGAGCATCGCAGGATCGACGAAATAGAGCACCGGCATCACCACTTCCTGCCCCGGCTGGAGCGTCTGTTCGGTAAAGCAGAAACACTGGATCTTGTTGAAATACTTACCCGCCTGCTCCGGCGTGACATTGAAGGTCGCCATGCCGGTGATCGGCTGGTTGCTATCGTTGCGCGCCACATAGGTGGCGATATCACGCTCACCGATGGTGACGGTGTCAGTCGCCTGGCTCGGTTGGAACGTCCACGGCATTCCGACCGCTGTCGAGCCATCGAAGCGGATCGAAATGGTGCGGCCCGTCGCCGACGCGGCGGCCCGCTCGGCCTGGCTTTCGCTGGCGACCATCGTCGTCCCGCCGAAGCCGGTGGCCTGGCAGAACAGGCGGTAGAGCGGCACCGAGGCATAGCCCAGCCCGAGCATCGCAAGCGCGCCCGCAAACGCCATCAGCCCGACGCGCAGGTTGCGGCGGGCCATGTCGTTGTTGGAAGGCGCGAGGCTCGCCATCAGTTTACCTGCCCACCGATCCGCACGATGGTAATCGCGTAGAACAGCACCACGAAGAAGATGAGCGTGCCGAGCACCACCCAGTTGCGCGCCTTGCGGCGGCGCAGGAACTCACGCTCTTCGTCCGGCGTCATGCGATCCACCCCTGATAGAAGGCAACGCGGTCAGCGACGAGCGCGGCGAAGAGGACGAAGAGGTAGACAATCGAAAACTTAAAGAGCGCCTTCTCGGGCGTCATCGTATCGACCTCGGCGCGCATCCGGGTGAAGACCGGCATGGCGAGCACCACGAACAGCGCGGAGAGCACCACCGCGACCGAGCCGTAGATCCAGCTCGTCCCGCCGATATACCAGGGCGCAATCGCTACGGGTGCGAGCAGCAGGGTGTAGAACATGATCTGGCGGCGCGTCACCTTCTCGCCTGCGACCACGGGAAGCATCGGGATGCCTACCTTGGCGTAATCCGACTGAACGAACAGCGCGAGCGCCCAGAAGTGCGGCGGGGTCCAGAAGAAGATGATCGCGAACAACAGGATCGGCATGGCGGTGATATCGCCGGTCACCGCGACCCAGCCGATCAACGGCGGGAAGGCGCCCGCGCCGCCGCCGATGACGATGTTCTGCGGGGTGCGCGGCTTGAGCCACATGGTATAGATCACGGCATAGTAGATAATCGCGCCCAGCAGCAGCGAGGCCGCGAGCCAGCCGATGGCAAGGCCCATCAGGCCAACCGACGCCGCCGACAGGAAAACCCCGAAATCGCGCGCATCCTCGCGCCGCATCCGCCCGCCGGGGAGCGGACGGTTCATGGTGCGCTTCATCCCGGCGTCGATGTCGGCTTCCCACCAATGGTTCAAAGCCGCAGACCCGCCCGCGCCCATTGAAATCGCCAGAATCGCGGTAAAGCCGAGCACCGGGTGGATGGCGCCGGGCGCGGCCAGCACGCCGCAGATCGCGGTGAAGATCACCAGCGTCATCACCCGCGGCTTGGTCAGCGTTAGAAAGTCACGCCACTCCGTCGGGAGAGTCTGCGTCGTGGTCTGAGGTGCGGTGCTTGCCATGCTCTTGGTGGTTCCATCGGCAAGGAGCGCGGACTTTCTTGAAGCCCGCGCCCCTTGCTTGTGTCGTATTCCGGCCCGTGCGGCGATGCTGTCACCAGCTCCGCCGCGCGGCTCCGATCAGGCCGTCGCCGGACGGTGATCGTGGTAGTCGTTCGCGTCGGTGATCACCGGCAGCGTTTCGAACTGGTGGTAAGGCGGCGGGCTCGGCAGGGTCCACTCGAGAGTGGTCGCGCCTTCGCCCCACGGATTGGCTCCAGCCTTCTTTCCGGCCAGCAGCGCGTAACCGATGTTGACGAAGAAGAACACCATCGACCCGGCCATGATGTAGTACCCGTAGGTGCTGACCTGGTGCCAGAAAGTGAAGGCTTCCGCGTAGTCCGGATAGCGGCGCGGCATGCCCTGCATCCCCAGGAAGTGCTGCGGGAAGAAGATCACGTTCACGCCGACGAAGAAGGTCCAGAAGTGGATGTGGCTCAGCAACTCACTGTGCATGCGCCCGCTCATCTTCGGGAACCAGTAGTAGAACCCGGCGAACAGCGAGAACACGGCGCCCATCGACAGGACGTAGTGGAAATGCGCCACCACGTAGTAGGTGTCGTGCAGGTTGTCGTCGATGACGCCGTTGGCAAGAACCACGCCGGTCACGCCGCCCACGGTGAACAGGAAGATGAAGCCCATCGACCAGACCATCGGCGACTTGAAGCTGAGGCTGCCGCCCCACATCGTCGCGATCCAGCTGAAGATCTTCACGCCGGTCGGCACCGCAATCACCATCGTCGCCGCGGTGAAGTACATCTTCGTGTTCACGTCGAGGCCGGAGGTGTACATGTGGTGCGCCCACACGA
>JANNWO010000111.1:0-4967 GCA_031408395.1 Sphingomonadales bacterium | reverse complement strand
GAATTCGGTCGCGTTCTTGACTTCGCCTTCGACTTCGGTGCCGACCGGGTGCTTCTCGGCAAACTCGTCCCACGGATTGCGCTGGGCCTGCTTGAGGCCAAGGCTGATGCGACGCTTTTCGCTATCGACCTCGAGCACCATCACTTCGACTTCCTGCGAGGTCGAGACGATCTTGCCAGGGTGGACGTTCTTCTTGGTCCAGCTCATTTCGGAGACGTGGACGAGGCCTTCGATGCCTGCTTCGAGTTCGACGAAGGCGCCGTATTCGGTGATGTTGGTGACCACGCCGTTGAGCTTCGCGCCCATCGGGTACTTGGCAGCAACGCCATCCCACGGATCGCTTTCCAGCTGCTTCATGCCGAGGCTGATGCGCTGGGTTTCGGCATTGATGCGCACGATCTGCACGGTCACGGTGTCACCGATATTGATGACTTCGCTCGGGTGGTTGACGCGCTTGTAGCTTGTCGGTGACATGCAGCAGGCCGTCGATGCCGCCGAGGTCGACGAACGCGCCGTAGTCGGTGATGTTCTTGACGACGCCGTCGATGATCTGGCCTTCGACCAGGTCGTTGATCAGCTCGCTGCGCTGTTCGGCGCGGGTTTCCTCGAGCACTGCGCGGCGCGAGACAACGATGTTGCCGCGGCGACGGTCCATCTTGAGGATCTGGAAGGGCTGCGGCACGTCCATGAGCGGCGTGACATCGCGCACGGGGCGGATGTCGACTTGCGAGCCGGGGAGGAAGGCCACGGCGCCGTCGAGATCGACGGTGAAGCCGCCCTTGACGCGGCCGAAGATGCGGCCTTCGACGCGCTTGCCTTCGCCAAATTCGCTCTCGAGCTTGTCCCAGGCGGCTTCGCGGCGGGCGCGGTCACGCGACAGCATGGCTTCACCGTCGGCGTTCTCGACACGGTCGACGAACACTTCGACTTCGCCGCCAACGGTCAGGCCGTGGTCGTCTTCGCCGCGCGAGAATTCCTTGAGGGAGATGCGGCCTTCGCTCTTGAGGCCAACGTCGATCACGGCAAAGCCGTTCTCGATCGCGGTGACGGTGCCTTTGACGACGCGGCCTTCGAAGCCATCCTCGCCAGCGCCGCCGAGCTGTTCATTAAGCATCGCCTCGAAATCGGCGCGGGTGGGCATTTGGGTTGCCATAAGTCAGGTCAGTCCTGTGTTCGTTATGCTACCGGCCGCCGGTTTTTCCGGGGTCTTAAACTGCTTCCGACGCACCATTGCGCAGGCTGGCAGGGCAAGAGGCCGTTTGCTCCGCGAGGCCGCATGCCGCCGCGAAGGTTCCTTCAATCGATAAAGATTGCGAGAACGGTCGCGCGCCTAGGCGAAGACGTGCCGCAAGGCAAGGAAAACCGCCTGTCAGCGGAGGCTTGTCTCGACCAGCCGGATCGCCGCTTCCACCGCCTCGTCGCGGCCCAAATGCGTGGTATCGAGCACCCGCGCGTCCGGCGCCGCCACCAGCGGTGCGTTGGCGCGGCCCATGTCGCGCGCGTCACGGGCCGCGATGTCGTACTCGATCGCGGCGAGCGCCACCCCGATCCCGCGGCCCGACATCTCGAGCCAGCGGCGGCGGGCGCGTTCCTCAACGGTGGCCGTGACGAACAGCTTCACTGGCGCTTCGGGCGCGATCACCGTTCCGATGTCGCGTCCGTCGAGCACTGCGCCGCCGTCCTGCAATGCAAAGGCGCGCTGGCGATCGTAGAGTGCGCGGCGCACGGCAGGGTGCACCGACACCCGGCTCGCAAAGCCGCCGACCGCCTCGGAGCGCAGGGAGTCGTCGTCGAGCAGGCTGTCCGGGAAAGCGCAGGCGGCTAGAGCGTCCTCGGTGCTGTCGGGGTCGCCGCCGCCGAGTTGCACCTGCCGCCCGACCGCGCGGTAGAGCAGGCCGGTGTCGAGATGTGGCAGCCCGAAATGAGCGGCGAGCGCCTTTGCGATGGTGCCCTTGCCAGAGGCGGTGGGGCCGTCGACCGCGATGATCATGAAAAGATGTCCCGCGCCTGACTCGGCGGAATCATCTTTTTTTCGCGAGATCGCCATCGGAAATGCAGGATCGCAAGTGCGGCGATTGCTACGGAAATGTTTGCTGCCAAATCAAACGATTTTGGCGAGCCGTCACTGCGGAGAAACGCCATTAGGATTGCGGTCCCGAGCAGAAGCAATGTCGCAACCACCCGGCGCACTACTGGTGACTTCCCCAGATTGAGGACCGTGTTTCTCATGCCTCTTTCTTGGTCCGCGCTCGAGCTTCAAGCAAGGCCCGCACCAACCCGAAGATCGCAATCGAGGCCCAGAAGCCTTCGAGGATCAGGCTCGCCCAGTTGGTGTGGACCAGCAGCGAGACTGTCAGCAGCGCGGCGCCCGCAAGGTTGGTGCCGTGAAGAAGGAAGGGGTTGGTGGCCTTGGCCAGCGTCAGATAGGCATAGGCGCCGATGATGCACGCCGTGCCAGCAAGGCCGACGATGCTCGCCCAGTCGAAGGGGGTGCTCACGATGCGGTCGCCTCGTCGAGCAGGCCCATGAAGGTCGGGAAGCTCGTGTTTATCGGGCTGATGTCATCGACCTCTACCCCGCCGCTGCTGGCAAGGCCCGCGATGGCCATGCTCATGGCGATGCGGTGGTCGAGCTGCGATTTCACGCGCCCGTTGGCACTTCCGCGCAATGGCTCGCCGCCGGTGCCGTGGATGATGAGACCGTCCTCGCGCTCTTCGATCCGCGCGCCGACGCTGGTGAGCGCAACGGCCATCGCGGCGAGGCGGTCGCTTTCTTTGACGCGCAGCTCCTCAAGCCCGCTGGTGCGGGTCGTGCCTGAGGCAAGGGCAGCGGCGACGAACAGCACCGGGAACTCGTCGATCATCGCAGGCGCGATGGCCGGGTCTACATCGACGCCGACAAGCTGGGCAAAGCGCACGCGCAGGTCTGCGACCGGCTCGCCGCCTACTTCGCGCGGGCTGACTTCCTCGATGTCCGCGCCCATCTGGCGCAGCACCGCGAGTAGCCCCGCGCGGGTCGGGTTGAGGCCGACATTCATGATCCTGAGATCGCTCCCCGGCACGATCGTCGCTGCGACCATGAAAAACGCCGCTGACGATGGATCGCCGGGCACCGTCACATCCATCGGCTTGAGGTCCGCCTCGCCGTGGATCGCGATCACGGTCTCGCCGTTCTCCACGCCCACTTCGAGCTTCGCGCCGAAGCCGGCCAGCATTCGTTCGGTGTGGTCGCGGGTCGGCACGGGCTCAATTACGCGGGTGATGCCGGGGGTGTTGAGCCCTGCGAGCAGCACCGCGCTCTTGACCTGCGCGCTCGCGACGGGGAGCCGGTAGGTGATCGGCACGGCCGGTGCGGCGCCGCGCAGCATCAGGGGGAGGGTGCCGCCGGCCGAAGCCTCGAACGAAGCGCCCATCTGCGAAAGTGGGTCGATCACGCGCATCATCGGCCGGCCAGACAAGCTCGCATCGCCGGTGAATGTGGCGGTGATCGCGTGGCTCGCGACAAGGCCCATCAGCAGCCGGGTCGAGGTGCCCGAATTGCCCATCTCGAGCGCCTGTTTGGGCTCGAGCAAACTGCCGACGCCGACGCCGTCTACTGTCCAGTGGCCGTCCGCCGAACGTTCGATCTGTGCGCCAAACTGACGCATCGCCGCCGCCGTAGCGAGCACGTCCTCGCCCTCCAGCAGCCCGGTGATACGGCTGCGCCCGACCGCGAGGCCGGCGAACATCAGCGCGCGGTGGCTGATCGACTTGTCGCCCGGGACACTTATCGCGCCCTTAAGCGGGCCGAGGGGCGAAAAACGGTAGCTGGTCATAAGACGGCGGTCTTTGACAGCGCCCCGCGCTTCTGGCAAGGCGCCCCGCAAATCGAGGCTGATCCGTTGATTCATTGCTCTTGAATCGCAGCGGGCCGCTTCCCACAATTCTCGTTCACACCCGCGAATTCGCTAGCGCGCTTCGCCCGCCCTTGCACGGGGCGGCCAGTTTGAGGAATACACATGGCCAAGCCCGAATGGGGTACCAAGCGCACCTGCCCCAAGTGCGCAGAGCGTTTCTATGATCTCGGCAAGGATGATCCGGTGACCTGCATCGAATGCGGCGAGACCTGGTCGCCTGAACCGGTTCTCAAGTCCAAGCAGCCGATTCCCTTCGAGGAAGTGGCCAAGAAGGTCGATGTCGATGCTGACGCCGATCTCGGCGGCGAAGATGAAATCGATGATCTGGAAGACATCGAGGACATCGACGAGGACGGCGATTCGCCGGACAACGACGTCGACCTCGGGGGCGACGACGACCTTGGCGTAGCAACCGGCACCGGCGAAGGCGACGGCGACGAGAACTGATTTTTCGCTTGCAAGGGGGGGGCGGCCCTACTAATGGCCGCCTCCCGCGAGCAGGGCTTATCGCCCTGTTCGCATGATGACTGGTCCGGGGCCTTAGCTCAGCTGGGAGAGCGCAACACTGGCAGTGTTGAGGTCAGCGGTTCGATCCCGCTAGGCTCCACCAGTCACTACTGATCAAAGTCGGGAAGCCGGTCCCCAAAGGGGGCTCTTTTCGCAACGCTGGCCGACGAGGTTTCGTCCGCCGGCGCTTTTCGCATGATGCGGGAGCTGCGGCACCCGCGAGGAGAAATTGGCGATGTTCGACACGCTGTCTGACCGTCTTGGCGGGGTCTTTGACAAGCTCAAGGGCCGCGGTGCGCTGCGTGAGCAGGACGTGCGCGATGCCATGCGTGAGGTGCGCATCGCTCTTCTCGAAGCCGATGTTGCCCTCCCGGTCGCACGCCGCTTCATCGATGCCGTCACCGAAAAAGCCGTTGGGCAAGACGTGCTGCGCTCGGTCACGCCGGGCCAGCAGGTCATCAAGATCGTTCATGACGAGCTGGTTGAAACCCTCGGCGGGATGGAAGTGGAAGGCCTCCGGCTCGACGCCAAGCCACCGGTCGTGATCATGATGGTCGGCCTGCAG
>JANNWO010000110.1:0-16053 GCA_031408395.1 Sphingomonadales bacterium | reverse complement strand
CTTCTGGCGCACCGCCGCATCAACGCTGTGCGGGAAATAGGCGCGGGTCGCGATCAGGCAGCCATCGTCGCCGCGCGCCCGCACGAAGCGGCACTGACCGCCTGCCGCAGCAATGGCGAGGCCGAGCTCGTAATCTTCGGTCAGCGAATCGCTGGCAAACGGCAGGTCGTCACCGTGCCGTGCCACCAGCCAGTCGAGCGCCCGGCGCGATGTGGCGCAGCCCACGCCTGCCCCCGGAAGGCCCGCGCCGAGCGCATCGCGCACCACCATCGCCTTGCCGTGCGCCTCGGTGAACTCCTCGCAGTAATGGCTGGCGATGTGCCGCGCGAGAAAGCCGCGGTGGTAAGGGACCAGCGGTTCGACCGGGAGCTGCACGAAGTCCGCTCCGGCCGCGACCGCCTCATCGAGCAGGCCCAGCCCGCCGGGATCGACGATGTCCTCGGCATCGTGGAACACGACCGCGGCAAAGCGCCGTCCGCCGCGCTCCTCGTCCAATGCAAGGGCAGCGTAGAGGCGGTTGAGGCAATCTGCCTTGGTGGTCGGCCCGTCGCGGTCCAGGATCACGAGGCGCAGTCGCGGATCGCCGCGCGCGGCGGCAATGCACGCGCCGAGCGTCGCGGGATCGTTGCGGTAGCAGCCGACATAAAGGCGCAGATTATGCTGCGGCCAGGTGCCCAGCAGGTGGTGGATCGTCTGCCCGATCACCGCCGCTTCGCGCCAGGCCGGGATCACCACGGCGACAGGTCCGCAGAGCGGGCGGTTCTGGAGCGCGGCGCGGGAACGGCTCGGCGTTGGGATGCGGCCGGTCACGCGCAGCCAAAGCCACACGGCGTCCACCGCCAAATCGTCAGCGGCGCCGATCAGGAAAAACACCCCGGCGAACAACAGTAGTTCATGTTGCAGCAGCGCAAGGCACTGCCACGGATCAAGTCCCGAAATGGACAAGGTGCGACCCTCCCCCTCAATAAGGGTGTCCACTTAGCTTGACACTATGCTCAACGCAACAACTCTGACCAATTTTAAACATTTACGTGGTTTTCGCGATGCGCCGCGCATTGAAACTGGTCGTTACCAGCTTCCGGCGTTGGGCATGCTGACCCACGGTTCGGCAGGCTCGAGATGGCCTTCCTGAAGCAGTTCGATCGAGATCCCGTCGGGCGACTTGACGAAGGCCATGTGCCCGTCGCGCGGGGGGCGGTGGATGGTGTGGCCCGCTTCAAGCAGCCGCTGGCAGGTCGCGTAGATATCGTCGACCCGGTAAGCGAGGTGCCCGAAATTGCGACCGCCGGTGTATTCCTCGGCCGCAGAACCGTCGGCGGGCGGCCAGTTATAGGTGAGCTCGACCTCGGCAAGGCCGGCCTGCCCGGGCGCGGCGAGGAAGATCAGCGTGAAGCGCCCGGCCTCGCTGTCAAATCGGCGCACTTCCTCAAGCCCGACGAGGTTGAAGAATGCCACCGTCGCGTCCGGATCGGACACGCGGATCATGGAGTGGAGGAATTTGGTCATGAACTACCCTTCAAATGGCGAACCAATCGGTCGCACCAGCGACCGCAAGGCCACCAGAGGTTTGGGCGCGCGCCCGCAGCGGGCGCAGCTTTGCTGCGCGTCTAGCGAGGACCGCCCCCCCGATGGCGTGCGGCAAATATAACCTTCATTCAAACTCCATTCATCGACGATGATGCACAACTCGTCGCATCAACTCTGATGGGGGACAATGCGATGAGCGGCGATGACATGCAACCGGCGAATACGGCGAGCAGTGCCTTGCGGGAGCCGGCCAACCTGCGCTGGTTCGGCACCGCGGCGATCCTCTCGGCCGGGATGATGGCGGGCGGATATCTGCTCGGCAACGGGCTCCTTCGCGCCAAGGATGCCGAGCGTGCGGTCACCGTGCGCGGGCTGGCCGAGCGCGATGTTACCGCCGATCTGGGCACCTGGACGATCTCGTATTCCACCACCTCGACCAGCATCGCCGACGCGCAAGCCAAGGTGCGTGCTGACACCGCAACGATCGAGGGCTTCTTCAAGGAATTGGGCTTCCCCGCCGATGCGCTCCAGCCGACCGGGGCCAACGTGTCGAGCATGACCGACCAGAACGGCGTGACCTCCTACACCGTGCGCCAGCGGCTCGCGCTGCGCACCAACGACATCGTGCGCGCGCAAAAGGCCGTCGCCCGCCAGTTCGATCTGGTCAGCCGCGGGGTGTTCCTCGAGGAAGGTTCGGGCATGGCCTACACCTTCACCAAATTGAACGACATCAAGCCCGCAATGGTGGCCGAGGCGACCAAGGACGCGCGCGCTTCCGCCCAGCAGTTCGCCAAGGACTCCGATTCCGGCGTCGGCAAGATCCGCGACGCGACGCAGGGCTATTTTGAAGTCACTGCGCGCGATGGGGATTCAGGCGGCGGCTGGGGCATGGCCGATAGCCCTTACAAAAAGGTGCGGGTTGTCACGACGGTCAGCTTCAGCTTGGATTAAACCGTGCCCGCCTACAGCTTGGCGACAATTTGGCACCGTTGGTCGCGCTGGGCAGAGGCTCGGTTGCACGTCGGCGTCCAGCCACTTATGCGCCGCTCCCTGTCAGAGGGCGGCACGTATCCTCTCGCCAGAGTGCCCTCGCCCGAGGGCCGACCAACTGGAAAACCTTAGCGGTCATGCTGCAAAACCTGCGCGACTTTTTCCGTTCCCCCTCGCCGGTCAAGCTGCCGGCGGTGCCAGACGGCACGCGCTATTACGCGATCGGCGATATCCACGGCCGGCTCGACCTGTTCGAGGCGATAATCGCGGGAATCGAGGAGGAGATCGCCGGCGCACCCGGCTTCGAGCACCGCATCGTGCTGCTCGGCGACCTCGTCGACCGCGGGCCGGACAGCGCCGGGGTGATCGAGCGTACCCGCCAGTGGCAGCACAATCGCAATGTCCGCGTGCTCGCCGGTAATCACGAGGACATGTTTCTGGGCGCCTTCGAGAAGCCCGAGGCGCTGCGCCACTTCCTCAAGCACGGCGGTTACGAGACGGTGCTGAGCTTCGGCCTCACCACGCACGATCTGTCCAACCTCACGCTCGAAGAGATCCACGAGCGCTACTGCACGGTCATCCCGCAATCCACGCGCGACTATGTCGCCGGGTTCGAGACGATGATCCGCGCCGGCGACTATGTCTTCGTTCATGCCGGGATCGACCCGGCGCGCCCGCTCGCCGAGCAGAAGCGCAGCGACTTGCTGTGGATCCGCGACGGCTTTCTCGACCATGAAGGCGCGCTCGAGAAGGTGGTGGTGCACGGCCACACGATCTTCGATCATGTCATGGACTGCGGCAACCGCATCGGTATAGACACGGGCGCATTCCGCTCCGGTGTGCTGACCGCGCTCGTGCTCGAGGGCGACCAGCGCCGCATCCTCCAGGCGCGCGCCGGCGAGGACGGGACGGTCGCAATGTTCCACGGCGATCGGCCTGACTGACGCCAGACGGGCGCCTTCGGGTGCCGCTTTTCGGGCAGGGGCTTGAGTATGAAGATTGCGATGGTGGGTTCAGGCTATGTCGGGCTCGTATCGGGCGCGTGTTTCGCCGACTTCGGGCACGACGTGGTGTGCATCGACAAGGACCAGAGCAAGATCGACCGGCTCCACGCCGGGATCATGCCGATTTACGAGCCGGGCCTTGAGGCGCTGGTCGAAAGCAACGTCAAGTCCGGTCGCCTCAGCTTCACCACCGAGCTTGGCGAAGGCATCGCCGGGGCCGATGCGATCTTCATTGCGGTCGGCACACCCAGCCGCCGCGGCGATGGCCATGCCGACCTCACCTTCGTTTACGAAGTCGCCCGCGAAGTCGGCGAGAAGCTCAGCGGTGATGCGGTGGTGGTCACCAAGTCGACTGTCCCCGTCGGCACCGGCGACGAGGTCGAGCGGATCATTCGCGAGACCGGCACCGCCCACCGCTTCGCAGTCGTCTCCAACCCCGAATTCCTGCGCGAAGGCGCGGCGATCGGCGATTTCAAGCGCCCCGACCGGATCGTCATCGGCGCAGAGGACGAGTTCGGCCGCGAGGTGATGCGGCAGGTCTATCGCCCGCTGTTCCTCAACGAATCGCCGCTCCTGTTTGTGTCGCGCCGCACCAGCGAGCTGATCAAATACGCCGCCAACGCCTTCCTCGCGACCAAGATCACCTTCATCAACGAGATGGCGGACCTGTGCGAGAAGGTCGGCGCCAACGTGCAGGACGTCAGCCGCGGGATCGGCATGGACAACCGCATCGGGTCGAAGTTCCTGCACGCAGGGCCCGGCTATGGCGGATCGTGCTTCCCCAAGGACACGCTCGCGCTGCTCAAGACCGCCGAGGATTACGACAGCCCCACCCGGATCGTCGAAGCGGTGGTCAAGGTCAACGAGAGCCGCAAGCGCGCGATGGGCCGCAAGGTCGTCGACGCCTTGGGCGGGGTGGATGACGCGCGCGGCAAGAAAGCGGCGCTGCTCGGCCTCACTTTCAAGCCCAACACCGATGACATGCGCGACAGCCCCGCGATCGCGGTCGCGCAGACGCTGATGGATGCAGGCGTGGAGGTGGCGGCCTATGATCCGGAAGGCATGGAAGCCGCCGCCCCGCTGCTCCCCGGCGTTATCATGTGCGCCAATCCCTATGCCGCCATCGAAGGCGCGGATGTGGTGGTGATCGTGACCGAGTGGGACGCTTTCCGCGCGCTTGACCTCAAGCGCGTCAAGGAACTCGCCAAGGCGCCGGTGATGGTCGACCTCAGAAACATCTACAAGCCCGACGACATGCGCGCGGAAGGCTTCACCTACGTGAGCGTGGGGCGCGCTTAACCGCTGAACCAGTGGCGGCGGTTGCTCTCTTGCGACAGCCGCCACACGGTGACGCCCAGCACCAGCACGATGCCCGCGATGGCCGCCCAGCCGATCGCGGGAAAACGCTGGCCGCCGCCTGCGTTGATCGCGATCAGCGCCCAAGCGAACACCAGCCCGTAAAGCGGCGCACCGCGCGCGCGGCTTGCGGCCATGGCGGCGATCCCTGCGCCGATCACGATCATCACCGTGGTGATGACCGGCGCGGGCTCGGCGCCCATGATGCCGTGATATTTGAGGCTCGCCGCGATGTTGACGATGCTCGCCGCAGTCAGCCACGCCGCCAGCGCGCTGAAGGCGGGGGCGGCGAAGATACGCTCGCCCAGCGACAGCGACGGCGCGGCAACCAGCGCGCGCAGCACCACCAGAAGGCCGGCGAGCGAGACGAGGATGATCAGCACCGACACGCCAGTGAGGTTGGCAAGCTGCGTGTAGGTAGACCACACGCCCTGCGCCGCCAGCGCGACCGCAGCGGGCCAGCCGATCCGGCCGAGCAGGGCATTGCCGCGCTGCGCGGGGAGGGCCTGCCACACCGCAAAACCGATCGACAGCAGGAACAACGGCCCCCAAATCGCAAAGGCCCAGCCCGCCGGGGTGATGAGCGTGCGCACCGCGTCCGAACGCGTCCCGATGAACTCACCGATCCCGAAGCGCGGCAGGAAGCCTGCGCCAATCTGCACCACCACCGCGAGAATGATCGCGACGCGCTGGGCAAGCGGGCGCTTGGTGGAAGCGCGCGGCATGATGGCCGATCCGATCACCTGCATTGGGAAAGATTCCTTTTCGAGGCGCGACCTCAGGTAGCGGTTGCGAAACACAGCCGAAGGCTGAACCGATAGGGCAGAAAAAACATCAGGGGACCATCATAAGCCGGGTTCTGTATCCTTGCGCGGTATCCCCAAGGGGACCTGCCGCACGGTGGCAGCCATTCATCTGGTCGCCGGATTGCTCCGGCGCTCTAGCAGCCAACCCGGGCCGCTCGGGGCAAAACACCCCTACCCTGCCTTGCGGCGGGCGCGCGGCCCCTATTCGGCCTTGCTCCGGGTGGGGTTTGCCATGCGGTTGCTGTTGCCAGCCCCCCGGTGCGCTCTTACCGCACCCTTTCACCCTTGCCTGTCCTCACCACTCCCGAAGGAGCAGGGAGCCATCGGCGGTTTGCTCTCTGTGGCACTTTCCCTTGCGCCCCTTGCGGGACACCGGCGGGCGTTACCCGCCACCCTTGTTTCGTGGAGCCCGGACTTTCCTCGCGTCCCCCCTTGCAACGCAAGAGCGCACACGCGGCTGCCTCAGGCCCCCTGACGAGGGGAGCTATAGGCGCGTGGACTCAGAATGCAAAGTTACCGTTTGTGGTCGCATCGCTGGCGCTGAAAACCGGTTCCCACTTTTCAGCGCGATGCTTTAACGCGTCCGCCCCTGATCGCGGTCGAGCAGCAATTGCCACAATATCGCGGCGATCTCGCCATCGGGCACGCCGGTGATCCGCTCGGGCCGCCAGCGCCGCTCGAAGGCCTCGACCGCTTTCACCTGATCGGTGATGTCATAGCCGAACCGCTCCAGCGCCATGAAGAACGAGCCATCATTGTGGAACGGATTGCCCGCGGCGAGGCACTCGGGGCGCGGCAGGCACAGCTTGACCTGCGCAAGGCGGTCCCACGGGAACAGCTCGCCCGGATCGACCTTGCGCATCGGCGCGACGCAGGAATGGCCGACGACGTTGGCGCGGGGGATGTCGTATTGCTTGACGATCCGCGCCAGCAGCGGGATCAGCGCGTCGATCTGCGCCTCGGCGAAGGGCCGATAGCCCCCATTCTCCGGCGCGTGACCCGGATGGTCAAGCTCGATCCCGATGCTCGCCGAATTCACATCCGGGATGCCGCGCCAATACGAAGCGCCCGCGTGCCATGCGCGGCGGTCTTCAGGCACCAGCCGGATGACCTCGCCTTCTTCGGTGATGCAGTAATGCGCGCTGACCGAAGACGCGGGGTCGCACATGCGCTCCAGCGCGGCTTCGACCGGCTTCATCTCGGTGTAGTGGATCACCGCCATGCTGATCGGGAGCGTCCGTTCGCCATGATTGGGCGAAGGCACCTCGCGATGAACCAGCTCGTCGTCTCCCATGCCCCCCGACATCGACGCGGCCCTAGCCGATCATGCCTTCAGGCACGGGCAGCACCGCGCCCAGGACCAGCGCCCCGTCGCCCAGCTTGTACTGGAGGCCGCCATCCATTTCCTCGGCGAGCACCGCGATCATGTAGGCGGCGGCGGTGCGGCTGGTGATCTCGCTTTCGTCGAGGTCGCCTTGCAGCGCGCGGCCGATGGTCTCGTCAAAAGCGATCCGGTCGCCGCGCGCGCGGGCCACGATCTCCACCGCCCCGTCGCGCTGCTCCGCGCCGATGTCGAGCGTGCCGCCGCGCACCAGCGCATCCAGAGCGATCTGCGCGAGGTTGAGCAGCACCTTGACCGCGGGCTTGGGCAGGCTCGGCTCGGCGATTGCCCAATGCACTTCGACCCGCTTGGCACCGGTCGCCAGCGCGTTGATCACGTCCTTGGCTTCCTCGATCGGGATCGCCTCGCCAAAGCCGCCGGCCGCGCCGAATGCGAGCCGGAAGAACTTCAGCTTGTCGGTGCCGACCTTGGCCGACTGTTCGAGCAGCTCGACGACGCGCACGCGCATCTCGGGGTCCCGCTCGTCGGCGAGGAGCTCAAGCCCGTTGGCGAGCGCGCCCACCGGCGAGAGCATGTCGTGGCACAGGCGCGAGCACAGCATCGCGGCGAGATCGGTCTGGGAGATCATCGCGCTTACCTAGCCATCGATCATGGTAAAGGGAAGGGCGACAAACCCCTGTTCCCCGTCCAACCAGAACCTTACGTCGCCTGCCGATATGATCGCCCACAGCTTGCCGTCGCCAGCGGCGCAGGCGCGGTCGGTGGCAGACGGGACGGGCTCGCCCACGGGATGCGAGTGGAAATAGCCGATCACCTGAGGCCCGCCCGCCCGCGCGGCGCGGTGCGCGCCGATCAGCGCCTGCGGATCGATCTCGAAATGGGTTGCTGGTGCGGGGTGGACGTTGGCCGCGGCGCGCGCCTCGGTGATCCGCCCGCCTGTCCCCAGCAGGATGCCGCAAGCCTCAAGCGGATGCGCGGCTTCGGCAGCAGCGCGCATCTGGCTAAGAGCTCGGCTTGTCACTTCGGCATCCATCGCGCATGGCCATAGCATGTCCGCCATCGAAATCATCACCGGCACGATCCCCACCACCACCCGCCTCGACAAGGCGCTGGCCGAGGCGACCGGCTTCAGCCGCGCGCGGGTGCAGGGGTTGATCGACCAGGGGCGGGTCGATGTCGCGGGCACGACCGCCACGGCCGCCTCGATGAAGGTCGCCGCCGCTACGCCGTTCCGCATCATTGTCTCCGCCGCCATGCCTGCCGAGGCTGTCGCCGAGGATATCCCGCTCACCATCGCATACGAGGACGCGCATCTGATCGTCGTCGACAAGGCTGCGGGCATGGTGGTGCACCCGGCGGTGGGCAACATCACCGGCACGCTGGTCAACGCGTTGCTGCACCATTGCGCCAAAAATGGGGGGGGCAATCTGTCGGGCATCAACGGCGTCGCGCGGCCCGGCATCGTCCACCGCATCGACAAGGACACCTCGGGGCTGCTGGTGGTCGCCAAGTCCGACGCCGCGCATGAAGGCCTTGCCGCGCAATTCGCCGCGCACACCGTCCACCGCCGCTATATCGCGGTGTGCGCCGGACACCCCTCGCCAACTGAAGGCACCATCAACGCGCGCGTCGGCCGTTCCGACAGCGACCGAAAGAAAATGACGGTGCTCCCCAACAATTCCTCGCGCGGCAAATCCGCGATCACCCATTACAAGGTGCTCGAACGGCTCGATGAGGCCGCCGTGATCGAATGCCGGCTGGAAACCGGGCGCACCCACCAGGTGCGCGTTCACTGCGCGTCAATCGGTCATCCGCTATTGGGAGACCCCGCTTATGGCAAAACACCCAAATCCTTGCGTGAAACTCTCGAGCGACTCGGCTTCGCCCGTCAGGCGCTGCACGCTGCCGAACTGGGGTTCCAACACCCCCTGACCGGCGAAATGGTGCAGTTTCGGAGCGATCTGCCGCACGACATGGCGGAACTTATCGACCAACTGCGCCATAGTGATCGATGAAACGCGCAACTTTCTCCTAAGTTTTCGCGTATACCTAGAACCCGTGACCCAGTCCGCGGGATGCCCATCAGGGGTCCGGCGCAAGCGGTTGACGCCAGAAAGGTTAGGTAACCAGTGACTAAGCCCCAAAGTGCCCGAACCAAGTCCAAGACGGTCCCGGCACTCAGCGGTGAGCAGAGCCTCAACCGCTATCTTTCGGAAATCCGCAAGTTCCCCATACTCACGGCCGAGCAAGAATACATGCTCGCCAAGCGGTATCAGGAACACGAGGATCCCGAAGCCGCCGCCCAGCTCGTTTCCAGCCACCTGCGGCTCGTCGCGAAGATCGCGATGGGTTACCGCGGCTATGGCCTGCCCGTCTCCGACCTGATCTCGGAAGGCAACGTGGGCCTGATGCAGGGCGTCAAGAAGTTCGAACCCGATCGCGGCTTCCGCCTCGCGACCTACGCGATGTGGTGGATCAAGGCGTCGATGCAGGAGTTCATCCTGCGGTCGTGGAGCCTGGTGAAAATGGGCACCACCGCGGCCCAGAAGAAGCTGTTCTTCAACCTTCGCCGGATGAAGAAGCAGCTCGAAGCCTACGAGGATTCCGATCTCCGCCCCGAGGACGTGACCAAGATCGCGACCGATCTCGGCGTGCCGGAGCAGGAAGTCATCAACATGAACCGGCGCATGATGATGGGCGGCGATGCGTCGCTCAACGTCAGCTTGCGCGGGGACGAGGAAGGTTCCGGACAATGGCAGGACTGGCTGGCGGATGACCGCCCGCTTCAGGACGAGACCGTGGCCGATGCCGAGGAATCGCAGATGCGCATGGGAATGCTCGCCGAGGCGATGGCAAGCCTCAACGAGCGCGAGCGGCACATCCTCACCGAACGCCGCCTGACCGAAAAGCCGCAGACGCTCGAAGAACTGAGCCAGGCCTACGAAGTCAGCCGTGAACGCATCCGCCAGATCGAGGTGCGCGCCTTCGAGAAGCTCCAGAAGGCCATGCAACGCATCGCCGGTGAGCGGCTTCTGCCCGGGCTCGCATAACACGCCAAACAGTTTCGACTGTTCAAAGCCCTCCGGTCACTCAGGTGATCGGGGGGCTTTTTCATGCCCGCTGGCCGAATGCCGCAATGTTGGAATTCGCCAGACCGGCCCTTGCGCGCTCCAGACCCCATCCAGACGCGTCTAGACCCCTGTTAGACCCCCTCTAGCGCGGTTTAGACCCCGGTTTGGGGGGTGGTTTTCGGGGGTTGGATTTGCCCCATCCCTCTCAGCCGTTTGCGCTTAACTTGTCGGAAGCGAAGCTGACCTTAGGTCAACCGCCGTACTTCTGTTTGGAATTCCGGGAGTAACTCGCTGAAAGAACGACAGTCCCTCGATAAATTCAGGACGAACGGGCATGGGCGATGCCTTCCGCACCCCAACAAAAAAGGGCGCCGCGAACCCTCCCAGCGCCCTACTTGCTCCCCAATGTTTCACGTGAAACATTTCAAGAACACAGGCCGTCGCGGAGGAGATTAGGGACGATGGCTGCTGTTCTTGACGTTGATGTTTGGCTCGTTTTGAGCATCGACGAAAACACGAGTGTTTATGGCCGTCGTCCGATCAATAAAGAGATCGATATCTCCGTCTACATGAAACGCAGTTCCGCAATTCACAAAGGTATTGTCCCTAGCCACGATCCTTACCGAACCATTTTTGGATGCGCTGCCATGCCGGGCGCTTCTCACCACCGGGCTCGTGGATGTTGAACTTCGCAGATAGGCTTTGAACGTCCGCATCCACGAAGTTATCGGCTGAGGAATAGTTGTTTTCAAGGTTTAAGTTTTTCACCTTACCTCGGATAAACGACGACTCCCCGCCAGTTGAATCTGGCACACCTTTCGTCTTTCTAGACATGACCAGACCCCAAATACCTAAAATTGCTGCCGCCAGTAATGCGATTCCGATACCAAGGACTGCACGATCGGCATTTGAGCTAATTAGTGCCCTCGGCGGATTTTCCCAACCTAGCAAAGATAGCCACGATGCCACATTCGTATCGAGGTCTGTCGGCGACACAGTTGCCGCCGTGATCATCAAAGTTCCGACTACACCACAAATGGCTGTGGCAACCTTGAGCGACGGGTTCATCACAAGTCGTTATCACGCCCGATCAAAAATCGGGAGTCGAGGGCTCGGCGAAATGTGTTCATTCTGATTTAGAAGGGACAATCACCAATGTTTCACGTGAAACATTTCAGGAACATCACTTCGCCTTCGCCAAATCCATCACCGCCGCGATCATCGCCCTCGCGCCCAGCGTAATGCTCTCGCGCGGGGCGACTTGGAACAGGGGCGAGTGGTGTCCGGCAATCGCCGGGCCGCCTGCCTTGGCCGCGGCGAGGCGTTCGGGCGTGGTGCCGCCGACCGCGAAGTAGTAGCCCGGCACGCCCAGACCCGGCGCGACGAAATAGGTGAAGTCTTCCGCGCCCATGCCCAGCTGTACGAACGGCACCACCGCGCTCGCCCCCAGCTCGCGCGCCATCACCGCGTTGAGGCGGCGGGCGAGGACCGGATCATTGTTGGTAACCGGCGTGCCCGAGAACTTGGTGACCGTCACCGGCATATTGTCCGGCAGCCCATGCGCCTTGCCGATATTGACCGCGATCCGCTCGATCGCGGCGATCGCCTCGGCGCGGACAGCCTCGTCGTTGGCGCGCACGGTAAGCTTGAGGTTCGCCTCGTCAGAGATGATGTTGTAGGCCGTACCTGCGTGGAACGCGCCGACGGTGACCACTACCGGGCTGAGCGGCGCGATCTCACGCGAATCGATGGATTGCAGCGCGGTGACGATCTGCGCGGCGATATAGACCGGGTCTTTGCCCAAATGCGGCGAGGCGCCGTGGGTGCCGATCCCCGGCACCCGCACATCGAGCGTGTCGGAGCTTGAATACTGGATCCCTTCCGAGGCGGCGACGGTGCCTGTCGTTAGATCGGCGTCAACGTGGAAGGCGAGCGCATAATCGGGCTTGCCGAAGCGCTGGTAGAGGTTGTCTGCCATCATCGCCTTGGCCCCGCGCACGCCTTCCTCGGCGGGCTGGACGATGAACATCAGCGTGCCCTTCCACGCGGATTTGGTGGCGGCGAGGCGCCGGGCGGTAGCGATCATCGCGGTGATGTGCGTGTCGTGCCCGCAGGCGTGCATGACGGGGTATTCCTTGCCGTCCTCACCAATCTGCTTGTCCTTGGAGGCGTAGGCGAGGCCGCTCTTCTCCTCGACCGGCAGCCCGTCCATGTCGGCGCGGATCAGGATCAGCGGGCCTTTGCCGTTCTTGAGGATGCCGACGACGCCGGTCTTACCGACGCCCTCAGTGACCTCGAGCCCGGCCTTGCGCAGTTCGGCCGCCATGATGCCGGCGGTGCGCTTCTCGAGGAAACCCATTTCGGGGTGTTGGTGAAAGTCGAGAAACAGCGGGGCGAGGTAGGCATCGTACTCGGCCTCGATGGCTTTGGCGGTCGCGGCGTCCTCGGCCTGTGCTGGCTGGACGGTGACAGCAAGCGCAATGGCGCTGGCGGCGATGTGGAACAGGCGCATGATAGTCTCCCCGGTTGCTTGGGGCCAAGTAGCCACATGGCATGCCAGCCTGCAAGCACACCGGTTTCTTGGCGACTTGGCGGCCAGTCTCCGCTGCGCTAGAGCCGGGACATGGTGCGCACCCTATTCCGCTATATCGCCAAGGGAATCGCCAGTTTCGTGGTGCTCACCGTAGTGCTGGTGGTGGCCTTCAAGTGGCTCCCCGTGCCGGTCACCGCGACCATGCTGATGGACCCCGAGGGCATCACCAAAGACTGGGAATCGCTCGATAATATCGACCGCGATCTGGTCAGCGCGGTGATCGCGTCGGAGGATGGGCGGTTCTGCGAACACTCCGGTTTCGACACCGAAGCGATCGAGCAGGCGATCGCCCGGAACATGGAAGCCAAGGAAAAGGGTGGCCGCATCCGCGGCGGCTCGACGATCAGCCAGCAGACCGCCAAGAACGTCTTCCTGTGGCAAGGCGGCGGCTATTTCCGCAAAGGGCTGGAAGCGTGGTTCACCTTCTGGATCGAGCTCGTCTGGGGCAAGCGCCGGATCATGGAAGTCTATCTGAACGTTGCAGAAACCGGGATCGGAACCTACGGCGCCGAAGCCGGATCGCAGCGCTATTTCGGCCACTCCGCCGCGCGCCTCTCCGCCGACGAGGCGAGCCGGATGGCAGCGGCCCTGCCGAGCCCCAAGAAGCGCTCGGTCAAGGGCCCCGGAGGGTGGCTCGCGCGCCACGGTAACCGGATTGAACGCCGGATCGGCACCGTCAGGCGTGACGGGCTCGACGCCTGCGTCTACAACTAGATCCGTAATGCACGCGCACTCCCATCCTCACGATCACCATGGCCATTCGCACGGGCATAGTCACAGCCACGCGCCCGCCGATTTCGGCCGCGCCTTCGCGATCGGCATCGTGCTCAACACCGCCTTCGTCGCGGTCGAGGCCACAGCGGGCCTGATCTACGGCTCGATGGCGCTGGTCGCTGATGCCGGGCACAACCTGTCCGACGTGCTGGCCCTCGCGCTGGCATGGGGCGCGAGCGTCGCCGCGCGCCGGCCTGCTTCCGGCCGCTTCACCTATGGCTACAAGAGCTCGACGATCCTCGCCGCGCTCGCCAACGCACTGCTGCTGGCGGTGGCGATCGGGGCGATCGGGTTCGAGACCGTGCACCGGATCATGAACCCGGCCCAGCCCGAGGGCCTCGCGATGATGGTCGTGGCCGGGATCGGTATCGGTATCAACGCGTTAACGGCCATGCTGTTCGTGCGGGGTCAGGACGATATCAATATTCGCGGCGCCTATCTCCACATGGCGACCGACGCGCTGGTGTCGCTTGGCGTCGTGATTGCGGGTCTCGCAATCGTGCTGACCGGCCTTAGCTGGATCGACCCGCTGGTCAGCCTCGTGATCCTCGCAGTCATCGCCTTGGGCACCTGGGGCCTCGCGCGGGATAGCCTCGCGATGGGGCTACTTGCTGCACCCGCCCGCATCGATCTCGCCGACGTGAAGCGGCACCTAGCCAGCTTCGAAGGCGTCACCGCGGTGCACGATCTCCACGTCTGGCCGATGTCGACCACCGAGGTCGCGCTCACCGCGCATCTCGTGATGCCCGGCCGCCCGGCGCGGGACAGCTTCTTGCGCGAGGTTGCCGCCTCGCTCGAGGGGCGCTTCGGGGTCGGCCACGCGACGATTCAGGTCGAAAGCGGCGAGGAACCCTGCCAGCCCTGCGGAGCGGATTGCTGATGGCCGCGCTCCCCCGCCAATCCGCCGACGATGCGCGCGAGGCACTGCGCGACGCGATGGTACGGCTCGCTGCCGGCGACCAGGCCGCGCTCGAAATCGTCTATCGCATGACGCGGGTGAAGCTGTTCGGCATTACCTTGCGTATCTTGGGTGATCGAAAGGAAGCTGAGGACGCGTTGCAGGACGTCTATGTCAATCTCTGGCAGCGGGCCGACCGCTATGACCCCGCCCGCGCGAGCCCGATCGCGTGGCTGGCGGCGTTTGCGCGCAACCGGGCGATCGACCGCCTGCGCACCGGCAAAGTGCGCGGCGGGTCAGTGCCGGTCGAGGAAGCAGCGCCGCTCCCCGACGAGAGCCCGCTTGCCGATGCCCTGCTGGTCGATGCCGAACAGCGTGCGCAGATCCACAAGTGCCTCGGCGCGTTGGATGACCGCACGCAGGGACACATTCGCGCGGCCTTCTTCGAAGGCATGACCTACGCCCAGCTGGCCGAGGCGGCGGACGTCCCGCTCGGCACCATGAAGAGCTGGATCCGCCGCGGGCTGCAACGCCTGCGCGCCTGTCTCGAAGCGAGTGAAGCGGCATGAGCGCGCCTGAAGATACCCCCGACAACGCCGGCCCCGACATGAACCGTGACGATCCGATGATCGCCGCCGAATGGGCCTTGGGCCTGCTCGAAGGCGAGGAACTGCTCTCCGCGCGCGGCAAATATGCGACCGATCCGGATTTCGCGTGGCGCAAGGAGTGGTGGGACAATTGGTTGGCCCCGATGACCGACGCCATGCCGGGTGCCGAGCCGGGTGAGCATGTGTGGGACGGCATCGCCGCCCGCATCACCTCGCAACAGTCGGCACCGGACAGCTCGACTGCCGATGCTCCTGCCAGCAACGTGATCGCGCTTGAGACGCGGGTGCGGCGCTGGCAGTGGATGGCGGGGCTCTCGAGCGCCGCTGCCGCGCTGGCGCTGGTGTGGATTGCGATGGTCCCCGGCCGCGCGCCGGTCGATGCGCCGCCGGTGCAGATGGCCGCCGCCGCGCCGATGGTCGCGACCGTGCCGATCGGCGAGACCGGGCTCAGGCTCGACGTCACATATATCCCCGAAAGCGAGAAAATGCTGGTGGCTGCCATCGGCCTGACTGCCGACGGGGTGCACGATCACGAACTGTGGCTGGTGCCCGCCGACGGCGGCATGCTGCAATCGCTGGGCGTCGTCGCGCCGGGCGAGGTGCGCAGTATGGTCCTGCCGCAAGCGCTTGCCGACAAGCTCGGCGACGGGGCGAGCCTTGTGCTCACCCGCGAGCCGATCGGCGGCAAGCCCGAAGGCAAGGACGCTGGCCCCGTGGTCGCCAAGGGCGCCTTCACCCGCGTCTGAATTGGCGTCTGAGCCGCGTTCGCTTTGCCGCAGCGGCGCGGCGTTTCATCCGCATTATCGTGAACCTGGCATCCGAACGCCGCGCAACCGCGTAGCTTTGCGTGCAGGCATGAGAGGCTTGCGAACATGATCCCCCTGACTGACGGAGTTCAACCATGACCCCCAAGAACACCCTGACTGCCATCGCCGCAGCCGCACTCGCCGCCGCCACCGGCATGGTCGCGGTGCCTGCGCTGGCCGACCACCACATGGAAAAGAAGGCCGACGTGCCCATGGTTGGCGGCGCCGCCATGTACCCGACCAAGACCATCGTCGAGAACGCGGTCAACTCGAAGGAC
>JANNWO010000109.1:0-28480 GCA_031408395.1 Sphingomonadales bacterium | reverse complement strand
GCGCCCCTGCCAGTCGACTGCCAGCCCGCACAGCTTCTGCCCCAGCATCAGTGCCAGCTGGCAGGCGCGGGTGACGCTCAAGCACTCGGCCTCCTGCCACAGCAGCGCCCAGTCGATCGCGCCCGCCGGTGCGAGTGCAGGCATATCGACGAGCAGCAGCGGGCCGTTGTTGAACTGGTGATCGAGCACTGAATGGAGCATCACATGCAGCAGCGTGTCGGTGGGGCAAAACATCTGCATTCCCGGAACCGGCCCCGGAACCGCGCGCTGCCACGCCCGCTCGATGAACGCCTGTTCGCGCCGCACCCCTTCATCGTCGTGCGTGTCGAAAATGTGGAGGTGCAATTCGACGACCGTTTTGCCGTCGGTCATTGCGGGAAGGTGCTTGTCCGAGGGCCGCGATTGCAGATCGACGACAAAGCCCAGCGCGGCAAGCAGCCCGGTCGCGGCATCCGCGTCGGCAGGCTTAACCAGCAGGTCGAGATCGCGCATCGGCCGCATCGCCGGGTCGATCGCGCCGGACCAGATGAAGGCCCCGCCCTTGAGCACCGCCGCCGCCACTCCGCCGCGCGCAAAGCTCTTGCCGATCCGGGCAAGGGCCACCTTCTGGTCGAGCGCGCGCCGCGCCGACCGCAGGTGGCTGGCCTTCCATCGGAGCGCAAGATCGGGCGGGACAGCCCACGCGCCCTGCGCAGCGCGGCTGTGAAGAAGCGGGCGGAGGCGGTGCTGGCCGGCCTGCCGGTCGAGCGCGTGCCATGCCGCTGGGTCGAGCCCGGCCGCAACTTCGGCCGCGCGCGCTATGTCGTTCCCCAGCAAGGCGAAAATCGGGCTCACTTGATCACCACTACCCCTGGGGGCCCTGTGACACGTGGCGTCCCGGCGCGCAATGCCCGGCGCGCCTCACTATTGCTGGCCGCTCGCCGCAAGCCGCTCGATTACAGCGAGGGCCCGCGCGATGCGTTGGCCTTGCGCGTCCGCGTCGAACCCTTGCACTTGCGGCAGCAGCGCCATCGGCACCGCGCTGGCCAGCGCGAGCAGGTTCTCGCGGGTCCGCGCGCGGCCCGGCAGCGCAGTCAGGATTCGCGGGCGGAACAGGATCGATCCGTAGGCGAGCGCTCTGTGCTCGGCTTCGGGGTCCGAGCCGATGGCATCGCCGAGCAGAATAATCCCGCCCACCGGCCAGCCCGTGTCGGCAGCCCTGCGGCTGGGGCGGACCAGAAGCTTGCCTCGTCCGTCGTCGGTCGGCTCGGGCGCGCCGTCGATGGCGAGGCCTGCGCAGCTCGCCGGGTGGAGCCGCATCGCCGGGCGGCCGCGCCACGCGACAGGCTGCGGCGCGAGGGTCAGCGGCGTAAGGTCATCCGCCAGCAGGAGCGCGCCCGCCTTGACCAATTCGGCCGTCAGCGTCGACTTGCCTGCGCCCGAAGAGCCGGCAATCAGCCATGCTTTGTTGTAGAGTACCACCGAAGAGGCGTGGAGCGGCAGCATCCCGCGCATCGCCAGCGTGATCGCGGCGACGGAACTGTAGAAGGACACCGGCAAGGCACCCTGCCATGCGGGGCCGGGGACCCATCCGATCGATGCGCCGCTTTCAAGGTCGAAGCTTACTTCGTCGTCGCAGTTGAAGCGCACGCCATCGGCGGCGATGCTGGCGCGCCCCACGGCCCGGTGCGGCGCAAGGATGCACGAGACCGCGCGGCGGCGCACCGCGATCGCGCCAGGGGCCGGTCCATCCGCCGGATCGAACTGGCGCAGCGGCAAGTCACCGCTCCAGTCCAGTCCGGCAAAGCGGGCGTGGAAGGCAAGGTCGGCGGTCAAAGCGGTACGAGGTCGAAAGCGACACAGATCCGCAGACCCTGCGCGCCGTGCGGATGGGTGCGGTGATAGGCGTGCGAGGGAAATAGAGTGAGCAGCCCGGCCTGAGGACGCACCATCCGCGTCCCGAAGGCTTCGGCAGCGGCCGCGCCCACGAACCTCTCGGGCGCGCCGAATTCAAGACAGCCCGCCGCGCTGTTTCCGCGCTCGACGCAGTCGGGGACCGCGACATAGTAACCACCGCTCGCCCAGCCTTCCGGGTGCATATGCCAGCGCTCGAACCCGTCGCTGCCGGTCATCACGCACCACATGCGCAGCATTGCGGCGGCGGGCCGCTGGGATAGCCAGGAGTGGCCTTCTGGCGGAAGCGGTTCGACGGCCTTGCGGACCTGCGCGATGATCAGTTGTTGCAGGGCGCGCATCGCCGGGGTCGTTACCCGGGCCGGCTCGTCGACCCTGAGACTCGCGAACGATGCGGTTCCGTGCCGCCCGTTGCGTACCCCCGGGCTTGCGCGCAATTCCTGCGCTAGCGCGGCATGGAAAGCGGGCAGATCGCGCCAGCCTTCGGGCGCGGCGGGCACTGTCTGGAAAAGGAACTGATCGAACCCCGCAAGCGCGCGGGCTGCATCAGGTTCCCCGCGCTTCGCCAGCGCGAGCGTTCGTGTGCCGAGAAGCTGCGCGTGGGCCACGCCCTTTGCCGCGATGGCATCGCCCGCCGCCAGCACCCGTTCGTGCTCGCCCCGCTCCAACCACGCCGCGCAAAGTGCGCGAAAGGCTTCGAAGTTGGCAGGGTCGCAATCGAGCGCGGCGGTCAGGGCCTCGTCCGCCTCCGCCCCGCAACCTTTGGCAATCCACGCCCGCGCCTGATCGACCAGTGCGTCGGCGCGGGCGATATCGCTGGACGCAAGCGCCCCGGCGTGGCGGGCTGCGGCGAGTGCTGCCGCCGGATCCCCGGCCTGCCCCCGGCCGAGGTGCGCGGCGGCGAGCGCTCTGGCTGCGGCATAATCCTCGGGCGGGCCGGCCGCGCCGAGCAATACGATGGTGTCCTCGAACTCGTCGAGCAGGTTGTGTAACTGCGCCAGCCTGATCCGGATGGTCGGAGTCGCCCGCCGCGCGGCAGCCCGCTGGAGCAGTTCGCGCTCCTCACGGCCCGTCAGCTGCTTGGGCTGTTCGACAATCAGGTCGAACGGGGCAACCACCGCCTTGGGTTGCGGTCGCTTCAGACCTGGCTGACCAGCTGGAGATCGTGCATCTGCCCAAGCAGCGCGCTGACCGAGCTATGGCAATCTTCGGGCGAAACCTCGAACGTTTCGCGCAAGGCGCGTTCGATGGCGGCCTGATTGGACGGGCTTGCCAGCGCCTCCCAAACGGCGGTTGCGGTCGGGTTCAAGGCGACGTATTTGCCGCTGTCGATATTCACCATGACGAAGGAATCCTCGATTTCCGAGCCGACCCAATCGTCACTCCGCGCCCAGAGCCGATCGCTCATTCCTTGAACTCCTCGCCAAATACGATGTTGGAGCGGCCTAACACAGGCCAGCTGCCGCGCCAAGAAACCAGTATCAACACCTATACCGAATTCATCAAATTTTTGTTGTTGCACTGATAGATACCACGCGGTAATAAGGCGCTGCAACCGTTCCACGGAGAAGACTTATGAAGCTCGGTAAACTCTCGCTCGGCATCGCTGCTGTCGCTCTCGCGGCCGCGCCGACATTCGCGCAGGCGGTTTTTGTTCCTACCGTTGCTCCGCTTAACGGCGAAGAGAGCGAATTGTCCTCGACTGCCACGATCGTTGTTGGCCTTCTCGCCGTAGGCGCAGTGGTCATTGCAGTGGTCGCCGCTGGCGGCGGTTCGGACGACCCGGTCAGCTTCTAATTTCGAGCGGCCTCGGCCGATTCGCGAGCAAGGGTTTCCGGCACTCCGGGAGCCCTTTTTCGTGTCTGCCGACCCGGCGTCATAAGTATCGTTTCACACCACTTTGGTCGGCAGGGCGCTGCGTCTTTGCGCTAAGCGTGATCAGCCGCAGGCCCGCCACTGAGTCGTGCACTGAAAGCCGAGCAACCGACGTATCTATGATGCCGCGATCATTCGCGGCTCAGCGATGCGCCCCGTCACGCTTTCAGGGGCGGATCATCCCTGCAAATCGAACGCGACACAGATCCGCTTGCCTTCGCCTTCATGCGGGTAGGTGCGGTGATAGACATGCGAAGGGAAGGTCAGCAGCATCCCTTCCTCGGGCCGCACGATCCGTTCGCCATAGGCAGCGGCGATATCTTCTCCCAGCACATCCTCGGGCAGGCCGAAGCTGAGGCAGCCCTTGCGGTCATCGCCGCGCGCTATCCCCTCGGGCACGCTGACGTAATAAACCCCGCTGAGCCAGCCGAACTGGTGGACATGCCAGGTTTCATGCCCGCTGCCCGCAGTGATCACGCACCATATGCGCAGCCGGGCCAAATCGGGCCGCGACCCCGCCCAAGGGTGGCCGGACTGCGCCACGGCCGCGATATGCGCATCGAGCGCGTCCCTGATCTGCTCCACCAGCGCATTGAACAGCGGCGTATCGGCGCGCGAGGGATTCTCGATGCGCCAGGTAAAGGCTGAAGCGCTTCCGTAGCGTTCGTAGCGAGTGTCAGGGTGAACGAGTAATTCCTCGGCCAGCGCGGCGTTGAATGCCGCGATCGTGTCCCAGCCGGACGGCGGCGCGAGCGTCTGGCGGCGATGCAGCAGGTCGAAACCCTCCGCGCGGCGGGCGGCGCCCAGATCACCGCTGCGCGCATGGCCAAGCACCTGCGCGCCGAACACGCGGGCATGGCTCACCCCCTGGGCGAGCAGATCTTCGGCGAGGGCCAGAACGCTGTCGCTGCGGCCGGCTGCCACTTCGAGTGCGGCGATACGCTTACAAGCGTCCTTGTTGTGCGGATCGAGCGCGAGCGCAAGCCGCAGCGTCACCAGCGCCTGATCGCGCAGCCCGAGCCGGGTCTCGCACTTGCCGCGCGCGGCGAGGACATGGGCGCGGGCCACGTCACTATCGGCCAGCGCTATCGCCCGGTTGGCGGCGCTGCGGGCGCGTTCGTTGTCCTGCCCTGTTTCGCGCGAGAGATAGGCCTCGGCGAGCATCAACTCTTCGTGCAAGCCGAGCGCCGGAGCCTCCTCCAGCAGCGCGATCACGTCGCTTTGCCGATCATCGAGCAGCAGCAGCGTAGCAAGCCGCGTCCGGGTGACGGGCGATCCCGCCTTGGCGTGGACGGCCTGCGCCAGCGAAAGCTCCTGAGCTACGGTCATCGCCTTTCTGGCTTCCGTCTCGATCCCCGTCGCGCTCGTCACCTTGTTTCTCCTTGCGAAGCAATCGGCTGGCAATAGCCGCAGGTGGCATCACAGCGCAATGATAGAGGCTGGTGGCCCGCCCAGCGGGACCTCGCCGATGCGGCGAAAGTCGCGGCCCAGCATCATCACGCTGCCCGGAAGGGCATCGCGGACCGAACGATCGCCGAACACCGAGGCACCGACAAGGATGCGATCCCCGTCGAACAACAGGCCGCGCGTCATCTGCTCGGGCGCGACCGGCACCCGCCGCCCGTCGGAGCAGATAATCGCGCCGCTCATCGATGCGCAGTGCCACAGAGCCCCGTTCTCGTCCGGGGCAATGTCATGGCAGCCAGGATCGGGCAGGAGCGTGCGCGCGGTTTCGTGCCATTGGTGGTCGAGGTGGATGAACTCGCTCGCCATTGCTGGCCTGCGCTTGCCGTTATGGGCCAGCACGGCAATCCCCTCCGCCAGCGCCGCGATGGCGTTGATGTGGAGGTAATCGCCCCCGCCGTCCTCTGCCTGCGCGGGGGGGAAGGGTCGCTGCACATCTATGAGATCGCCGCTTTCAGTGAAGCGCAGCACGCATTGGTCGGCGGTGTCGAGTACGCATAGCATATCTTCGACGAAGGCGATCTGGTGGCAACTGGCGTCGAGGCCCTTGGCGAGCACCACCGGATTGCGCAACGCGCCGTCCACCACATCGAGCGCGACGAGCCGACCCTTCGGCAGGTGGCGATCGCGCCTTGCGCAGTTCTCGAACAGGACAACCCGGCTGCCGCGCCGCGTGAGGCCGAAGAACCAGCCATGGGCCACCAGATGCGCGCGCGTCTCGCCGAGCGCGAACAGACCGTTCTGCGTGCTGACCAGCCAGCGGGCGTCGCCAAGCTCGGGCTCGACCAGCCGCAGCGTGCCATCCCGGTAGCTCTCGCGGGCCAGCGCCGTGCGGATCGCGGAGTGAGCGACCGGATCGAAAATCGGGTCCATGCGGGTTTCTAGCCACGGCGTCGCAGTCGGCAACACAAAAGGCTTTGGCGCGCCATTTTCGGCTGTTAGTGCCCTGCGCCATGTTCGCAGCCACCGACCCGATGCCCCAAGCGAGCGGCATTTACGGGATCTTTCACCTAGATGATCGTCCGCTCGATCCGCGCGGGTGCCAGACACTCGGGTTGCCCCTTGTGGCGGGCGAGGGGGCCGCATGGACAATCGCGGGGCATGATCCCTTCATGCCCGATGCCGTCTCCCGCCATGACGAGCGCGGGGCGAGCACGCTGCTTGTGGGCTTCATCGAGGACGCCGCCGATCTCGCTCTGCGTCTCGGGGAGGATGCGGCAGCATCGCCCGCACGGCTGGCGCGCGCGGCGCTGGAGCGCTTCGGCAGCGACGCGCCTGCCGAGGTAATCGGTGAATGGTCGTTGCTTCACCGCGCGAGTGATGGGACGCTGACCTTGATGGTGAGCGCCGGAGTGCGCGATCCGATCTTCTACGCTGTGTCGGGACGGCGGGTGGCGGTCGCGCCCGATCTGTTCGCGGTGGCACGGATCGACTGGGTCGATAGCGCCATCGACGAAGCGGGTCTGCTGTTCCCCGTCGCCCGCGCCGCCCTGCGCGCCGCACGCGGCGATACGACCATGCTGCGCGGCGTGCGCCAGATCGGCAGCGGGGCGAGCGTCGTTATCGATCCGCACGGCGGCGTGTCTGTGCGGCAATCTCACATTCTCGTGCCGCAGCCGCGCCTGGCAATCAGCTTCGATGAGCTGGTGGAAGAAACCGAACGCCTCCTGCGCCGCATCCTTGCGGTCCGCCTCGCACGCACGGAACGCTGCGCGCACATGCTGAGCGGCGGGCTCGATTCGTCCCTGCTGGCCTGGCTCGCTGCCGAGGAACGACCGATGGGTCGCGGCCCGATTGCCGTCACATCCGCCGCGCCGCCGGACAGCGGCTTACCCGATGAGACCGCCTATGCGGACATCGTCGCCCGTACAATCGGCATGACATGTCACCGCGTCTGGCCGGCCGAGGACGCGAATATCTATCGTCCGAGGCTCGCGGTCCTTACCGGCCAGAACGGACCGCCGTTCAGCAACCGTCATGTGCTGACAGATGCATTGGTGACGCGGGCGATGGCCGAGGGCGCGACGGCCATGATCGATGGTACCTATGGCGAGATGACCGTGACCGTCAGGCTGCCACAGCAGGGGATGAAGGGTCGCCTGCGCGCCAGCCTTGGCCGGCTCGTAAGGGGGGGGCACGCGGCTGGCGAGGATGCTGCTCTCAGCCCGTTGCATGTCCGGCTCGCTCCCCATCGGATGGCGACGCTTCCGGCGGTTATGACGGAAGCGCTCGCAGCCCCGGCGTCGCCTTGGGCCATGCCCGGCGCGAACGAAGTGTTCGGTTACATCCCGGGCATCGATCGCGGCCTTGGCCTGCCAACTGAATACTTCCCCGGGGGTTTGCGCACCGAGTTCCCGTTCCGCGACATGCGGCTGTTGCGCCTGTTTGCGGGGGTGCCTGTGCGGACACTCTTGGACGGCGGAGTTGACCGGTCGGTGGCGCGCCGGATGATGGACGGGCATCTGCCGGATTCGATTCGCCTGCGCCGCCGCGGCATGCCCGCATCGCCCGACCATAACAGCCGTCTGCAACATCAGGCGGGTGCTGCAAGGGACCGTATCGCGCTGTTCCGCAAGGCCGGCGTCGACGATTGGCTGGACCTCGATTGGCTGGATCAGGCGCTGGCCGGGATTGCGATCACCGGGCCGCGCGATGTCACCCATGGAAACGGAGCGCAGATCACCGCGATTATGGCCGAGTTTCTGTTGTGGTGGAGCGATCAGGGACGCGGCACAACGCCGTGACTGGGATGCTCCGGTTCGGCCAGAAACCAGCCGGCGAAGACGCGCCTTGGTCCTCCGGAGGTGAGCTGAGTGACCCGGTGCTCCAGATCGCCGCGCACCGCGAAGATCGCCATGGTGCCGGGACCGCAGCCGGTGAAGCAGGCGAGGGGCTCATGAGATCCGGTGCGTCGCAATTCGAAGTAGCCTCCGCCATAACTTGCATCGGACAGGTGGATCACTACGCCCAACTGGCGGCCTGCGGTATGGCGATCGTCGTGCCAATCGAGCGAATCGCGGGTGTCCGGGCGGGCCTGCGCGACCTGTCCCGACACCCCGCCGATCGGCACGACGCCCGTCGCCTTCTCCAGCCATTCCCACAAGGCGGCGCGTGCCAGCACGATGCTGAGCAGCTTGCCGAGCGCCTGCGTCTCCTCGATCTCGCGCGTGCCGACCTTGTCGACCACATCGGGAACGAACTTCGCAGCGCTTCCCATGCGCATCAGCATGCCAAGCAGATCCGGCGCGATCACATTCTCGAACAACAGGGCAGGGCAGCGATCGAAGGCTTCACGACAGGGGCCGGGATCGGACAGGATGTCGGTGCGCATGGCATCAATGCAGAACGGCGGCGTCATGCAACCCCTGCCTCGAACGGATTTGCACCAAGAGCGATCGATGCTTTCATCGCTTCGAGAATTTGCACAAGGCTAAGCTGCGGTCCATTAAAACCCTTGTCGCGTCAAAGTGGTTGTGATGGTTGACCCAACTATGTATCTGTTCGTGCGCGAGGAACGCCTGCCGGTTACAACGGCGGAATGTTCTCGGGGGTACACCAACGTAGCACAGACTGGGAGCCGACATGGCACAGAAGATTGATCGTAAGCTCTGGGTCGAGCCGACTGTTCGCGAGCTCGACATTCAGGAAACCCATGCCGTCTCTGGAAGAGGCAACGATGTCGGCGGTAACGCCTTCATCGACTGCCAGCGTTCCTGAACGTCGCACGCCACTCGGTCGCGGCGGGCTGCGACCGGGTGGATCGTGTGGGAGCATGGACCTTACCAGCCTGCGCGTGGCGATCTAGAATCGTCTGACTTCCCGATAATTCGTCATGTTTTCCCGGCCGGTGACGATGATCGACCCGGCCGAAAGCCATGCGTGCGCCGCGATCGCCGACTTGCTGAGGTCTGCGCCAAGCGACAGGGTCGAGCCATAGCCGCGCCGCGCTAGCATGGCCCGCGCCGCCACCGCGCAAATCAGACAGTGCGTCCGGCGCGGCAAAACGGGGCCCACAAAGCGCATCACGCGCCGCAAATCTTGCGCCAGTTGCAGCGGCGGCTCAGCCAGTCCGGGGCGCGGTTCCAGCCAGCGCCGCAGTTTACCGGGCGGCAAAAGTCGAATTGTCGCCCACACGAGCGCAATCTGCACCAGCGCCTCTACGCCGAGCGCGGCAAAGTGGCCGATGCGCGCAGCCTTGCGCAGCTGTGGACGAGCGGAAGCCATGCCTCCCCATACCGCGCCGATGCACGTGCGGGAAGCCGCCTTGCCGCGCGCACAGCGCCGCTTGATTGGCAACCGGTGCGCGAGCAGCGATACTGTCCGTCAATACCGGCACGCGGCACTGGTACAGGGGCTTTGGCCTCACTATCGCGGCGCCTTTGCGATTGCGGGCGTCGTGCCGGTTGCGCCGGGCATTGGGGGAACTGACAATGGCCGCACGGACATCGTGACGGCGCCGGTTGAACCGGGGCCGAGGGGGTCAGCGGACCAAATAGCCGCAGCGGCGATGCCTTGCTTCAGAACCGCCATCGCCCACGCGTTAAGGCCATCATGGGGCGCTGCGATGCGCTTTTGCCATTCACTGCGTCGCTGAGCCGCGATGTGCCGATCTACCGGCTCGTAATCCCGGAGTACGATGCTGCTGAGACGCAGGCTTGCTGGCTCGCGCTGGCCGCCACCGTCACCGCCGCGTCTGCGCCTTAGCACAGGGGCGCACCATGAAAGCGTAAGGCGCTCCCGGATCGCTGGACGCTTCGACAAAGCCGAGGCGCTCATAGATTCGGCGCGCCGGATTGTGGGCCACTACGTCGAGGGTGCAGGTGCGATGTTCGCTATCGGCGACCGCGAGCCATGCGCGAAGCATCGCCAGACCTGCGCCGCTGCGGCGATGATCGGGGTGAACCGCGATGTCCACGCCGTGGCTGGCGCCTGATAGCTGCCAATCAACTATGATCCGCGCGATTGGCTGCCCGGCGAGGGTCAAAATACGCCGCATAGCCATCGGGCGGGCGGTGCGAAAGGTTGCGTCCTGGCTTTCGAACTGCAGATCGAACAGCGCATCGGGCAAGCGGCCTGCCAGCGGCGAGCAGGCGATGAACAGATCGCGCAAGGCCCCGCGATGCTCCGGCACCTCGGCCGCGATGTTGAGCAGGGGCGCACGCTGCGCAAACTGCGCATCGAAGGCTACGGCTGCGGAGTCAGGATCGGACATGGTCGAAGCAGAACCTCCAGCAGTCCGGGCATTTTTAGCGCCTTGCGGCTTGTCCCTGCGGCCGGTTGCGGTAATTGATAAGGATGAGCAACGACGAAATTATCCCGCGCCCGATTCATCTGCAAGAATTCGCCCCGATGGTCGGGCAGACGCTGCTGGCCGATTGCGAGCCGAAGGCGGCGGAGCTGGTGCTGGTGGAAGCGAGTCCACTCAAGCACGTGGTGCCGGGCATGGAGCGGCTGCCGTTCATCCTGATTTTCCGCAGCAAGCCCGACGTCCAGCTCGTCGAAGCCGCCTATCGGCTGCGCTGCGGCGAATGGGGGCCTGAGCTCGTCTACATCATGCCACTCGCTCCGCCGTTCGGCACCGACACCCCGGGCAACTTCTATCAGGCCGTGTTCAACTGAGGCCAGCCCGGGCCGTCGCACCTGCGACAGCCCGGACCGCCGCTCAGGTTATTCGCGCGAGGGGAAGATGCCCTGCAGCGCGATGCAGACCGTCACCACCAGATAGGGTGAGAGCACCGACACCGGCGTACCGCTGCCAGTGTTGCCGACCTGGATAGAGCCGGCAATGTTGAGCCCGAGCGCAACGTTCGGTGTGGTTCCGGCCGGCAGATAGATCAGCGGCACCGTGGTTCCGGCGTTATCGACGCTGCGCCCGAAGATCGCTCCCGTTGTGGGCAGCTGCGCTGTTGCCTTCGCGGAGGAGGCATTCATCCCGGCTGGATTGTTCGTTACGAGGTGGGTGTGACTGGGCAGCTGGGCGGTGGACAGCGTGACGGTCTCCGTGCCGCCTGCCTGGCCGAGGACATAGGGGCTCAGGCTCGGGCCGTTACCGAAGTTGATCATCGAGCGGCCCCGCAGGTCCGGCAGGCCGAAGGTGGTCGTGCCGTTGCCGCCGAAGTTAGTGCCCAGCAGCGCGAAAAGCGCGGTGTTCTGGGCGATCGACACCAACTGGCCGCTGCACGTGGCATAGCCTCGCGGCGCGAAGTTCCAGCCGCCTTGGATGATTTGGCCGATAAATGGATCTGACATGATAACTCCTCCCTTTACTTAAATCCGGTTCAAGACCGGTGCACGAGCGCAGACGCGTCAATCAGTTTCGCGAGGGGAAGATGCCCTGCAGCGCGATGGAGAAGTTCACCACCAGAAAGGGTGAGAGGACCGACACCGGCGTACCGCTGCCAGTGTTGCCGACCTGGATCGAGCCGGCAATGTTGAGCCCGAGCGCAACGTTCGGTGTGGTGCCTGCCGGCAGATAGATCAGCGGCAGCAATGTGCCGGTGTTATCGACGCTGCGCCCGAAGATCGCCCCCGTTGTGGGCGACTGCGCTGTTGCCTTCGAGGAGGAGGCGTTCATCCCGGCCGGATTGTTCGTTACGGGGTGGGTGTGACTGGGCAGCTGGGCGGTGGACAGCGTGACGTTCTCCGTGCCGCCGGTCTGGCCGATGACATAGTTGCTCAGGCTCGGGCCCTGACCTTGGTTGATCGCCGAGCGGCCCCGCAAGTCGGGCAGGCCGAAGGTCGTCTGGCCGTTGCCTCCATACTGAGTGCCCACCAGCGCGAATAGCGCGGTGTTCTGGGCGATCGAAAGCAGCTGGCCGCCGCACTGCGCCCAGCCTTGCGGCGGGAAGTTAAAGCCGAATTGCTGGATTTGCCCGAGAAATGGATCTGACATGATAACTCTTCCCTTTGCGTAAACCCGGTTCAAGACCGGCGCACGAGCGCAGACGCGTCAAAGCGGTGGGTTAAACAGCCGACATGATTGAAGAGTGAGTTGTGACCGCCCCCGTGATTTCGGGAAGTTGCGCGCCAAGAAGTCGATTGTCAATCAAAGATATCGCAATCGCAACCGCCTCTGTGCATTCGGGAAGTTGCGCGCCAAGAAGTCGATTGTCAGTTCATGATATAGCAATCCCGACCGCCACAATTGGAAAGTGGAAATTGCCCAGCCGTGCTATGCTCTAAGAAATTGTTAAAAGGCGACGCTAACATCAGAGATGCAATTTTTGACAATTTTGTTACTTTAACGGGCGCCGATGCCGTGAACCATTACCCGAACAGTCTTGAGTGACACGAGTAGATCAAGCCACAGCGAGATGTTCTTGATGTAGTAAAAATCGTAGCGCAGCTTGTCGAGCACGTCGGAGACGTCGGTGACGTGACCCTGATTGACTTGCGCCCAGCCGGTGATGCCCGGTCGGACGATGTGCCGGTAGGGATAGAACGGCAGCTCGGAATCGTACCAAGCGGACAGCGCGAAGGCCTCGGGCCGCGGGCCGATGATGCTCATCTGTCCGCGCAGCACGTTAAAGATCTGCGGCAGCTCATCTAGCCGCGACTTTCTGAGGAAACGCCCGATCCGGGTGATCCGGTCATCTTCGGACCTCGTCTTCGCATACTCGCGGTCTTCGCCACCGCCTTCGATCTGGGGGCGGTCGCTCATGGTCCTGAACTTGATCATCCGGAACGTCCGCCCGCGGTAACCCATGCGTTCCTGGATGAAGAACGCGCTCCCCGGAGAATCCAGTCGGATTAGCACTGCAATTAGGGCGAACAGCGGCGTGCATAGGGGGATCAGAACCAGAGCGCTGGCGATGTCGATCGCCCGTTTGACCGACATGTAGGAGGTGTTGGGGATCAGCGAGCCAAGGTCGTTCTCGCTGAGATGTGCGATCTTGACCTGCCCCGACTGCGTTTCGGCAATCTGGCGGAAGTGATAGACGGGAATGCCGGCAAGGGCGGCCTTGGCGAACAGGCGTTCGGTGCGTTCGGAATGCGGATGGTGGAGATCGGCGACGATCGCCCATTCGCGCCATCCGGTCTCAATCAGCTTTTCGATAGCGGCGGTGGACGGAGCGGGGCGGTACTGGCTGTTGATCTCGATCTCTTCCGCCCGGCCGCCTGGGACGACGAGATGCAGCTTGACCAGTCGCCGCTCATAGACCGCCGCCAGAAAGCTTGCCGCCACCGCGCACACGGCGCCGACGATGAAATAGGAACCCGAATAGGGAATCCGCAACAACGCCACGAGCGCCAGGACAGCGGAAAAAACCGCAAGGTTGACCGGCAGGACATAGGAAAGATGGCGCGAATTGGCGTGATCTTTTAGCTGGTAGAGGATGTACCAGGACAGCACGATCGACGCGACCAGTGCGGAGGTCGTCTCCTCGAAGCTTTCAGTGAAGAACCTGCGGCCAAGGCTCGACCAAGCCATCAGTGCCGGCCCCAGACCGGCAATCAGCAGCAGGGGCAGCTCGAAGCGCTTCACCAAGGCGGCGCGGCGGTGGATCGGCACCGCGGCGTAATCGACGTTCGCTATATTGTCGGCAGGAGCGTCCTCGGCGTTCGTATCCGGAGCTTGCACGAGTATAAGATTGGCATCACCAGGCGCGCCTTCGGCACCCCGGCTGCGATCCTGAGGTCGCTTGACCCCATAGGACCCCGGCGCCTCTTCCGAGTCTGGCGCAAGCGCCGACTGGCCTTTCCCCGACGTTTTGATCATGTTTGCTGCCCTGGCATACACGGTGCCATCCGTAGCCCGGCTCCTGCATTACCGGACCTTCCTTTTCGGCCGCTCGAAAAAAAAGTCAAGCAATCCGTCAACTTGGCAGTAATACGGGGTGAAACTTAGGTATCTGGTCAGGCATCTTGTAGGTCGTGCCATCCGCCGGAAGGTTGCGTCCCCACCCGCGCAGGGCGATGGGACGATTCCCTTGCCTTCGGCTTGGTTTGTCAGGTGATCGGGCGAAGGGTGGATGCTAATCGTGGCCGAGACTCAGTGGGATAGGGGGCACAATGGACGATGACATCCTGATCTGCCTTGAGGGCTCCTCGTCGGCGCTGCTGGCAGCCTATCAGGCATTCGGGCTCGAACGAGCCGTGCAGGGTGACGCGGGGCTCGACTGGACCTTCGGGGCAGTGGAGGCGCCCTGTCCCCCGTTCTGCGTGGCGCGCCGCGACAATCGGATCATCGGGCTGTCGGCCAATATAGCAGCGCGCGTGAAGCTGGGGCGCGGCGAAGGCTTCGCCTTTCAGGCGGTCGATTCTTTCGTGTCGGAAGAAGCGCGTGGGCGTCGCCTGTTCTCGCGGCTCGCCCATGGCTTTGCCGATGCGGCTGGCGAGGCAGGGTGCGACGTGACGTGGGGCTTTCCCAACGCGAACGCCGCACCTGCCTGGTTCGGCGGCCTCGGGTGGCGCAATTTCGGACAGGTGCCCTTTCTGGTCCGGCCGCTCAACGCATCGTTCCTGCTGCGCAAGGCGGGGCTGCCCGGAGCGTTTCGGCTCGCGCGCGGCGCGCGCGTGGACAGCGTCTCGCCCCGGCAGTTCGGCATTGAGACCGATGATGTGTGGGCGCATTTCAGCCGCGACATTGGCTGCGCCGTAGTGCGAGATGCCGATGCGCTCAATCACCGGATCTTCGGCGCGCCCCATGCGCACGACTACCGGGTCGCGATGTATGGCGAGGGCGAAGACCGCGCGCTCGTGGTCTCGCGCGTGGTGGAAAAGCACGGATCGCGGATCGCCTATGTGCTCGAAGCGATCGGCGGCGCAGCGCTCGGCCCGCTGCTCGCATCGGAACTGCGCAAATTGGCACTCGAAGGCGCGCAGATTGCGCTGGCGTGGTGCTTCGGCTGGTCGCCCAATTACCGCGCCTATCGCCGCGCAGGCTTTCTCCCGATCCCCGAGCGGCTGCGGCCGGTAGAGATCAATTTCGGTGCGCGCGCTCTGTCGGCGCGGGGCGCCGCCGCCGAGGTGCGGGAGAACTGGTATCTCAGCTATCTGGATTCGGACGGGATATGACCGGCACTGCGATCATCTCGCTCGATTGTGAGGGACGTTGGGGCGTGGCGGATCACCTGACGCCCGCGCTGGCCGAGGGCCTCACCGACGCGCGGCTGCGCGCCGCCTACCGCGCCATCACCGATCTGTTTGCAAAGGCCGACATCGCTGCGACCTTCGCCTTCGTCGAGCTTTTCACGCGCCCGGCGTCGCGGGAGACGACCGGGCTGGTGCGCGACCTTGCGCAGGAATTGCCTTATCTCGCCAGCGCCGCCGCCGGACTTGCCGCGGGCGATGAGGGGTGGGTCGGCGACTGGGCGCTCGATATGGCGGGCGAGGGCGGCCACGAGATTGCCTTTCACGGCACAACCCATGTGCCTTGGAGTGACCTCACCCGCGATCAGGCATGGCGCGAAATGGAGCTAGCGCCGCCCGAACACCGGCAAACCATGGTCTTCCCGCGCAATGTCGTCGCACACTTGGATGTGCTCGCCGAATTCGGCTGCAAGGCCTACCGGGGCCACCGCCAGTTTGCCTCGCGCGCGCAATCGCTCCTTTCGGAGTTCGATATCGACACGCCTTCCCAGCCGATGCCGGATGCGGCCAATAGCTCGCCTGTGGAGCTGCCCTCGGGGATCTTCATCAACTGGCGCAGCGGACCCCGCAAGCTCGTGCCGCCCGCAGTGACGCGGCGGCGCGCGCGCAATCTGCTCGATGACGCCGCCCGGACCAGGGGCGTTGCGCATTTCTGGCTGCACCCCGAAAACATCTCCACCGCGCCTTCGACCCTTGCGAATCTCGAGGGGATCGTCGCGGAGATCGTGCGCTTCAGGGATGCAGGGCAGATCCGCGTCGCCACCCAGCTTTCGGCCTTGGACGAATAGGTGGAGGCCCCGCGCGGTCCCGCTTCAGGCGCGCTTGACGCGGGCAAGCGTGCTGATCGCCTCGCGATAGGCGTCAATGACGAGAGCCTGATCGTATTCGCGCGCCATCTTGAACCGTCCGGCAGCGCCCATCGCCGCGCGGGCTGCGGCGGGCAGGGCGAGGAAACGCGCGATGGCGTCAGCAAGGCTGCCCGCATCCCTGACCTTGCACATGAAACCCGATACGCCCTCGTCGATCACAGCCCGGCACCCAGGCACGTCGGTTGCGATCACCGGGCGGGCCATTGCGGCGGCCTCAATCAGAGTGCGCGGCGCGCCCTCACGGTAAGACGGCAGCACCACGCAGGAGGCTGCGGCGATGTAGGGGCGCACGTCGTCGGTGCTTCCGAGATACTCGACCACGCCGTCTGCGACCCAGCCATCGACCATCGCCGGGTCGATCGCGGTGCGGTTCTGCGGCCCAAGCGCGCCGAGCAGCTGGAAGCGCGCAGCGGGGTGCTTCGCCCGGAGGGCCCTCGCCGCATCGACGAATTCGAGCACGCCCTTGTCGCGCAGCAGTCGCGCGATCATCAGGAACACCGGCGGCTGCGAAACGTCGGGCGGCGCGGCGGGCGCAAAGCGTTCAAGATCGATGCCCGAACCCGGCAGGAGGCGCGTCTGATCCTCGCGAACGATGCCGTAATCGACGAAAAGGTCGCGGTCGTCGGCGTTCTGGAAGAACACGCGCGGCAGGCCGGCAAAGGCGCGCCGGTAGAGCTGCACCGATACCTGTTCGAGCAGCCAGCCAGACAGGAAGGCCGTGCCGAGTCCGGTCACGTTTGGCACGAAAGGCACGCCCGCCGCCTTGGCGGGAAATGCACCGAAGATGTTGTTCTTGATCGTGTAGCTCAGCACGATGTCGGGCGCCTGCTCGCGGAAGACCTGGCCGAAGCGCCGCGCCAGCCGCAGATCCTCGAGCGGGTTCAACCCGTTGACGCTCATCGCCAGAGGGCGCACATCGCAGCCCAGCGCCGCGAGCCGGTCGCTGGTCTCGTCGGGCGGGGCGAGCACCGTGACGTGGTGGCCGTCACCCAGAAGCGCCTCTACAAGCGACTTGCGGAAATTCCAGATGTTCCACGCCGCGTTGACTGTCATCAGGACATTGATGGCTTCGCCCTCCAGCCGCATGGCACCTCACGCGCCGGCCTATTTATCTGTTACGGCGCGAAAAGAAAGACCGGGACGTGCCTGTGAAACCAGTCTCTTTGCTCAGAGGCGTCGTCGGCCTAGCCACGCTGGCGATCGGCGTGGTGGTGGTCTATTTTGCGGTCATCTTCGACGGCCCGTTTCCGGACCATCCATTACTTCGCGGCCATAACGATCTTGTGCTGCACATCGCCGCCTTCCTTGCGCTATCGACGCCCGTGCTGCTGCACGATTCGCGATTGCGCAGCATTGTGGGACTAGTTGGATTTGCGGCCGGGATTGAAATTGTGCAGATATTCCAGCCGCGCCGAACGCCGGACTGGCTTGATTTCGCGGGAAGCGTAACCGGCATTGCCCTCGCGGCGCTCCTTGTCGGGGCGCTGCGCTGGATCGGAATGTGGGTCGCATCGAGAGGGGTGGAAAGTGACGAATGAGGATGCCTTGCCGCAGATTGCGGTGATCGGCCTTGGTTATGTCGGCCTGCCGCTGGCGGCTGAATTTGCCAAGCACCGCCCCGTGATCGGCTTCGACATCAGCGATGAGCGCATCGCCGAGCTTGCCGAGGGGTATGACCGGACCTATGAGCTCTCGCCTGACGAGCTCGCGGAGGCGCGTCATCTCAGCCTCACCACCGATCCGGAAGACTTGGCCGCAGCGTCGATCTTCATCGTCACCGTGCCGACCCCGATCGATGCGCACAAGCGGCCCGACCTCACCCCGCTTCTGAAGGCGAGCGAGACGGTCGGCCGCGTGATGCAGCGCGGCAGCATCGTCATTTTCGAATCGACCGTCTATCCCGGCGCCACCGAAGAGGATTGCGTGCCGCTGCTGGAGTAGACCTCAGGCCTCACATTCAACGTCGATTTCTTCTGCGGCTACAGCCCGGAGCGGATCAACCCGGGCGACAAGGCGCACCGGTTGACGACGATCCTCAAGGTCACCTCCGGCTCGACACCCGAAATCGCCGACCGGGTCGATGCGCTCTATGCCAGCATCATCACGGCGGGCACCTACAAGGCGGAAAGCATCCGCGTCGCTGAAGCGGCCAAGGTGATCGAGAACACGCAGCGTGATCTCAACATTGCGCTGGTTAACGAGCTTGCGATCATCTTCAACCGCATGGGCATCGATACCGAAGCGGTGCTGAAAGCGGCTGGCACCAAGTGGAACTTTCTGCCTTTCCGACCGGGTCTGGTGGGCGGGCACTGCATCGGCGTCGACCCCTATTACCTCACGCACAAGGCCGAGGCGCTGGGCTATCGCCCCGAGGTGATCCTCGCCGGGCGGCGGATCAACGACGGCATGGGCGCCTATGCCGCGCAGCAGATGGTGAAGACCATGCTCAAGCGGCATATTGATGTCGGCGGTGCGCGCATCCTGATCCTCGGCCTGACCTTCAAGGAGGATTGCCCCGATCTGCGCAACACCCGCGTAGTCGACATGATTGACGAGCTGCGCGACTACGGGGCGGTTGTCGACGTGTATGACCCGCTTCCCGACTGTGACGAAGCGCGCAGGGAATATGGGCTGGAGTTGATCGCCAGCCCCGAGGCTGGGGCCTATGACGGGGTGGTGCTTGCGGTGGCGCATCAAGAGTTCCGCAAGGCCGGCCCTGCCGCGATCAGGGCCTTCGGGGCCGAGCAGAGCATCTTCTTCGATCTCAAGAGCGTCTTCGATTGCGAAGACAGTGATTTGAGGATCTAGAGCCTGTTGTCAGCTCAACCTTTCCGGCAACAATTCCTGCGCGTACTCGGCGGCAGCACCGGGATCTACTTGTTCGGGACAGCGATGGCGTTTTTTGTCGGGGTCCAGCTGGCGCGGGGCCTTGGGGTTGCAGGCTATGGCCTTTATGGCTCGGCGATGGCGGCGGCGAGCTTTGGCGCGACCTTTGCAGCGGGCGGGCTGCAATTGCACGCGACCCGTGACCTGTCGGCCCACCACGCGCAGGGTGATCACAAAGGCGCAGCGCGGCTGGTCGAATGGTCACTGCGCAATGTCTTCGCGCTGGGCGTGGCGGCTGCGCTGGCAGCGGGCGCCTATGTCCGGTGGGGCCTCGACGGCGCGGCGACCCTGACCGGTGCCACCATGCTGGCGACCGCGCTGATCGCGCTACTCACGCTGGTCGGCGCGATCATGCGCGGGGCGGGGCAGGTGGTGCTGGGCCAGGCACTCGATACGGCAATCCGGCCCACCGCCCAATCGATCCTGCTGTTGGTTGCGGTGGTGACGTTCGGCGTGATCGAGGCCGATGTGGCAATGGCGCTCACCTTTACAGCCGTGCTGGTCGCGCTGCCGTTCAGCTGGCGCACGGTGGCTCGCATATGGCGCGTGGCAGACCGGGGCGAGGCAAGCGCAGCCGAAGCGCGTGGCTGGGGCAAGGCGAGCGCCACAATGGGCCTCACCACCGTGACATATGCTGCCGAGTCGGCGATCCCGCTGATTGTCGTTGGCGCACTTTCCTCGCTCGAGCAGGCAGGCCTGTTCCGCGTCGCCACGGCGATCATGGTCTTTTCCAACATGCCCGTCTCGATGCTGACGGTCATGGTACCGGCGATGGCGTCATCCCTCTATCAGCGCGGGGATATCGAACAGCTCCGACGCCTGTCGACAGCCTCGGCCTTCGCCATACTGGTGCCCACCCTGGCCATTGCCGGGTGCCTCTGGCTTGTCGGCGAAACGCTGCTTGCCCTCGCCTTCGGCAGCGATTACCGGACCGCTTGGCTGATCGTGTCTGTATTGGCAGGGGCAAGTGTCGTGAACGCCATGGGCGGGGTCAGCATCAACCTTCTGCACGCGGCCCGGCAGGATGCGGTGGTCTCTCGCGCCTACATCATCTCGCTGATCGTGACCTGCACCGGGCTTGTGGTCGCCGCGCTCGATGGAGCAGCGGTCTCTTTCGCACTAGCGGTATCGGCGGGTATTCTGGTGCGAACGGTCTTTCTGATCGTTTCCACGCTCCGGCTGGTCGGCATCGACCCGACGATCTTCGGAGCCTTCAGAACCTTGGCTGGGCGGTGATCGTGAGCACCAGGAAGCGGATTGCACTGCTGCTCCCCAACCTCGCCGGTGGCGGTGCCGAGCGGCTGAGCCTCACGCTTGCCCACGAGTTCGCGCGCGCCGGGCATGACAGCGAGTTCGTGCTGATGCTGGCCGAGGGTGAGCTGGTGGAGGAGGCGAGAACGTCCTTTCCCGTGCATGATCTCGGCTGTGCCCAAGCGCGCCGCTTGCTGCCTGTGCTTGTCCGTTACCTGCGACGCGCCCGGCCCGATGCGGTGATCGCGGCAATGTGGCCGCTCACCGCAATCGCCCCCATAGCCGCGCGACTGGCCGGGTATCGCGGGACGGTGCTTGTGTGCGAACATGCAACCTTGTCGCGGCAATATGCGCAGTGGGGCGGCCTGCACGGTCTGACGCTGCGCGCTTCTACGTGGGTGGGCTATCGTCTGGCTTCGGTGAGGGCGGGCGTCTCCAAAGGCGTCTGCGCAGATATCGCGGCCCTGTCCGGCATGCCGGTGGACAAGTTCGAGGTGATCTACAACCCGATCCCACGGGCGGCCCCGCCATCGCCCAATGCGATGAGCGCCGCCGAGGCATTGTGGGGGAAGGGTGGCCCCCGCATCCTCACGGTCGGCAGCTTGAAGGCGCAGAAGAACCATGCCCTGCTGCTGCGCGCCTTCGCTGTCCTGCCGCATGGCGATGCGCGGCTGATGTTGCTCGGCCGCGGCGAGAACGAGGGCGCCTTGCGCGCCTTGGCCGACGAGCTGGGCATTGCCGAGCGCGTGATTTTCGCTGGATTTCATCAGGATCCGGGGCCTTTCTATGCCACCGCCGATCTTTTCGCCCTGTCCTCGGATTATGAGGGCCTCCCGCTTGTCCTCGTCGAGGCGCTGTCCTTCGGTCTGCCGGTGGTCTCGACTGATTGCCCGGCTGGCCCGGAAGAAATTCTTGAGAGCGGGCGGTTCGGTCGCCTGGTGCCGATGGGGGATGCGCCCGCGCTTGCCCGGGCCGTGGCCGACACCCTGGACGCTCCGTTCGATCGCGATGCCCTCATTCGCCGCGCCGATGACTTCGCGCCCGAGATCGCGGCCCGCCACTATCTCGCATTGATGAAGCTATGACGGCGTCCACTATCTACCTGACCCGCAACGGGCTGCTCGAGCCGCTCGGGCAGAGCCAGGTGCTGGCCTACCTGCGGGGCCTCTCGCGCGATTACCGGATCACGCTGATCACCTACGAGAAGGACGCAGACCGGTCGGATGATGCGCGCATGGCGGCGATGCGCGCCGAATGCGATGCGCTCGGCATCCGCTGGCTGCCGCAGCGCTTCCGGGCGAGCCCCAAGGTGATCGCCCCGGCACTGTCGATGCTGCGCATGGTGTGGCTGCTTTATCGCGAGACGAAGGAGCAGAATGCGAAGCTGATCCACGCGCGCTCCTATATTCCCGCAGCGGTCGCGCTGATCGTGTCGCGGAAGACGGAGGTGCCCTTCATCTTCGATATGCGTGCGCTGTGGCCGGAGGAGTTGATAACCGCCGGACGGCTGACGCGCGGCTCGCTGCTGCACCGTGCCATCGTCGCAGCCGAAAGTGTCTGCCTTGCGCGGGCGGGGGCGGTTGTGTCTTTGACCTATGCTGCGGTCGATCACCTCAAGCGCATTTATCCCGAGGCATTGGCAGGGCAAAGGATCGCGGTGATCCCCACCTGCGCCGATTTGGACCGCTTCGTCCCTGCCGCCGAGCACCCTGCCACCCGCGTGATCGGCTGCCTCGGCACGGTACTGAGCGGCTGGTTCCGGCTCGACTGGCTGGCGGCCTTCCTCAAAGTCGCCGCCGCCCGCGATCCGGATGCGCGTTTCGAGCTGACTACGCTCGACGATGCGGCAGCGGTGCGTTCGGCGATCGATCCCGAAGGCAGGCTGGGCGACCGCCTGACGATCGCCCCTAGCGCGCCCGACGCGGTGCACACCGTGCTCCAGCGCCAGACCGCCTCGGTAATGTTCTTCACCGACGGGCTGAGCAAGCTCGGCAGTTCGCCCACGCGCATGGGTGAAATCCTCGGCTGCGGGATGCCGGTTGTCGCCAATGACGGCGTCGGCGATGTTGCCACGATCATCCGCAAGCACCGCGTCGGCGTGCTCGCGACAAGTGCCGCGCCCGAGGCGATGGAACAGGCGTGGGATGGGCTGCTGGCGCTGCTGGCCGAACCCGACATCGCCGCGCGGTGCCGTGCGGCGGCGCAGGAGGTCTTCTCGCTTACAGGCGGGACCATTGCCTACGCCGCGATCTACCGTGAGCTTGCCGGGGGGACGCGCGCATGTGCGGGCTGACCGGCATACTCCTTGCGAAGGGCGCACCCGCCGAAGGGCTGGCGGCGCTGGTCCAGATCATGACGGATGCTCTCGTGCACCGCGGGCCCGACGCCGACGGCGTTTGGGCGGACGAGGGGATCGCGCTGGGACACCGTCGGCTCTCGATCCTCGATCTGAGCCCGGCCGGTGCGCAGCCGATGCACTCGGCCTGCGGGCGCTACGTGATCGCGTTCAACGGTGAGATTTATAACCACCTCGATCTGCGCGCGGCGCTAGAAGCGGCAGGGGCGGCGCCCGAGTGGCGCGGACATTCGGACACCGAAACGCTGCTGGCCGCGGTCGCCCACTGGGGCCTCGACGAGACCCTGCGGCGCGCAGCGGGCATGTTCGCGCTGGCGCTGTGGGACCGGCACGAGCGGAAGCTCTCGCTCGCCCGCGACCGGATCGGGGAAAAGCCGCTCTATTGGGGCTGGGCCGGGCGCGCGCTGGTGTTCGGGTCGGAACTCAAGGCCTTGCGGAGGCATCCTGATTTCCCGCATGAAGTGTGCCGCCAGGCGCTCGCGCAGTATCTGCGCTTTGCCTGTGTCCCTGCGCCGCGTAGCATCCATCCCGGTGTCTACAAGCTCGAGCCCGGGTGTATCCTCACTGTCGAGGGTGCGCCGCCGCCTGCCGCGCCGCATACGCCGCTGCGCCCCGGCGATCGCCACGGAACGCTCTCGCTGCGCCGCTACTGGTCCTTGAATGAGACGCTGGACGAGGGGGCCGCGACGCCTTTCACCAGCGAGGCCGAGGCGCTGGCAGGTGTCGAAGCGGCGATGCGCAGCGCGGTCGCTCGGCAGATGGTCGCCGATGTGCCGCTGGGTGCATTCCTGTCGGGCGGGATCGACAGTTCGCTGATCGTCGCGCTGATGCAGGCGCAGTCGGCGCAGCCGGTGCGCAGCTTTACCGTCGGGTTCGAGAATGCGGGCTTCAACGAGGCGCCCTATGCCGCCGCAGTCGCACGCCACCTTGGCACGCAGCACACAGAGATCACCGTCACCGAGGGCGAGACGCGCGAGGTGATCCCATTGCTGCCCGCAATGTATGACGAGCCGTTCGCGGATTCCTCGCAGATCCCCACTTACCTCGTATGCCGCGCGGCGCGCGCTGAGGTGACGGTGGCGCTGTCAGGCGATGCGGGGGACGAGCTGTTCGGCGGCTACAACCGCTACTTCTGGGGGCCGCGCATCTGGCAGAAGATCGACTGGATGCCCCATCCGCTGCGCCGCGCGCTGGGCGTGGCCATTGCGGCGGTTCCAGTGGCCGGATGGGACGGTATCGGCGTGCTCTCCGGGGGCCGGGTAAAGCACCCGGGCGACAAGGCCCACCGCCTCGCCGCGCGGCTGCGCGATGTGCGCAATGTCGACGATCTCTACCGCAGCCTCGTGTCGGAATGGCCCGGCGAAGCTCTGGTCGGCGGACTGACTGACCCGGGCCAGACCTTGCTCGACGATCCGCTGCCCGCCGGCCTTCCTGAGGATGCCGCGGCGCGGATGATGGTGCAGGACATGCGCACCTATCTGCCCGACGACATCCTGTGCAAGGTCGACCGCGCGGCGATGGCGGTGAGCCTCGAGACGCGGGTGCCCTTTCTCGATCCCGGCGTGATCGCGGTCTCGGCGCGGCTGCCGATGGGGATGAAGATCCGCGAGGGCCAAGGCAAGTGGGCCTTGCGCCAGATCCTCTACCGCCACGTGCCGCGCGAGCTGATCGAGCGGCCGAAGGCGGGCTTCGGCATCCCGGTCGGCGATTGGCTGCGCGGGCCTTTGCGCGGCTGGGCGGAGGACCTGCTATCCGAAGAGGCGCTGCGGCGCGACGAGCTCATCGACCCGGTCCCGGTCCGCGCGGCATGGGCTGAGCATCTCTCGGGGCGCCGCGACTGGACGCACCGCCTGTGGATCATCCTGATGCTGCAGGCGTGGCGGAGCAGCCTCGCATGAAGGCGCTGATGGTGACCCGCTATGACGCTCTGGGAGCGTCGAGCCGGCTGCGGCATATGCAATATGCCCCGGCGCTGGCGCAGGCGGGGTTCGAGACGACGTTCGATCCCTTCTTTGACGGCGAGTATCTGGCGCGCCTTTATACCGGGCAGTCGACCTCGCTCCCCGCGCTGGCGGCCTATACGCGCCGGGCGCGCCCGCTGCGGCGCGCGGGGGGCTATGATGTGCTGTGGCTCGAAAAGGAGGCACTGCCGTGGCTTCCCTGGGCGCTCGAGAAGTGGCTGCTGCCACGCGGGGTTCCGCTGGTCGTCGACTTCGACGATGCGGTGTTTCACAATTACGATCTGCACCGCTCAGGCGCCGTGCGGCGCGTGCTCGGAGACAAGATCGATCAGCTGATGGCCAGAGCCGCGCTGGTTACCGCGGGCAATCCCTATCTCGCCGCGCGCGCAAGGGCGGCGGGCGCCGCACGGGTCGCAATCGTGCCGACTGTCGTCGATCTCGACGCCTATCACGTCGCGTCCGCGCCTGCGCCCGAAGAGACCTCCCGGATCGGCTGGATCGGCACGCCGAGCACATGGGGCGCCTATGTCGAGCCGCTGATGCCGCTGTTGACCAGCACGGCGGCGGCCTCAGGCGCGCGCATCCTCGCGGTGGGGGCAGGCCACGCGGCCATCGCGCATCCGCTGCTGGACAGCGAACCGTGGAGCGAGGCGTCGGAAGTATCGCGCATTCAGGCGATGAGCATTGGCATCATGCCGCTGGGCGATACCCCGTGGGCGCGGGGCAAGTGCGGATACAAGCTGCTCCAGTACATGGCTTGCGGCCTTCCCGTCGTGGCCTCGCCGGTCGGGGTCAATGTCGACATCGTCGAGCACGGCGTCAACGGCTTCCTCGCCGACAGCGAGGCCGAGTGGCACGACGCGATCATGACCTTGCTGCAAGATCCGGCCCTGCGCCAACGGATGGGGGCAAAGGGCCGCCGGAAGGTTGAAACGCACTATGCGCTCGGCGTATGGGCGCCGCGTGTGGCCGACATACTGCTCGGCGCGGCGCAAGGGAGAGCTCACCGGTGATCTACGTTCTCTTTGCGCTGTTCCTGTTCGCGCTGAGCTACACCACGCTCGGCGCGCGCAAGCTGCGCCGCCAGCTCTATTTCCCCGTGCTCGCGGCGCTGTTCCTGTTTGCGGCGTTCCGCTTCCAGGTCGGCTGCGACTGGCCGGGCTACTATGCCCAGTACGATGCGGCGGACCTGGTGGCCGCTGATCTCATCGCCGATCTGAGCGAGCCGGTCTGGTGGTTCATCCTCAGGTGGGTCAAGGATCTGGGGTTGTACTATCCGGTCCTGAACGTGATCTCGGGCGCGATCTTTTTTGGCGGCGTACATGTCCTTGCGCGCAGGCAACCCGATCCGCTGGCCTTCCTGATCTTGCTGTTTCCCATTCTCATCATCAACATGCCGATGTCGGGCATCAGGCAGGGGGCGGCGATCGGGGTGATGTGCGTGGCGTTCGCCGCGTTCATTGATCGGCGTCCGATCCGTTATGCGCTGCTGGTGCTGCTGGCCGGCGGGTTCCACACCAGCGCGCTCGTGTTCATCACTCTCGTGCCGCTGGCGGCCGGCGTGTACAGCCCGAGGCGGTTGGTTGCGACCGGGGTGCTTGCCATTCCCGGCCTGCTGTTCCTCGCCGGAGGATACAGCGGCGGCCTCGCTGTCACGCGTTATGTTGGCGGCGGCGTCGATGCGTTCGGCGCGGTTTTCCGGGTCGGGGCGATGCTGCTGACTGGGGTCTATTTCCACTATGTCCTGCGCGGCAAGTGGGCGCGCAAATACGAAGCGGACTACAGCCTCGTCAGCATCGGCTCTGCGGGGATGGTCTTTGCCATGCTGCTGCTCGCGCTTTCGAGCGTGATTGCCGATCGTTATGCCTATTTCCTCATACCAATACAGGCGATGATCTTCGCCCGGCTGCCCTTCTTTGCGTTCGGCGAGCGCAAATGGCTGCATGTGGCGATGCCCTATGCGGGCTTGATGATCATGTTCGTGAGCTGGACGCAGGCCTCCATGCTGTTTGATCAATGCTATCTGCCCTACCAGACGTGGATATTCGGGGCGCCTCCGGGCGATATCCTCAAGGAAGGGACGCTCGAATGACGCGGATTGCACAGGCCGATGCAATTGCCCGAGGCAAGCCATGGCTGTGGTTTGCGCTGTTCGTGGTGATTGTGGCGCTGCTGGGCGGGAGTTCGCGGCCCGATCCGTTGCAAAACGCCGTCTTGCGTCCGATCGCCGCCTTGCTGCTGATCCCTGCATTGTATCACCTGCGCGCCGCCGACTTCGCACAGGCAAGGGTGCCGTTTGTGCTGGGCGGCGCGCTGCTGATCTGGATGATCGTCCAGCTCGTGCCCCTCCCGCCCTCGCTTTGGCAGGCGTTGCCGGGCCGGGACATCGTGGCCGGGCTTGATCGGCTTGCGGGAATCGACGGGATCTGGCGGCCGATCTCGCTAGCGCCGTTCCGGGGGCTCAATGCCTTGCTGGCGATGATCGTCCCCGTCACCGCTCTACTGCTGTTGCTTTGCGCGCGGTTGCAGACGCAGGCTATCCTCCTCGCCATCACCGCCATGGGCGCGATCAACGCGGTATTGGGCATCTTGCAGGTCATCGGCGGGATTCGGAGTCCTTTCTATCTGTTCGCGTTGACGAACCGCGGCGCTCCGGCGGGCATCTTCGCCAACGAAAACCATGCGGCGGTCTTTGCTGGAATTGTGCTGCTCATCATCGCCAGACTGGCGGCGGGCGGCCGGTCCGGAGGCCTGCCGTCGTGGGCGCGGTTGGCGCTAGCCCCGCTCTATGTCCTGATCCTGCTGGCGGTCCTGATCAGCGGTTCGCGCGCGGGCCTTGGTGCTGCGGCACTGGCGGTGGGGGCGGGCGGGCTGATGATGTGGACGGATTTGCGCGCGCGCGAACCAGCCACGCCGGTCACTGCGGAGGCCTCGCAAGGGCCGCGGCGTCGCCGTCTTGCTCTTGTTGCTGGAGGCGGCGCGGCGGCCTGCCTCATGGTGGCTGCTTTCATCCTGCTCGGCCGCGCGCCGGCCGCCGCCGACCTGTTGTCGAGCAGCGGCACCATCGACGACCTGCGCTGGTCCTTGTTGCCCGTGCTAGGAGCGATGATGCGCGACCACTGGTTGGCAGGCACCGGGTTCGGCGCATTCGATGCGGTTTACCGTATCTACGAGCCGACCGCGTTGCTCTTGCCGCTCTACGTCAACCAGGCGCATAATGACTGGGCGCAGCTGGTGATCGAGGGCGGGCTGCCGGCAACCGCCGGCGCGCTCTGCCTGATCGGTTGGCTGGGCGCCACGATCCTGCGGATCGCGCGCGACAAGCGTAGTTCGCGCGCGTTGGTAATCTTCTGGATTACCATGCTGATTATCATCATGGCCGCCTCGGCAGTCGATTATCCGCTGCGCACACCGATCTTCCAATCGGTTTCGCTGTGGCTGCTGCTATGCCTCGCGCGCGATGGCAGGGCTGGGAATGTCCGGATTGGCTCTGATCCAAGCAGTGAAATGGGTTGGCAGCGGGCGAGAATCCACTAAGACATGGTTCGGGACACAAGGGGCAATATGGTTTGTAATCTGCGACATATCGCCATTCTTGCGGTCGCCGGCCTGGCGTCGTCGTGCGCGATGGACCGATCCGTAGGGCTCGATCCCGGCATCGAAGTCTCCGCGCTCGAGGAACTGCCCGCGCCGCGCGACGCAAACTTTTATCGGATCGGCCCGCAGGAAACCTTGCAGATCGAGGTGGTTGGCGCTCCGACGCTGGGCGGAACCTTTATCACCGATATCGACGGGCGGCTCGCCTTCCCGCTGATCGGGACGGTCGACACCGC
>JANNWO010000108.1:0-2860 GCA_031408395.1 Sphingomonadales bacterium | reverse complement strand
ATCCTCGACGTTGCGCGTGAGTGCTGGCCGCGCCAGTGGCAGGCGGTGCGGCCGATGCCGTTCCGGCTGGCGAGCTGGGTCGGCTATGACATGGACGGGCGGACCGACATCAGCTGGGCCACGAGCATATCGTTCCGGCTGACCGAAAAGGCCGAGCGGCTGCGGGGGTATGCGGCGGTGCTTTCCCAATACCTCCCCGAAACGGGGAGGGGGACCGTTTCGCAAAGCGAAATGGTGGAGGGGTCTGGCGCAGCGGACAGCGACCCCACCACCGCTTCGCGGTCCCCCTCCCCATTATGGGGAGGTAGAGTAGAGCAACTCCATGCCGCCGAATCCCTTGCGCGCGACATGGCGACGCGCTTTGCCGCCGACCTCGACGATCCCGGCGATCTTGCCACTGCCGCCAATGCGCTGACAGCCGATCACCCTGCAAAGCTGACCAGCCTTGCAACGCTTATCGCCGAACTTGAAGCGATGGCAGTCTGGCATGACCAAGCGACTGCCCTCCTCACGCTCGCCGCCGCGATGCGCGCCGAGGGGCTGGGCATGGGCTGGATTCATTTCCGGGTGAATGCCGCACAGCTTCACAACGCGATTCGCCGCCGGATCGATCCTGATAACAGCCTCGATCTCGCCAGCGGCACCGCGCTTAAACGGATGCGCAAACTGCTTGCGGAAGCCAAACCGCTGCGCAGCAATTTCGCCGCGCTAGCAATCGAAAGCACCACCGCGATCCGCCAGTTCCTGAGCATGGCGCAGATCATCCACCACATTGATGGCGACGCACCGATCCGGATGCTGATCGCCGAATGCGAAGCGCCGACGACGGTCCTCGCCGCGCTCTATTTCGCCAAGCTATTCGGAATTGCCGACAAGGTCGATGTCTCGCCATTGTTCGAAACCGAAACTGCGCTCGAACATGGCGGACGTTTCCTCGACAGCCTGCTCGCCGAGCCTGCGTATCAGGAGTATGCCCGAACGCGCGGGCGTATAGCAATCCAGACAGGGTTTTCGGATGCTGGGCGGTTTGTGGGCCAGCTGCCCGCCGCGCTCGCCATCGAACGGCTCCACGGACGGCTGGCGCGGGCGATCCAGAAGAACGGGCTGACCGGCGTGGCCGCCCTCATCTTCAACACCCACGGCGAATCGATGGGCCGCGGCGCGCATCCCGCAGGCATGGCTGACCGGCTGCGCTATCCGATGAGCAACTGGGCGCTGGCGCAATTTGCACACGGTGGCACCCGCGTCGAACCCGAAGTCAGTTTTCAGGGCGGCGACGGCTATCTGTTTTTCCGCACCCCCGAACTGGCGCTGGCAACGCTCACGCGGATCGCCGAGATCGAGCGAGCGCCTGACCCGGCTGCCGAGGATCCCTTCTACACCCGCACCGATCTCAGCCTCGATTTCTATCGCGGCATCCGCGCTGTGCAGCGCGATTATCTCGAAAGCCGGTCATACACCCGCGCGATCACCGCGTTCGGGCTGGGGCTGCTCAACGAAACCGGCAGCCGCAAATCGCGCCGCCAGTCCGATCTGTCGGCGGATCGCGAGATGAATTTGCGGCAAATCCGTGCGATCCCGCACAATGCAGTGCTCCAGCAGCTCGGCTATCCGGTGAACGTCATCGCGGGCGTCGGCACGGCAGCGGGCGAAGACCTGGAGGCCATCGCCGATCTGATCGCGGCTAGCCCACGCGGGCTGATGCTGATGCGGATGCTCCATGCTGCGAATGCGCTTGCCAGCATCAAATCGGTCGCGGCTTATGGAGAGCTGTTCAATTCAGCCTATTGGGCCAGCCGCCCGTATCGTGGTGCCGAGGACGCGCTCGAACGCCCGTGCCTTGCCTTGGCCGAACATCTGATGGGCGATGACCGCAACGGTGTGTTCCGCCGCCTCGCCTCGCGGCTGCGGATCGACGGGCTCAAGCTCAACCGGCTGCTGGCGCGGCTCCCCGAAGCCGAGGCTGTGGCTGGCCGCGAGGATATGCGCCGGTCGCTTGGCGCGCTCCACGCGATCCGGCTCGCGCTGATGCAACATATGTTTTTGAAGGCCGTCCAAATCCCCGCCTTCTCGCGCTCGAACGATATTGCGCGTGACGATGTGATCGAAATGGTGCTGACGCTGCGGATCGACGACGCCGTCACCCAGCTCCGCCGCGCTTACCCGGTTTCAGAACCCGAGATTGCCGATTTCACCGTGACCGAACCCACCGACTATCCCGACGATGGGGCCGCGACCTATGCCGGGATCCAGACTGCCTATATCGATCCGATTGCCGAGGCTTACGCGCTCACACTCCGCGTCGGGGCCGCGATCGCGCACCATTTCGGGGCGCATGGCTAGCGGTTAGTCCCGCGACCACACCCATCGCGCGAAGAGCAATATCGCGACGCACCCTCCCTCGACCAGCATAGGCATTGTGCCGCCGTGGGCCGGGCCTTCGAGCAAGATTGAGAGCGCGCGGCCTGAAATCGCGAAACCGACCAGTATCGCCGCAGCCCCTGCCCACCAGCGCGATTTGTGCCACGCGGCAAGGAGGCAGAAAGTAGCGATACTATAGAAAAAGCCGGCAAAATCGGCGCGCATTGCCGCACGGCCGAGTGGTTCGGTGACCGTCAGCGCGAACCCGGCCAACCCCTGATCGAAATTGAACCAGACGCCGACACCTAAAAACAAGAACAGCGCGCCCACCAGCAGCACCAATATCCGTGCGATAACGTTCATCGATCAATCTCCCCCGATTTACCCCTTGCCCGCTCATGTCGAGCGAAGTCGAGACAGCGATTGCGCTCGACATGAGCGGGTCGCGACCATAGCACAGCGACAGCTTGGCGATTGCAAGCGAAATGCGCGTGCGCCA
>JANNWO010000107.1:0-4267 GCA_031408395.1 Sphingomonadales bacterium | reverse complement strand
GGCTGGCCGCCGAACGCGCGCCCTTCTATGCCGAGGCCCCCATCCGTGTCATCAGCGAGAACGGCCCCCACGCAGGCACCGCCCGCGCAATCATCGAGGCGATCGACCAATGGCTGTAATTCCCGTCGCGCTCGCCGGGCGTTCCTATGAGGTCGTGATCGAGGAGGGGCTGCTGGGGCGCCTGTCCGAGGCCGCCGCGCCGTTCCTCAAGGGCTACGGCGGCGGGCGGCCCGTGCCTTTCGTCGCCGACAGCAACACGCGCCGGCTGTTCGGCGCTGCGGTCGAGGCGGAGCTTTCCGCGAATGGTTTTGCCCCAGAGTGGTTCGTGGTCGAGCCGGGCGAGGATGCCAAGACATGGGGAGTGCTCGAACGACTCACCGATTGGCTGCTGGCGCTGGGCGTCACCCGCAAGGATCACGTCTTCGCGCTCGGCGGCGGAGTGGTGGGTGACCTCGTGGGCTTTGCCTGCGCGATTGCCAAGCGCGGGGTCGGCTTCGTGCAACTACCGACGACATTGCTCGCTCAGGTGGACTCATCAGTTGGCGGCAAGACCGCGATCAACACAGCCGCCGGCAAGAACCTGATCGGCGCCTTCCATCAGCCATCGCTGGTGCTGATCGATCCGCTGGTGCTCGGCAGCCTGCCTGACCGCGAGATGCGTGCAGGGTTTGCCGAGGTGCTCAAATACGGGCTGCTCGGTGACGCCGCCTTCTTCGCGTGGCTGGAAGCCAATGGAAACAAGGTGCTGGCGCGTGAACCTGCCGCGCTCGAACACGCCATCGCCACCAGCATCGCGATGAAGGCGCGGATCGTCGCTGCGGACGAGCGCGAGACACAGGACCGCCGTGCGCTACTCAATCTCGGGCATACCTTCGGCCATGCGCTCGAGGCCGAGACCGGCTTTTCCGACCGCCTGCTCCACGGCGAGGCGGTTGCCTTGGGCATGGTGCTCGCGGCACGCTATTCGGCGCGGCGGGGGGAGATTTCCCCCGCCGATGCCGATCGGGCCGCGTGCGCCATCGCTGCTGCCGGACTACCCTCGCAGCTCAGCGCGCTCGGCCTTGGCTGCGACGGAGCTGCTCTGGTCGACCATATGCGCCACGACAAGAAGGCGGAAGGCACCACCCTGCCCTTCCTGCTGCTCCGCGCTTTGGGTGAGGCCTATGTGGCGCGCGACGTCGACCTTGCCGACGTCGCTGCGTTTCTAGCCGAGGAAATGACTGGTTGATCATCGCCTTAGCCGACCTTGCCGACCCTCAGGTGCAGGAGCTCGCCGCCTTCCACCAGCGCGCCATGATCGATGGCTCGCCGCCGGGACTGAGCTTCGCGCTCGATGTTTCGGGATTGAAGCACCCGGATGTCACGGTGTGGGCGGTTCATGCGGGCGAGCGGGTTGTGGCGATTGGGGCCTTGAAAACGCTCGACAATGCGTGCGGCGAGGTGAAGTCGATGCGCACCCATCCCGATTACTTGCGGCAGGGTCTCGCGGCGGCACTGCTCGAGACGATCATCGCTCATGCCCGCGGTCAGGGACTTAGCGTCCTCAGCCTAGAGACCGGCACGGGCCCCGCCTTCGAGCCGGCACTGGCGCTCTACCGGCGGCGCGGCTTTGCCAATGGTGATGCTTTCGGCGACTACGTGCTCACCGAATTCAACCAGTGCCTGCACCTGATACTGGCCTAATACCAAAGGTTTAGTGCGCCGGGCGGGCCGGCAAACGCGCGACGTTGCCGGGGGCTTCTGCGATGCGCGCGGCTTTCATCGTCGCTTCTTCCCCAACCATCAAGTCGTGCTCGGCGAAGAGCTGTTCAAGCTCAGCCCGCCGTTCGAGCAGCATGTTGGCGATGCCCGGCGCGAGGCTCTCGCCGTCCCCGATCTTGCCGAGCAGCGCTGCAAGGTCGCTCGCGGTCGCTTCTCGCGCCGACTTGAAGAAGTTGCCCTTGTGATCGAAAAATCCGGTTCCGGTGTGTGCCATGACTAAATCATCCCCTGAGATTCAATCCCTTACGCGGGAAATTTACGCGACTCGGTTAGAGAAATACTTTTCATAACGGACGTATACACCAGATCGGCGAGCAATTTTATGTCGCAGATCAGAAAATTGGTGCAGTCCACCAACGTAGATCGAACAATCATTGCGGAGCGGCGCAAGAATCGTTCCAGTTGGCGAGAAAATTCGCCCTACACCTGGTTTCGTCAACACCGCCTCAAGCGGGGGGCTAGAGGGGGTCTAGGCGAGGTGTAACCCATTCTAAACGGGGTCTGGATGGGGTCTAACGGGGGTCAAGAAACACCGGCCCGTTGGAATGGTCAGCAACCCTTCAGCGGGTCTGCGAATGAACGCTTCAAAACAGCCGCGATCCGTTCGGCACCGGACTGTCCGGCGAAAACAGAATCACCGCGCCGCTCTCGTCACCGAAGCCCAGCGTCAGCACCTCGGACATGAACTTGCCGATCTGGCGCGGCGGGAAGTTGACCACCGCCGCGACCTGCCGCCCGGGCAGGTCGGCGAGATCATAGCGGTCGGTGATCTGCGCGCTCGATGTCTTCACACCGATCGCCGGGCCGAAGTCGATGACCAGCTTGAAGGCGGGCTTGCGCGCTTCCGGGAAAGGCTCGGCCGCAACCACGGTGCCGACCCGGATGTCGACGGCGAGGAACTGGTCGAAGCCGATCTCCGCAGCCGCGGCCGCATCGGGCGCGTGCGCCAGATGCATCACTCCAGCTCGAGGATCACGGCATCGACCGCGAGGCTCTCGCCTTCCGCAGCGTTGATCTTGGCGATCACGCCTTCCTTTTCGGCGCGCAGGATGTTCTCCATCTTCATCGCCTCGACAGTCGCGAGCGGCTGGCCGGGCTGCACGGTCTCGCCTTGCGCAACATGGAGCTTCACCAGCATCCCCGGCATCGGGCAGATCAGGAACCGCGAGAGATCGGGCGGCACCTTCTCAAGCATCAGCGATTCGTGCCGTGTAAGACGCAGCGGGAGCACTAGAACGGTGTGCGCCGCGCCGCGCGTGGTGACCTTCCACTGGTTGCCGACGCGCTCGACGATCAGGCCGAGTCGTAGCCCATTTCCATCGGTCGCAATGGCCTGCGCCATCCCCGGCATCCAGTCGCAGGTTCCCTCGACCCGCACGCCATCGACCACCGCGTGGCCTTCGCCCAGCGTGACTGCGAAGCGCTCGTCGCCCAGCTTGACCAGCCATTCGGTGGCCACCCGCAACACCCCTTCGCGCCCATCATCGCCGTCGAGCTGACCCGAGATGCGCCGCGCGCGGCTTTGCAGGGTGAACTCGTTGCCTGCGCAGACTGCCGCTAACAGGCGCTTGACGTGCTCGTCGGTCGCCGCGCCGTGGAAGCCTTCAGGATATTCCTCGGCGATGAAGCCCGTGGTCAGCTCGCCCGAGCGAAAGCGCGGATGCTGCATGATTGCGCTGAGAAAATCGACGTTGTGGCCAAGGCCCTTGATTCGGAAATGGTCGAGCGCCTCGATCTGAAGGTCCGCCGCCTCATTGCGGGTCGGGGCCCAGGTGATCAGCTTGGCGATCATCGGGTCGTAGAAGCGCGAAACCTCGCCGCCCTCATATACCCCGTCATCGACCCGCACCGAGCCCGCGCCATGCGCCACCCCGCGCCGGGGCTTGCCCGCAACAGTCTCGTCCTCCTGCCAGCCAGCGACCGGCGGGGAATAGTGCACCAGCCGTCCGGTCGAGGGCAGGAAGCCGCGATAGGGGTCTTCGGCATAGACGCGGTTCTCGATCGCCCAGCCGTCGATCCCGATGTCGTCTTGGCCGAAGGCGAGCTTCTCGCCCGCGGCGACGCGGATCATCTGTTCGACCAGATCGATGCCGGTGATCGCTTCGGTAACGGGGTGTTCGACCTGAAGCCGCGTATTCATTTCGAGGAAGTAGAAGCTCTCCCCCGTCGGGTCCGCGCCGCTGACGATCAGCTCCACGGTGCCCGCGCTGTAGTATCCCACCGCGCGCGACAGGGCGACGCACTGCTCGCCCATCGCTTTGCGCATCTTGGGCGTGACGAACGGCGACGGCGCTTCTTCGACCACCTTCTGGTGACGGCGCTGGATCGAGCATTCGCGCTCGTTCAGGTAAAGGATATTGCCGTGCTGGTCGCCGAGGATCTGGATTTCGATGTGGCGCGGGTTGAGGATGAACTTCTCGATGAACACCCGGTCATCGCCGAAGGAACTGAGGCCTTCGCGCTTGGTCGCCTCAAAGCCCTCGCGCACGTCGGCTTCGCTGTAGGC